>NZ_JBHSED010000007.1:0-140200 GCF_042651945.1 Cohnella boryungensis | reverse complement strand
GCTGTAATACTTTAATTATACAGCAAAGAAGGTACTGCTCTCTCAATGTAATTGAGGAACGTTACCTTCTTTTAGTTGAAAGACTTTTTCAGTGGCCTCCTTTCGAGCGGGGTCTTCTTCTTTGTTCTGTGCGGGTGGGTGGCCGCCGTAGCGACAAGCATATGTATGCGGCCGGTGCAGCCTGCAGCCTGCGGCTTGTCGGACTTCAAGATCAGCTGCTGGCGCCGCTATCCCTTTGGTTCAGGAACCGACTCCTGCGCGAAAAACGCCCATGGAGCCAGGAATAGTTGGAGTAGATCAAACTAAAGCTGCGGAGACCCGTCGAGGTGAGGGAATAGTGGTGCTAAGTCGAACTAAAGTGGCGGAGATAAGTCGTGGTGGCAGGAATAGTTTCACTAACTCGAACTAAAGCTGCGGAGACCCGTCGAGGTGAGGGGAATAGTGGTGCTAAGTCGAACTAAAGTGGCGGAGATACGTCGTGGTGGCAGGAATAGTTTTACTAACTCGAACTAAAGCTGCGGAGCCCCGTCGAGGTGAGGGGAATAGTAGTGCTAGGTCGAACTAAAGTGGCGGAGATCGGTCGAGGTGAGGGGGGGCGTGCGGCTAAGTCAAATTAAATTGCTGTAGTACCAGCAGCTTTCCTAAATAGGCGAGGAAGAAGCTGGATAGACTATTGACATTTTCATGAATATCGAACATCATAATATATGAACATGTATTCATATATTGTGGAGAGAGGGATTGAAATGTCTAGCTCACGAGATAAAGACGATAAGCACATTAAAGCTGGAGCTACTGACCTGGAATCTATAAGGACACACAACCGTACTGCTGATGATCAGAGCGGTCCCGTGCACAGCCACCCTCATAACCGCGATGGCGCGCACGATCATGTGGATGAGCGCAAAGGCTCGCGATCTCTCGCTACCGACAAGCATAGCGATCCCGCGCACAGTCACCCGCACGACCATACTCGCGATCACGACCATACGCACGACCACGACGACCCGCACGATCATACTCACGGCCATGATCATCACCACCATCATCATGGGCTTGGCGGTCACCACCACCATGATGCGAATCGCGAAGGGAACAAGAAGGGCCTGATGATCGCGCTTATCATCACGGCCACGATTATGGTGCTGGAGTTCGCGGGCGGCCTGCTGACGAACAGCTTGGCGCTGCTTTCGGATTCCGGCCACATGCTCAGCGATGCCAGCTCGCTGGCCCTCAGTCTGGTCGCTTTCTGGTTCGCGGCCAGACCGGCTTCCCCGAGCAAAACGTACGGCTTTTACCGTTTCGAAATATTGGCGGCTCTCTTCAACGGTGTTACGCTGTTTCTCATCGCCGGATTTATTATGTGGGAAGCCTATCAACGCTTTAACGAGCCGCCGGAAGTGTCCAGCTTGCCTATGATTCTTATTGCCTCTGTTGGTCTGTTAGCCAATCTGCTTAGCGCATACGCTCTGATTCGCAAAGGAGACGTCAAGAACAACCTCAATCTCAGAAGCGCCTATCTTCACGTGCTGGGGGATGCGTTAGGCTCAGTCGGCGCGGTGGCGGCAGGCATTCTTATGCTTGCGTTCGGATGGTACATCGCAGATCCCATCATCAGCGTCCTTGTATCCCTTCTTATTCTCAGAAGCGCCTGGGGCGTGATCAAGCACACCGTCCACATCCTGATGGAGGGCACGCCGGCGACGATCGACCGCGAGAAGGTGAGCGCGACGCTGGCGAGCGTTCCCGGAGTGCTGGATGTGCACGATTTGCACATATGGACGATTACGTCGGGGATGGATTCTTTAAGCTGTCATTTACTCGTCGCAGACGATACCGATCAGCAAGCCGTTCTCCAACAGGCGCTCGGGCTCATCGAGAAGAAATTCAAGATCGAGCATGCGACCATTCAGATCGAAACCTCGGCGATTCGCCATTCCGAGCTGAAGGTATAGCAGTAACCGGCCTGCTCCCGGAAAACAAAAAAAGAATCAGGCTGACGGCCTGATTCAAGGCAATAACGGCTGGGTAACGCCTTCCGACATTGAGGATGCAGCAATATTAACGTTTTCTAATTACATTCTAAGAAACGACGGAAAATCCCTATAACACAGACTTCACTCTCTCCTTGGTAAAATATCGGAGAAACCCGATGTGTTATAGTAAATCCCGACAACGATGGTTCGATGCAGCCAGAGAAGCCGGGAGGATTTACCGTACATGAACAAGAAATTCGTCATTAAAGCCTTGCTCGCTTGCAGTCTTGCCGTTACCGGACTATTCGGAACGATGATCGGGTCGTCTTCCACGGCGAATGCGGCCACGCCGGATTCCCTCAATTTGCTTGCCTACGGCAAAGACTATATCGGAACTCCATATCAATACGGCTCGCAGCCGGGAGATACAAGCACGTTCGATTGCTCTTCTTTCGTTCAATACGTATTCAAGCAAGCCGGCATAGACCTTCCAAGAACGTCCGTATCCCAGTCCTACACAGGAGAGAAGGTCGACAAGGGCTATCTAAGCGTCGGAGACCTGGTCTTCTTCAAAACCGGAGGCGGCGGAATCAGCCATGTCGCCATCTACGCCGGAGACGGCAAAATCTTGCACGCAAGCACAAGCCAGGGAGTAACGGTATCCAACATGAATTCTAACTATTGGTCCAAGGCTTATGTAACAGCCCGCAGGGTGTTGTAATCGAATATGATCTCGAAGTTGGCAGGGGATGTACCCTTGCCAGCTTTTTTTATTTTGTTACAACGCTTAATGATGTAGACGGACGAGGCGGACAAAAGGTTACGGCTTTCGGCGCACTTCCATAATTTACAGGAAATTTAGGTTGCAGAACTCGAATCTTGGCGATATTTGCATTATAATTTAAGGGGATGAAACCTTTTTGTCGCATGCCCGTACATTATGTTAGTCGAGGGATGAGAGATTCATAGACTCATTCCGCTCCGCAACAAAAGATTTGAGTTGAAGGGAGATCCTGCTTGACATGACGATTTCGCTAGTAAAAGGACAGAAGATCGACCTCACGAAGGGGAACGCCGGACTTAGCAAAATTACCGTAGGTCTCGGATGGGATCCCGTTCAGAAGAGAAGCTTTTTCGGTTCCAAAAAGGTGGACATCGACTGCGACGCATCGGCATTGCTGCTCGACGAGAACGGCAAGCTGACCGGCAAGAACCTCGTCTGCTTCCACAATCTCAAGAGTCCGGACGGCTCCGTCGTTCATTCCGGCGACAACCGCACGGGCGAAGGAGACGGCGACGACGAGCAGATCAACATCGACCTTGCTCGCGTACCCGCCAACATTCAGCGGATTCTGGTTGTCGTGAACATCTACGACTGCGTCAATCGCAAGCAAGATTTCGGCATGATCGCATCGGCTTACATTCGCGTGTTGAACCAAGCCAGTCAGCAAGAGCTCGTTCGCTTCAATCTGACGGATAACTACTCAGGCAAAACGGCCCTGATCGTAGGAGAGGTTTACCGTCATAGCGGAGAATGGAAGTTCAACGCCATCGGCGAAGGCTCCTTCGCGGCTCACATCGATCTGCTCGCGCGTGAGTATCAGTAACAGAATTGGGAATTCTTTAATTCAAAACATAAAATTAACGAAAAGAGGTAATTGCTATGTCTATCAGCTTGTCCAAAGGTCAAAAGATCGATCTGACGAAAACGAATCCGGGTCTTACGAAGGTACTGGTAGGTCTCGGATGGGACACAAACAAATATGACGGCGGCAAGGATTTTGACCTCGACGCCTCCATCTTCTGCTTGAACGGGGCAGGCAAAGCCGCTTCCGAAAAAGACTTCATCTTCTACAACAACCTCCAGAACGTCAATGGCTCCATCGTGCATACGGGCGATAACCTTACCGGCGAAGGAGACGGCGACGACGAGCAAGTGAAGGTCAACCTGTCTACGGTTCCTCCGGAAGTCGAGAAGGTCGCATTCTGCATCACGATTCACGAAGCGGCTGAAAGAGGTCAGAACTTCGGACAAGTTACGAACGCGTTCGTGCGGATCGTTAACGAAGATACCGGCGCAGAATTGATCCGTTACGACCTTGGCGAAGACTTCTCCGTAGAAACTGCGGTTGTCGTAGGCGAGCTCTATCGTCACAGCGGCGAATGGAAATTCAATGCGGTAGGCAGCGGCTATAAAGACGGCTTGGCCGGCCTGTGCAAAGACTTCGGGCTTATGTAAGGTCGTAGTACCCGCTTTTGGGGACCGCTGTTCAATCGGATTGCGGTCCTTTTCCATTCAAGGAGGATGAAGTGCAGATGGCGGTTAATTTGTCCAAGGGCCAGAAGGTTGATCTGACCAAATCCAATCCGGGTCTTACGAAGGTCAGAGTCGGACTAGGCTGGGATACGAACAAGTACGACGGCGGCAGCGCGTTCGATCTGGACGCTTCGGCATTCTGCCTGAATGCCTCGGGCAAGGTTAGTTCGGACAGTCAATTTATTTTTTACAACAACAAGAGCAACGCGAACGGCTCCATTCAGCTTTCCGGGGACAACCAAACGGGCGAAGGCGCGGGGGACGACGAGTCCATCGTCATCGACCTTGGTCAAGTTCCGGCGGATATAGAGAAGATCGCCTTCTGCATCACGATTCACGATGCGGCGGCGCGCAACCAGAATTTCGGACAAGTAGCCAATTCGTTCGCCCGCGTCTTGAACAACGGCACGGACGAAGAATTGATTCGCTACGATCTGGGAGAAGACTTCTCGGTCGAGACTGCGGTTGTCGTAGCGGAGCTGTACAGACATAACGGAGAATGGAAGTTCAGCGCGGTAGGCAGCGGCTATCGGGACGGACTCGCCGGCCTGTGCCGCGACTTCGGAGTACAAGTATAGGAGGAAATCCAGATGACCATCAGCCTTTCGAAAGGCCAAAGAATCGATCTGACGAAAACAAACCCCGGCCTCACCAAAGCCATTATCGGCCTCGGATGGGATACGAACAAGTATTCCGGAGGTGAAGGTTTCGATTTGGACGCTTCGGCGTTCTTGCTGAATGCCAATGGCAAGGCGGGCGGTATTGAGGATTTCGTATTTTACAACAATTTGACCGTATACAATGGCGCTGTCGTTCATACCGGAGATAATCGGGACGGAGAGGGCGACGGCGACGACGAGCAAATCAAGCTCGACTTCACGAAGATTCCCGCTGGGATACATCGTATCGGCATCACCGTAACGATTCACGATGCGGAAGCGCGTCACCAGAATTTTGGACAAGTGTCCAATGCATTCGTACGACTGGTGGACGAGCAGACAGGCAGTGAGATACTGCGTTACGATCTGGGCGAGGATTTCTCCGTCGAGACAGCTGTCGTCGTGTGCGAGCTCTATCGCCATGGCGGAGATTGGAAGTTCCAAGCCATCGGATCGGGCTTCTCCGGAGGACTGTCCGCACTGGCTCACAATTACGGCTTGGATGCCAAGTAACTAACCCGAACGGAGGCTTTGCCGCGCATGTCATTGTCAATCATTAAAGGTCAGAAAGCGGATGTAACGAAGAATAACCCTTCCGTTTCCCGAGTGATTGTCGGGATGGGTTGGGGAGCAAGCTCGGGAGTAGATTTGGACTTCTCCGTATTCGCATTGCAGGGCAATAGCAAGGTCCGCTCCGATCAGGACCTAATCTTTTATTCCAATCCGACGGGCGCCGCCGGATCGATCCGCATCGTCGGTCAAGACAGGAAAAGCTACGGAAATCAATCCGACCAAGAGCAATTGAGCATCGAACTTGGCGCTGTTCCCAAAGAAATCGAGAGGGTAGCGTTTAGCTTGACAATTTACGAGGGAGACGCGCGCAAGCAAAACTTCTCTCTTGTGAACGATGCCTATCTTCGTATCGTTGACGAGGCTTCGGGCAACGTATTGCTCCGTTATGAACTTGGCAAAAACTTTCCTGTCGAAACCGCGATCGTCGTAGGGGAATTATATAGATACAATGGCGAATGGAAATTTAATGCCATTGGGTCGGGCTATTCCGGCGGATTGGCAGCCCTGTGCGGCAGCTTCGGAGTCGAGGTGCGCGAGGAACAGCCCGCAGCGCCTGCGACGCCTCCTCCGGCGGCGAAACCGCCGGAGCCAGCCGCACCGCCAGTGCCGGCTGCACCGCCTGCGGGACAAGCTTCCCCGGCACAGCCGCCAGCCGCTCCGCCTTCTCCGATTCGGTTGGACAAGATCGAGCTGAAGAAGAAGGGAGACGTCATTAACCTTCAGAAGAACAGCTCGGGTTCGATCGGCGAAATCTTGGTTAATCTGAACTGGAATCGCAAAAAAACGGGGGGCTTCTTCCGGTCGTCGGGAATCGATCTGGATCTCGGATGTCTCTACGAGCTTAAGGATGGCACGAAGGGCGGCGTACAAGCGCTCGGCAATGCCTTCGGCGATTTCAATCGACCGCCTTACGTGTCGCTGGACGGGGATGACCGCACAGGCGCTCAGGCCGGCGGGGAGAACATGAGAATCAACGGGGCCAGGCTGGCCGAGATCGAGCGGATCGTCGTATTCGCCTTTATCTACGAAGGCGTAACGAATTGGTCGCAAGCGGACGGCGTAGTCACGATCAAGCAGCCGGGCGGACCCGATATTGTGGTAAGAATGGACGAGTATAACAACAGCAAGGGCTTGTGCGCGATTGCGATGATTCGTAACGTGAACAACCAGACGTTCAGCATCGAGCGACTGGTGCAGTTTTTCGACGATCAGCAGAAGCTGGACGTCGCTTACAACTGGGGCCTGAGGTGGGCAAGAGGCAGTAAATAAGAGCGACGTTTGATCAACGGAAGGGATCTTCGGCAGGGGGGCCATGATGGCGGAATTTTTTCAAAGCTTTATTGACAATTTTGGCAGTTTCTTTAACTGGGCGCACATCGGAGAGGTGCTGTCGCAGCCTTCAACCTGGGGGATTATCGGAACCCTGATCGTGCTTGAGGGACTATTGTCCGCAGACAATGCACTGGTGCTGGCGGTCATGGTGCGGCATCTTCCGAAGGAACAGCAGAAGAAGGCATTGTTCTACGGAATTATCGGAGCGTATGTCTTCCGGTTCCTTGCAATCGGTATCGGAACCTATCTCGTCAAGATTACTTGGATCAAGGTGGCCGGAGGGCTTTATCTGCTCTGGATTGCGCTAAGTAATCTATTCGATCTCGAATTCGCGCTGGCTCGAGTCGGCGGAATTCCGCTCATTCCTTACATTCGCAGGAAAGCGAAAGAGGAAGACGACGAGATCGAAAACAAGGGAATGGGCTTCTGGCGTACGGTGCTTGCCGTCGAGATGATGGATATTGCGTTCAGTATCGATAGCGTGCTCGCCGCTTTCGGCGTAAGCGAAGAAGTATGGGTGCTGTTCCTCGGCGGTATTCTCGGCGTGCTCATGATGCGCGGAGTCGCGCAGGTTTTCCTGAGATTGATCGAGAAGTTTCCCGAGCTTGAGAAAGCTGCGTTTATCCTAATTGTCGTAATCGGTGCGAAAATGATCGCCGGAGCATTCGGCTTCCATGTCTCTCATGCGGTATTCTTTTCCGTCCTGATTGCTATTTTCGTCGGCACGATGATTCTAAGCTCCGTTCGCAAAAAAGCACAGGCAAAGTCCTCCTCGCAATCCTGATCGGATGGCATAAGAAGCTGTATATCGTTGAAATATCCCTCATTTTACGTGGGGGATATTTTTTAGAACTATTTTCGTAGTGGCCAGCACTGGCATGAGCAAGAAGGAGGGTGAGATTATTGCGGTATTTTGACTATCTAACCCCGGAGCAAGAAAGCGATATTTTCCATCATCGTCCGTCGGAGTTCAGCAACCGCGACGACAAGGAATTGCTTGCTTATGCAGTCGGAGCCGCGCTCTATATGCCGGCTACTAGACCGACGATCGCCGAGGACATTGTAAATCGGAAGATTAAGGGGCTTGTCTCGCTCGTCATCGATCTCGAGGACGCAGTCGGAGACAACCAGCTGTATGCTGCGGAGAACAATCTTCGCGCTACTTTGGACAAGCTGCAGAATGATCTGGATTGCGGACGGCTGCAGCACAAGGAGCTTCCGCTGATTTTTATCCGCGTAAGATCGGCGGCTCAGCTACGTAAGCTGCTTCTGCTGCTGGAGGATCGGCTTGAGCTTGTAACGGGCTTTGCTTTCCCCAAGTTTACCGCGCCGGAGGGGGAGGCGTACTTCCAGCTTCTTGAGCAGTTCAATCGCGGAAAGGCCGAGGGAGCCCCGAAGCTCTATGGCATGCCGATTCTGGAAACGCCGGATGTTATCTATCGTGAAAGCCGATGGTCGGCTTTGCAGAATATTCATGCGCTCCTGACTCAATACAAGAGCTATGTGCTTAACGTTCGGATCGGAGCAACGGATTTTTCCAGCATTTTCGGTCTTAGACGGAATCCTGATATGACGATCTACGACATTGGAGTCATACGGGATTGCGTAACGGATATACTGAACCTGTTCGGCAGGGAAGACAACGGCTTTGTCGTCTCGGGTCCAGTCTGGGAGTATTTTAAGAGCGATCGGGTACTGAAGCCGCAGCTCAGGATGACGCCTTTTCAAGAAATGATGGGCAAGGATGGCTTGAGGCTGCGCATGTCCTATCTGAATCGGTACGTGGACGGACTCATACGCGAGGTAGCTTACGACAAGGAGAACGGCATTATCGGCAAGACGATCATTCATCCGTCCCATCTCCAGCCGGTACAGTCTATGTACGTCGTAACTCATGAGGAGTATATCGACGCCGCCAGCATCATTGCCAACAATCAAGGCGAGCTCGGCGTGATGAGAAGCGAGTATGCGAACAAGATGAACGAGATCAAGCCGCACTTGAACTGGTCCAGAAGAATTATGAACCGATCAAAGATTTTTGGGGTGTTGCATGAAAAACATAACTTCACATGCCTTCTCGCCGACGCTCAGCGAGAGGGAGCGCTTGTATAGCATTGTCGATGGGCTGGAGGTCGAGGTAAGGGTGAACGCCAATCCTTACGGCTTGCGGCTGGACAGCTTGTTCGAAATGGCGGCGCGGATTAATAAGAAACGCGGCTTTCTCTTCGTCAGCAAGCTGCTGGGGAAGCACATTCCTGTAGTTCCGTCGTTGTCGTTAGGCTCGGGAGCGATGCTCGGCTGCTTGTACGAGGAACGAATATTGGGTCGCTCCTCGACGCTTGCCGCCGATATCCTGTCCGACGCGTTCGGCAACCGGGACAACGCCGATCAGCTTTACAGGAAGGCCATATCGAACAAGATCCATCTTGACGAGCCCACCTTGTTTATCGGGTTCGCCGAGACGGCCACAGCGCTCGGGCACAGCATGTTCGATGTCTTCACGGGGCAGGCGGAGTTCCTGCATACGACGCGCGAGAGCATTACTTCTCGAGTCTCCTCGATCAACTTCGATGAAGAGCACTCTCACGCCGTGGCGCATCGCTGCTATGCGCGGGACCGGAATTTCTTCAGCAAGCCTTCGCGCATCGTGCTCGTGGATGACGAGATTACAACGGGCAAGACGGCGCTGAATATCATTCGGGAGCTGCACGAGCAGTTC
This sequence comes from Cohnella boryungensis, assembly GCF_042651945.1. Lineage (NCBI taxonomy): Bacteria > Bacillati > Bacillota > Bacilli > Caryophanales > Paenibacillaceae > Cohnella > Cohnella boryungensis. The sequence goes on along the minus strand of NZ_JBHSED010000007.1, from coordinate 130,624 downwards.
GGGCATCGCGACTTCGTCGTGGCAAGTCTGCTGGACTGGCGTTCCGAGGCGGACCGCGAGCGCTTCTCCGAGCTGTCGCGCACGCTTGGCGTTCAGATTCGCAGCCTGGCTCTTGTAGAAGGAGCGATCTCCGTCCAAGGAAGTCCTCTTGAAGCGGATGGAGAAGGCGAGGCTGTGCGAGAGGACAGCTCAATAGTATTCCAACGGCATGATGTTTCCGGGATGTTCGAACACGAGCCAATCGAGACGGCAGAGGAGCACCGGGAGAGCAAGGAGCGCCCGGCGGCTTATCTGAAGCATTCCGGGAGATTCGGCATGAACGTCTCGGATGAAGCCTCTCTCGGGAAGGAAATCGCCAAGGCGGCCGAATACTTGTCTTCCCGGAGAACGGGACAGCGTGTGCTATGTCTGGGCACCGGCGAGTTCATGTACATTCCCATGCGAATCGCGCAGCTGATGGGAAGCGGCACCTATAGCCAATCGACGACAAGAAGTCCCATTCATCCGATGCGCAAGGAAGGATACGCGGTATCCTCCGCCTATCGCTTCGATGCTCCGGATGGGGAAGAGGTGCCTAACTTTATCTATAACGTCGCGCCGGGCCAATACGATGAAGCTTTCGTATTTGTGGAGCGGCAGTATGATCCGAAGCAAGGGGAGTCCTTCGAACGGGCGCTCGCGCGCATCGGCATTCCGGTCGTGCATTTGGTTTTCTTCGGCAAGTGAGAGCATGGAGGGTTCAAGCATGAGGGCATCCGTATTCGAAGGCAATCTGGCATTGCCGGCTACCATGGGCAGTTACAAGCAGGAAGATGTCGTGTTTCTATTAAAGGATCTAAGCGATATTGAATTGGAACGAGGCACGGAGGACCGGGAAGAAGCGATTCAATCCGGAACGCACTATTCAGAAATGCTGCCGATTGAATATCGGCCCACCGATTCGTATATTCGCCTCTACCAGGAGACCTTGCAGACGACGGCAGCCAAGGTCGCGGAGGCGGTTGCGGTCGTATCCGAGCAAATCGTGGCCAAGCGCGGGACTTCGACCGTCCTTGTGTCGTTGGCCCGGGCAGGAACGCCGATCGGCGTACTGATCAAACGCTACATTCAAGCCTACTACAAGGTAGCCCTGCCCCACTACAGCATCTCGATTATCCGGGGCAAAGGCATTGACGAGAACGCCCTTAAATATATATTGAGAAACCATCCGGGGGATGAAATTCAATTCATCGACGGATGGACCGGCAAAGGCGCGATCCGCAAGGTGCTGGTACAAGCCTGCCGAGACTTTGCGGAGAAATACGGCGTTCAGCTGAACGACGATCTCGCCGTTCTCGCAGACCCGGGCTGCTGCTCGGCGACTTACGGCACGCGGGAGGATTTCCTGATCCCGAGCGCGTGCCTGAATTCGACGGTGTCCGGTCTCGTCAGCAGAACCGTGCTGCGCGACGATCTTATCGGTCCCGATGATTACCACGGAGCGAAGTATTATCGCAATCTGGCGGAGGACGATCTATCGAACGCTTACGTGGAGGCCATCGAGCGGCATTTTTCGAGCGTCAGGCAGCAGGCCGTAAAGCAAGCCGAAGAGCTGCTGTCGCGGACGGACGATCAAGTCACCTGGCAGGGGGAACGGGATATTCGCAACATCCAGAGAGACTTCGGCATCGGCGACATCAATCTCGTGAAGCCGGGCGTGGGCGAGACGACCCGCGTGCTGCTGCGGCGGATTCCCTGGAAAATACTCGTCGACGATCCGGATAATCCGAATCTCGCCCCGATTCTGCTGTTGGCTGCGGACAGAGGCGTTCCCGTGGAGAAATATCCCGATTTGACTTATTCGTGCTGCGGCATCATTAAGCCGCTTAGGGAGGATTAAGCTTGATCTTTGCATGCGATTTGGACCAGACGCTTATCTATTCCCGCAATTCAAGAGGCGAATGCGACGAGGGAACATTGGTAACCGTCGAGTATTACGAAGGCGCGCCGCTCTCCTATATGACAAGCAGGGCGTTTGGGCTGCTGCAGAGGCTTAGCCAAAGCCTGCACTTTGTTCCGACGACGACGAGAACCGTGGAGCAGTTCGAACGCATACACGGACTGTCGGATGGAATACGCAGCCGTTACGCGATCGTCAGCAACGGCGGCAAGGTGCTGATCGACGGCCGGGCAGATCTGGAATGGGATGCGCTGGTGCGGGAGGCGGTGCGCAGGGAAGCCGCCTCCGCAGCAGAGATCAAAGGGCGCTTCGATCAGCTTGTCCATGCCGATTGGATTATCAAGGAACGGTACTGGGACGAGCTGTTCTATTCGATCGTCGTACACAGAGACCTGATTCCATCAGGTTGGATGGAGGAGCTCGCGAGCCGGCTCGCCGGCAGCGGCTGGGGCTGCTCGCTGCAGGGCCGGAAGGTTTACCTGGTTCCGAATTCCGTGAACAAGGGCGCAGCCGTTCGCTATGTGAAGGAGCTGGCGGGAGCTCGCGAGATTTTCGCCGCAGGGGACAGCTTGCTCGACGAGAGCATGCTGCTCATCGCCGAGCAAGCGATGGCTCCCGCTCATGGCGAGCTATTCCGGAAGTATGGCGGAAGACACAGCGCAATCCGCTTCGCCCGTCATTCGGGCATAGAAGCCTCCGAGGATATTCTGGAAGCGTTGACGAGCCGTTTGGAGATGAGGAGCGCGTAATGACGAACATTTATTTCAACCGCTGGTTCTCCACGGTTTACCACTATATGAATATGATTCGCGATAATCCGGACGGACAACAATTTACCTTCTACGGAACCCATTCCGATCCGGGGCACATCTCCCTGCAAGCCTGCGAGGTAACCGAGCGGGAGCCGGCGGTCAAGGGCAAGGAGTATGTCGATTTCGCCGTTGATTTCTGCCGTCGCCATCGCATCGACGTCTTCGTTCCGCGCTTAAATATGCTGGATATCGCGAAGGAAATTCATCGCTTCGACGAGATCGGCACGAAGGTGATGGTATGCAGGGATACGGAACTGCTGGAGAGAATGATGGACAAGGATCGCTTCTATGAGGCGATGGCGGACACCGGCGTCGTTCCCCTGCCGGAGTACTACGTCGCAGAGACGGCGGAGCAATTCGAGGCGGCTTGCGAGAGGCTTGAGCGCAACGGCCACAGAGTGTGCTTCAAGCCGACGAATGCCGAAGGGGGTATGGGCTTCCGTATTATCGACAATGCCATCGATCCTCTGCAAAGCTTGTACGGCTGGGTCGGACTGTCGATTTCCTTCGAACAGGCTTACGCTGCGCTTTCGACGGTTGAACGTTTTCCTAAGCTGATGGTGATGGAGCTCCTGGAGGAGGACGAATACAGCATCGATTGTATTTCGGATGCTCAGGGGCAGCTGATCGCGGCCATTCCGAGGCGCAAATCCTCGGGACGAATCTATGTGATGGACGATAAGCCGGAGCTGGCCGAGATTGCGCGAAGAACGGCAGAGTATTGCCGTATTCCGTTCGCCTTCAACATCCAGGTCAAATACAATAAAGGCGTCCCGAAGCTTCTGGAGATCAACCCGAGGATGTCGGGCGGCCTGTATCTCGCTTGCCTGACCGGGGTGAACGTTCCTTATCTTGCAGTCAAAGCGCTTCTCGGACAGCCTGTCGAGCCTGTGGTCCCGCGTCTGGGAATTCGCGCAAGCTACCTCGAATGGCCGGTTTTAATGAAGGATCATGAGGAACTTCCCATAAAAAATTGACGAGAGCTGCCGAAAACCCTAAACTAAAATTAAAGCTTGCCCAGGACTTCGCGTCCCATGAGCTTTGATTTGGATGGACAGGAGGTCGCATAACTTGCTTCGTTCAAAATGGGGGCTTGCCTCCGTAATCGTCGGTTATTTGGCCGGCTTGATCTCGTCATATTTTATTCCCGTTCCCGTGGCATTGATCTTTCCCGTGCTGGGAACGATGCTCGCATCCGTCATTCGCCAAGCGGAGCTGAAGGTGGCCAGGCTGGCCGCGGAGAGAGACGCTGCCAACGCTGCCGCGCTTGCGGCTGCGACCCAAGCTCAGCAGCAGGAGCTTCAAGCCGCCCCGCAAGCTGCGGGCAATCGTTCTCGCGGATCTGCGGAGACTGTGAGGCCGTCCGCGTCAGAGACGAAGGCGCCGGAGCTAGGGCCGGAATGGGATTCCATTATGGAGTATATCGGAACGATTGAGGATATGGTGCTGCTGGAGGGCGAGAAGGACAATCTCGACAACGAGATCGTCCAGCGCACGCTATCGGTGCTCGTCAGGCTCAACCGCATCATTCCACAGCTCGTCGCCTTCAACAACGGCGAAATCAATCATAAGATTCAGAGACTGGTCCTTAAGGATCTGAATGGCGCGATTACTCCATTCCTGCATCTGAGCGGAGAGGCGAAGCGGCAGAACCGCAGGCTGCTGCTGAACAGCCTTCGCGATATCGACAACCAGATTACGACGTATACCGGCTTTATCGAGCAGAAGGACCTTATGGAACTGAAAAATAAGGCCGAGCTTATCCATCAGCGCTATGGCGCTGGCAACTAATCGACGGGAGGATTCACGTATGAGCATGCAAGCCATTATGCTTAAAGATTCGGATTCGGCAAGAGTGCAACAAGAAGCCCAGGCGACCATTCAGCGGATATCGAGTACGGATGCTTCGCAATTGGACTCTCTGATGGACGAAATCGGCCGTATGGGCCAGAAGACGATGGAGAAAGCCGGAGCGAATCTGACGCTGCTGGAAAGACCGCTTAACGATCTTCTCAGCGGGAAGCGCTCGGAGATCGCGGGCAACATCCTCAAGCTGCGCAACGAGGTCGACGATCTGAACCGGAGCAAGGACCTGTCGCTCATGCAGAGAATTCTTCGCAAGACGCCGATGAAGAATTACATTATGAAGTACCAATCCGTACGGACGAACGTTCAGGCCATTATTTCCTCCTTGCGCAACGGCAAGGACACGCTGGAAGAGAACGTCGTGCACATGCGCAACCTGAAGCAGATGTGTATTCAGGAGATGTACAACGTGCAGCAGCGGATCGAGCTCGGCAACCAGCTGAAAACGCTGTTCGAGCAAGAGATGGCCAAGCCGGAGAACGAGAACAGAAGACCTCAGCTGGAGCGAGGGCTGCGCAAGGTCGTTACGCGCATTCAGGCGCTGACCGAGATGATCATGCTCTACCAGCAGGCGATCGCCGGCTCCGATATTATCAACGACAACAATGACAAGCTGATCGATTCCGTGGACGCCACCATCGACAAGACGCAGCATCTTATTACCGTGTCGGCAATGATCGCAACGGCGCTCGAAGATCAAGTAAAGGTCATCGATGCCGTGAATGCGACGAACGAGATGCTCGGGAAGCAGTTCGCCGAGAATGCTCGGATGCTCAATGAAACGACGCAGAAGACGACCCAGGCGATGACCAAATCGTCGATGTCGATGGAGCAGATCAATCAGGCGATGAACGATCTCACTTCCGCCATTACGCGCTGCGAGGAGTCCAATCGCACGATTATCGCATCGGCAACGGAGCAGACAAGCCGCTTGCAGGAGATCAACAAGCAGATGGGGCAGCGCCTCGGTCTACAGCCCGGAGCCAGCGCCGCGCCGGCGCAAAATGCCGTTCAGGCGCCTTCGATCACCAGCCTTCTGGATTAAGCCCGGAATATCGCACAAAGAAAGACTATGAAGCTGTCCCGAATGTAGTTATAACGACTATGAAGGGACAGCTTTATCTTTTTATACCATCAGAAAGTATAAGGTTTAGGACTCCTTATCCCATCTGATAGCTCGATACAAAACGTCTGCCGCCGTACCAAGGACGGCGAAGCCGTTTTTACTTGACGATACAGGCTTTATAAGTTTCACGCTTATCCTTCTCTGAATCGTCTCCGCAAATCTTCTCCGGCTGTCGGAGGACGCCGAAGGCGTTTTTGCTTGCTGGGGCTCGTAGATTCCCGGATACACGAAACAAGGTCAAGACGGCGGCTTTACCCGTCATAATCTTCCTCATCGCTCTATAGACTATGATATCGAAACCTATCGATCTCATAGAGAGGGTGAAGACGGATATGGCTTTGGGCGGGATCATCATCGGATTGATAGCTCTGGTTCTCATCATCGTGGCGAGCAGCGAGAAGGCGGAGTCGATCGCGGAATTGGTCGAACAATGATTGCGGATATTCCCTCCAACACAGATGTTCAAACGCTTCTCCATTTGGTAATATATTCATAGCGACATCAAGAGTCGGGAGGAGACAGCTTGGATTTTACCTTTGAAATCTTGGATTCGTCCACGATCAATATCCAGTTCAATTACGGCGGAGCCTGGTTCGAATTTAATTTATTCCATAAAGAGGATCAATGGGTTCTGCACCCCTATGACGGGAATCTGCTGGGCAATCCCGATATGTGCCGGCTTGTCATCGCCGATCTTCTTGCGAACAAGCCGTTCCAGGTCTTGCTGGCCAAGGAACGAATTATGCTATCGAGGCTTAGAACGTCAGTAGACGTATCCGGAGACCGGGAGATTCACCATGAACGCGCAGGTGGCGGTCGATCCGATATCGATATCGATATCGATATAGATTTGGATTCAGGAGGAACGGACGAGCTTGAAGACTGGATTCGGGGAAATTCGTTCGAGGAGATACTGAACCAGGAGCTGCAAGGCATCGAAGGAAGGCAGCAATTGTTTAATTCCCTCCTGCAAAAAATGTTCTACGAAAATCTGGGCCCTGGGGACGAAGAGTTCGACAAGGTTCAGGAGATTGCGCGAATCTATAAGGATGCGGCCGGAAGAATCAGTCAATTGAGAGATTCGGGCAACGATTTCAAGGATCGTCCTTCGGACCGTCGCCGTTTCTAGGGAGGAATCGGAATATGAAATACGAAGTGCTGTACTCGGGAGCCTTTGCCATGCTTAAGGTTCATTTACAGTCCGGCGAAGCCATCAAGGCCGAGTCTGGAGCGATGGTGTCCATGTCCCCGGCCATTGACGTCAAAGGCACGGCGGACGGCGGCATTATGGCCGGTCTGGGAAGAATGCTGAGCGGAGAGACCTTCTTCTTCCAGGAGCTTTCGGCTAATCGGGGCGGAGGAGAGGTGCTGCTGGCGCCGTCGTCCATCGGCGACATTCAGGCGATCGAGCTGGACGGCTCCTATCGGCTGTTCGTACAGAAGGACGGATTTCTCGCGGGCTCAAGCGGCATTCAAGTGAATACGAAGATGCAGAACCTCAGCCGGGGACTGCTCTCGGGGGAAGGCTTCTTCATTATTGAGATCAGCGGGTCGGGCACCGTGTTCCTGTCGTCCTACGGGGCGATCCATGCGATCAACCTGGAGCCGGGCGAGGAAAGAATTATCGATAACGGCCATCTGGTCGCTTGGCCGGATTACGTGCACTATTCGATAGAGAAAGCCTCGAAGGGCTGGTTTTCCAGCGTGACAAGCGGCGAAGGGCTCGTATGTCGATTCCGCGGCGAGGGGATCGTACTCATTCAGAGCCGCAACCCTTCGGGCTTCGGCAACTGGATCAAGAAATTTCTGCCCGGGCGTTAGGGAATAGGCATTGCGAATTTTCTGTGAATTTCAAGCAGACCGGCTCTCGAATGCTATAATAGGGGTAATCGAGGTTTACAGAGAAGAGGTGCGAGCCTATGGATATGCAGCCTGCCGTCGGAAGAGGATTGCCCGTTGTATCCTATGAGCAAATATTCGAGCATTACAAGGATAAAATATTCAGCTTTGCCTGGAAAATTTTACGAAGCACGACAGATACGGAAGAGGCCGTTCAGGAGACCTTCTTGAAGCTGTACGTGAATTACGAGCGGCTGGATCCGGCAGGTTCGATATCTTCGTTGATTTTCACCACAACCAAGAACATCTGCATCGACATGCTGCGCAAGCGAAAAACAAAGCTGACGCTGAATCATCCGATGATGAAGCATGAAGGCTGGGAGGATCAGGCTGCCGAGGCGAATCGGCCGGAGGATGCGCTGATTCGTAAGGAGGCCTCCGAGCACCTGCTGCTGGCGATCGAGAAGCTGCCCAAGGCTTATCGTCTGATGGTCTATCAGCGGTATGTGCTCGATATGTCGATGGAGGAAATCGTGGAATTCAACCATGTCAAAATGAACACGGTCAAATCCCGTCTGAAGCGTGGCAGAGACCTGCTCAAGAAGCATTTGGATAAAGCGAAGAACGACTGGCCGTGAACTCCGGGGGGAAGGACCGGGATTCACGGCTTTCTCTATTTATCGTGCGATTTTCTCATGGAGAGTGCCAATTCAACAAGAGGTGAACAAGATCATGACCAGCGTGCAGATCCGTAACAATGTTAAAGTGTTGGGAAAAGGCGATCGACCGCTCGTCTTTGGGCATGGCTTCGGCTGCGATCAGGAGATGTGGCGCTATGTGTCTCCGCAGTTCGAGGAGGATTACCGCGTTGTCCTGTTCGACTATGTCGGTTCGGGGGAATCCGATTGGAGCGCTTACGACTCCGGGAGATATGACAGTCTGAACGGCTATGCCCAGGACGTTCTGGATATCGCAGAGGATCTGGGCCTCCAAGACGCGATATTCGTGGGCCATTCGGTCAGCGGCATGATCGGCGCTCTGGCTTCGATCGTTCAGCCGAGTTATTTCGGCAGTTTGATCATGCTCGGGCCCTCACCGTGCTATATGAACTTGCCACCCGATTACTTTGGCGGATTCGACCGCAAGGATATTGAAGGGCTGCTGTCGATGATGGAGATGAACTACATGGGATGGGCCAGCTACCTGGCTCCGCTCGTCATGAACAATCCGGAGCGGCGCGAGCTGTCGGACGAGCTGGAGCAAAGCTTCCGTTCCAGGGACCCGCAAATCGCCCGCCAGTTCGCGGAGGTGACCTTCCACTCGGATTGCCGCGACGAGCTGGACAAAGTGACCGTTCCTTCGCTGATTCTGCAATGCATGGACGATGTAATCGCCCCTCTCCAGGTGGGGGATTATCTCCATGCTCATCTTCGGAACAGCACCCTCAGGCAGATGCAGGCGAAGGGCCATTATCCGCATCTTAGCCATCCCGAAGAAACAACGCATTTGATCAAGCAATATTTATCCTCAACGCTGAGTTAGCCTCTTGAAAGGAATACGAGATATGGATGAACAGTTGAATTATGCGCCTTGCGGGTATCTTAGTCTATGGAATACAGGCGTTATCGCGGAGGTCAACCAGACGCTGCTGGATTCTTTGGAGTACGAAAGGGAGGAAGTGCTTGGTCAGCATGTCGAGATGCTCATGACGATTTCCAACTAGCTTTTTTTCCATTCCTATTTCTACCCTTTCATTCAGCTTAACGGTCAAATCTACGAGATTTATTTGACCTTGAAGGCGAAGAACGGACGCGAGCTGCCTGTGCTGCTGAACGGGGTTCGCAAGAAGCGCGGCAAGGAAACGTTCATCGATTGCATCTTCATTGAAATGAGCAAGAGAATCGAGTACGAGAAGGAAATGCTGAATGCCAGAAAAAAGCTGGAGGAGCTAAACAAGGCAAAGGATTTGGCGCACGAAGCGTTAAAGGCTTTGCACGAAGAGCTTGCCGGCAAGCAGGAGAAGCTGATCGAGCTTAATCTGGCGCTGGAGTCGCAAGCCTATACGGACGGGCTGACCGGCGTCGGAAATCGCAGATCGTTTCAGGAAAGTCTGGCGGCAAGCATTGCCGCGTTCGACAGGCTGCAAATTCCGTTCTCGCTGGTGATGCTGGACATCGATTACTTCAAGCGGATCAACGATACCTTCGGACATCCGGTCGGAGATGAAATTCTTAAAAAGCTGGCCAGGGCGATCCAGGAGCAGTCGAGAGAAATCGATGTCGTGGCCCGGTATGGAGGAGAAGAGTTCGCCGTCATTCTCCCGGATGCCGACCGGACCGGTTCGGGGCTCGCGGCCGAGCGTTATCGCCGTACCATCGAGCAAATGGACTGGGGCGAGTGTCAGGTAACGATCAGTCTCGGAGTCGCGACAATCCGGGAAGGGGATACTTCCGAATCGATGATTCAGAATGCGGATCAGGCGCTATACGCCTCCAAGAGCGGCGGCAGAAACCGGGTCACGCACGCGGAAGGCTAAAGATAAGGAACGACTACGCCTCCGTACACAAAAGCAGCCAGAATAACGAGAGCGGGATGGATTTTACGTTTCTCCATAGCCCACAGGGCCACGGCGGCAATGATTAGAGCCTGCCAGACCCCCAAGGAGTTCATGGAGGTTCTTCCCATCTGCCAAGTGAGCACAAGCATCATGACGGCAATGACCGGCTGCACGAGCAAGGTCATCCCCTTAACCACCTTGGATTGCCGATGCCGCTGCATCAAACGCAGCAAGACGATCAGGGCGGCGGCCGAAGGCAGGATGGTCGCGGCGAGAGCGACGATAGCCCCGGCGATCCCGGACACGTCGTAGCCGACGAACGCGGCGAATTTAGTGGCGATCGGTCCGGGCAACGTGTTAGCCAATGCGAGGACATTGGAAAATTCGTGGTCCGTCATCCAGCCGTAATGAGTGACAATCTCCTGATACATCAGCGGGATGGATGCAGGGCCCCCGCCGTATCCGAGCAGATTCGAGAGGAAGAAGCCCCAGAGCAGATCGAACAGATCGTTCATGAGACACCGCCTTCATTTCTCTTGCGGTTCGTCCTGACACGATCGACGATACGATAATGAAATGCGCCGTAAGCCAGAAAAAGCACAATGACGATTGCCGGATGAACGGGGACGAGCTGAAGAAGCGCGAAGGAAACGGCGCAGAAAACGACGACCATGAATTTGCCGAGGCCTTGGTAGGCCTTCTTCACGAACTCGTATGCCATCACCCCGAGCATGACGGCAATGACAGGCATCACGGCAACGATCATTCCTTGAACGACGGGGGAGCTGCTTAGCGCATCAACGAAGGCCAGCAGCGCGAGAATCGCGATGGAAGAGGGAAGAATATGCGCGAGCACCGAGAGAATCGCTCCTGAAGCGCCCTTCTCCCGATAGCCGAGATAAGCGGCCATCTTCGTGGCAATCGGTCCGGGCAGCGCGTTGGCGATCGCCAGCACTTCTCCGAATTCGTCATCATCCATCCAGCGATAGTGGTTAACCGCTTCATAGCGGATGAGCGGAATGACCGACGGCCCGCCGCCGTAGCCTAGAATGCCCGTCTTCAGCATCGCCCACGTCAATTGTCCGTAGCTTCCCCTTTTGATTGCGGAATCCATCCTTTATAACCTCATTCCCATTCGACTCTTATAACGATTGATCAGAACCTGACAATCCACGCTGACGACCCCCGGAAGCTTGTATAGCTTCTCGTTCAAGAAGATTTCCATTTCCTTATGATTCGTAAACAAACCGTGCATATGCAGCTTGCTTGGGCCGGTCATGTGGTAGAGGCTGGTCACGGCGGCTTCTTCCGCGAGCGTATCGGCAATGCTCTGAAGACGCTTCGGCTCAACCTCCACGTTAAAGAAGGCCGACACGGCAATGCCCAGCTTCTCGGGATTAATAACGGCGGTGAAGCGCTCGATGACGCCTTCCTCCAGCAGGGCGTTCACTCGGGCCTGGATCGCTACGCGCGAAAGGCCGATTTCTTTGGCCAGATCGGTATAGGAGATCCGACCGTTGGCGTTCAAGGCTTTAACAATCTGGCGATCAATGTCGTCTACGGCGTGTGTCATAGGTTCCTCCTTAAGGGAAAATGTTATTTTAATTCAAAAGGAAAGTTATATTAATGATTTATTTTCAATATGTAAGAATATAACGTATTTTATTTTCAATTTCAATTCTTCCTTGCAGCCGTTCTCCATGAGTTTCCTCAAAAGACCTGTATGGATTCTCTGCTCCATCGGTATTCTAAAGTGGACTAATGTCGAAGGGGGAACGCTCGATGGAGCTTTATATCGGAATCGTAAAAAAGGGAAAATTCATCGGACAAGAGATCAATTCGATTCGGGAAATGGAGTTCTCCAAAGAGAGCGATGCAGTGGGACATTGGCCCAAGCAGCCGTTGGACCTGGCGCCTTATGAGAATAAGATTGTACTCATCAATCTGGCCAACAACCATGCGGCTTCGGTTATTGATGAATCAGACAATGAGTCTGCGATCGACAGACTCCATGAACTCAGCGCCCCGCAGTAAGTAAGCCGGCATGAGAAGAAGCCGAACTCGGCAGAGAGTCGGCTTCTTCGTATATGCGTTCAGAGCAACAGTATATCCCGAACTTCTTGTTCCGTCATCGTCGCCCTTCCTTCTGTGCCTTCCGAATGAACGACCTCGTCGATCAGATTCTTTTTTCGCTGCTGCAGCGCGTAGATTTTCTCCTCGACGGTATCCTGTGCGATCAGACGAAGCACCTGAACGACGTTCTTCTGCCCCATCCGATGCGCCCTATCGGCGGCTTGCTGTTCCACTGCGGGATTCCACCACAGATCGTATAGGATGACGGTATCGGCTCCGGTCAGGTTGAGACCGGTTCCTCCGGCTTTGAGCGAGATTAGAAACAGGTCTCTTTCGCCCTCGTTGAAGCGTTGGCACAATTCGACGCGCTCCGATGCAGGCGTCTGACCGTCCAGATAGAAGCACGGCACTTCGGAGCTTCCAAGCTCCCTGCGGATGAGGTCCAGCATTCCTGTGAATTGCGAGAAGACAAGCACCCGCTTGCCGGCGCTGCGGCATTCCTCCAGAAGCTCCAGCAGTTGCTCAAGCTTGGCCGATCGGCCCTCGTACCCTTCCACGAACAGGGCCGGGTGGCAGCAAAGCTGGCGGAGCCGGGTAATTCCGGCCAAAATTCGAATCCGGCTCTTGCCGAAGCCTTCCTCGTCCAGATGCTTCAGCGTCTCCTTGCGCAGCTTGGCAAGATAGGCCAGGTAAAGCTTCTTCTGCTCGGGAAGCAGCGCGGACGTCTGGACGGATTCGATCTTCTCCGGCAGCTCTGCCAGCACGTCCGCCTTCAATCGTCGAAGCAGGAAGGGGCGAGCACGCCTGGCTACGTCGTCCCGAGTCAGCTCGCTGAACGTCTCTCGATTCCGGAACAGCTCCGGAAACACGACGTCATAGATCGACCAGAGCTCCTCGATGGCATTCTCAATGGGCGTTCCTGTCAGAGCAAACCGATGACGGGCTTTAATGGCTTTAACCGACCTTGCGGTCTGAGTCGTATCGTTCTTGAAAGCCTGAGCCTCATCGAGGATAAGCGTATGGAAGCTGAGCTGCGCGTACGAATCGAGGTCTCTGCGCAAGAGCGGGTAGGAAGTAATCAAGATGTCTGTATCGGCCGGATGCCGAAGCCTTCGGGTTCGTTCGGCTTTGCTTCCGTCCGCCACCGAGACCCGAATGTCCGGGGCGAACTTGCTTATTTCATTGCGCCAATTGTACAGAAGCGATGCGGGACATACGATGAGCGCGGGCAGCTGTTCGCGGCGAATGTCGGCAAGCACGGAGACAAGGAAAGCGATGCTCTGCAACGATTTGCCAAGTCCCATATCGTCGGCGAGAATGCCTCCGAACCGATAATACGCCAGCGATTTCATCCACTGGTAGCCATGCTTCTGATAATCCCGCAGGACGGGAGCGAGTGATTCCGGCACCGAGAAGCTTAGGGTATCGGGATTGCTGAGGCTCTCCAGGAACGTGCGGAGCGACGTTTCCAGCTGAATGGCGGAATGTTCGATTCCATCCTCCAACAGTCCAAGCCCGCGAACTGCCGGCAGATGGAGCGTATTCCCGGAGATTTGGCCCTTGTCGACCTTCATCACAGCGATGAAGCGGTTGATCGCCTCGTAATCCGGCGTCTCCAACGGAACGAGCGCGCCGCTTGCCAGCTTGTAGTATTTTCGCTTGTCGCTCAGCGCCTGGATCAATTGACGGATTTCCGCTTCGGGTACACCCTCCAGCTCGAATTTGCAATCCAGCCAGTTCGTTCGCTCATCGAAGCCGATTCTGATCTTCGGCGGGGGATTCCCCTTGTACAGTCTGGCTTTAACCGCTGTCGTCGCATACACCTGCAGCAGCTTCTCCAGCTCGGGGATTCTATGGTACAGAAAGTCGAATTGACTCTCCTCGTCTTCCATGAAATACCCGCTCTCGGTTCGAAGAAACCGGCTTTGCTCCATCAGCTCGATTATACGCGCTTCCTTGTCCGTATCTCTCAAGAGAATCCGATAAGCTCCGCGGGGTCTGTCCTCTTCAAGCGGATTAAGAACGACGTCGCCGTAATGAAATTCGAGTCCCGCGAGCAAGCGATCCTTCACGCGATCAAGATAAAGCTTCGCTTTTAGCGGGACGCGCACGACCCTCTCGGACAGGGCAGGGGAGAGATGCACGTCGCCCAGCTTCCGGAGACCGGGAATGACTCGTTCAAGGAACGACTCAAGCTGCTCCTCGGCAATCTCGATTCGGTTGCTGCGGGCTCTGCTCAGCATTTGCTGCAATTCCGCCAGACGTTGGGCTTGCTCCGTGGGCAAGCTCAACAACCTTCCCTCCGAAAGAACGGCCCCGTAGAGAGCCATCACCTTCAAGCCGTCTATGCCTTGCACCGTCAAGCTGTATCGCGGCAATGCGGATTCCGAAGCTGCATCGCCCGACTCTATTTGCGCCACATCGAAACGCAGCGGCAGCTGCGCTTCCGATAGTTGCAGGCCTTCTCCGGAGAAGCCGTCATGTTCCATTCGCACCAATGGCGCTTTCGCAAGTCGCTTCACGAGGCTTTCCCATGATGCCGGGGGGATGAGAAGCATTCGTTCCTCCGAAGGGAGGGAAGGACGGGACGAGTAGAGACTGCCGGCAGCCAGATACGCGGTCTCGTTCAGATGAATCTCGATCAGCTTGTCGATAACCGAATCGTCGGAGGCTTGCATGCGATGCGATGCGGGATCATAGACCAGAGATGATGAGATGGCGCAGCTTGCTCCCCGGCTAAGCCGATCAAGGAATTCGCGAATCCGCTTCACGCTGTGCAGTCGATTGAGACCGACCTTAAGCTCTATCCCGAACATAAGCGTTCCGTTGCGATGGGGAAAAGGAACGCAGGCGAATTCCACCCGGAGCATTTCCCGGTTGTCGAGCAAAGCGGATGAGCTGCGAGGTCGGGAACGCACAGCGGGAGACGAGAACAAGCCAAGCACATCGACGGTTAACGAGGCGCTCGGCGATGAAGAGCTTGCGGGCTGTGAGTTGGAGCGGAGCGCGAGCGGCGACTCGTCTTGAGCGATACCCGTATATGCGGAAGCGTCGGCTTCATTGCGAATTTCGTAAATGCGGAGCAGAACCGCGGCGATATGGCGGCACAGCTTGTCGGACAAATTCAAAGAGAGACATTCGCAATCGGCGTGAATGTCTCCGTCATTGTCCAGATCGATCTTTACGCGAAAGGGCGAGGAGCTTCCTCCCACTGTCGCTATATAGGCAGATCGTTCGGCATCGATATCGGTGATTCTGACCTTGCCGGCTCTATAGTCCGCTTCTCCTCTACTGTAAGAGTAAGAGCCGCACAGGCTTTGGATCGCTTTCTTGGTTAGCGGTCGGCTCATGGCTGATCTCGATCCAACAGGTTCGCCAGCGATTTCAGACGTTCCTTGCGGCCGGGAAGCTGGGAGAGAAAGATGCGGAGGTTGGGAAAATCATCGAGATTAAGAGAATAGAATACCCATTGCCCGCGCTTGACCTCGCTGATCAAGCCCGCGCTTCTCAGCTTGCGCAAATGCTGGCTGGCATTCGGCTGGCTGGTGCCGAGCAAGGCAACGATATCGGTCACGCATAAGTCCTTTTCCTGCAGCAAGCCGAGAATGGCCAGACGCGTCCGATCCCCCAACAGCTTGAGCAGCTCCGCCATTTCGCCTAATCTGTCGCTCATTGTGTTCGGCCTCTTTTCCCGCTGGAGTCTATTCGTGAAGGCTAATAGATTCGTATATAAAGATATATTAATTTATAGCATAAAAAATAAACGAGATAAAGGGATCTCGCGGGGGGAGCCAGGCGACGTCAAGTCGCCTTCACCCGGTTAAAGAAGCCTGCGATCGCCATCTCGGCGGCACCCATCATCGTAGAGCGTTCCCCGAGCTCGGCGAACAGAAGCTGAACCTTGCGCAGATGGAAGCCAAGGGCGCGCTGAACGACGGCTTGACGCAGAGCGCCCTCCAACCATGGACGCGCCTGGCTCATGCGGTTGCCGATGACGACGGCGTCGGGATTGAATACGTTCACGATATTGGCGATTCCGATGCCGAGATATTCTCCGATGCTCTCGAACAGCTTGAGCACGTCCGGCTGGCCGGCTTCCGCCGAGGCAAGCAGCCCCTCCAGATCCTCGAAGCCGAGCGGAGCGGCTTGCTCCAGCAGCGCCTGCTCGGAGGCGTACAGCTCCCAGCAGCCGCGGTTGCCGCATGCGCAGCTTCGGCCGTGGGCCTCGACGGACAGGTGCCCCATCTCTCCGGAAAAGCCCGAAGCGCCTTTGTACAGCGTCTTGTGCAGAATCAGGCCGGTTCCGATGCCGATTCCGACACTGACATAGACCAGATTGTGAATGCTGCGTCCTGCTCCGTATTTCTGTTCGCCAATCGCGCCTACATTGGCTTCGTTGTCAATCGTAACCGGCAGCTCGAAGCGCTCGGACAGCAAGCGCTGGAGGGGAACGTCCCGCCAGCTCAGATTGGGGGCCAGCAGCAGCGTTCCGCTCTCGTCGACAAGGCCGGGGACGCCGACTCCGATGCCGACAATCCCGTAGGCGCTCTGGGGAGCTTGCGCCATCAGCGCTTCGATGCAAGCGCCCAGCTGCTCGACAGCCTCTCCCGGCTCGGAATGACGAAGCGAGGAGGTGCGCTCGGCAACGACTTTCCCGCGCAGATCGGTCAGCACGCCGCGAATATAGTTAACGCCGAGATCGACTCCGATGGCGTAGCCGGCCTCCGCGACAAAATCCAGCATGACCGGCTTGCGCCCGCCGCTGGATTGCCCGGTGCCCGTCTCCCTGACCAGCGAGCCGTCGATAAGTCCTTGCACTAGGCTGGACACGGTTGCTTTATTCAGGCCCGACTGCTCGGAGATTTGCGCGCGGGAGAGCGGAGCGCCCCGCAATATGGCATCCAGCACGATGGCTGTGTTGATTCTTTTGATCAGGGCTTGATCGCCCGTAGGTGTGGTCATAACGGGAGAAACGGCTCCTTCTGGGTCATGTCCGCAGCAACTGCGGCAGCTTCTCTAGCATACCACAATCGAATGATAAAAACTTAGTTTATCCAATAGACAAACTAAGTTGGCGCATGATATGCTGAGATCAGTTCATAATATTGTGATCGCTTACAAGGAGGCATATTTAACATGAGTAAATTTGTCAACGTTCCTAAGATTCAGTATGAAGGCCGCGGTTCGAAGAATCCGTTCGCATTCAAGCACTACAATCCGCAAGAGGTCGTATTCGGCAAAACGATGGAGGAGCATCTCCGGTTTGCGGTCGCATACTGGCATACATTTAACGCTAATGGCGGCGATCCGTTCGGCGCAGGCACGGCTGTCCGCAGCTGGGACTCCCTCTCGCCGCTGGATCGGTCCAAAGCGCGCGTGGAAGCGAACTTCGAGCTGCTGGAGAAGCTGAACGTTCCTTTCTACGCATTCCACGATGCAGATATCGCTCCCGAAGGCGCGACGCTTGCCGAAACGAACAAAAATCTTGACGTCATCGTAGCGATGCTGAAGGACTATCAGAAGTCCACGGGCAAGAAGCTGCTGTGGAACACGGTTAACCTGTTCACGAATCCTCGTTATGTGCACGGCGCAAGCACGACGAATAACGCCGAGGTGTTCGCATATGCTGCGGCAACCTTGAAGAAGGGATTGGAAGTGGGCAAAGAGCTCGGAGCCGAGAACTATGTGTTCTGGGGCGGCCGCGAAGGCTACGAATCGCTGCTGAACACCGACATGAAGCTGGAGCTGGACAATCTGGCGCGCTTCCTGCATATGGCGGTCGACTACGCGAAGGAAATCGGCTTCGATGCCCAATTCCTGATCGAGCCTAAGCCGAAAGAGCCGTCCAAGCACCAATATGATTTTGACTCCGCTACCGCAATCGCCTTCCTGCAAAACTACGGCCTGAAGGATGTCTTCAAGCTGAACATTGAAGCGAACCATGCGACGCTTGCGGGCCACACGTTCGAGCACGAGCTGCACACGGCTCGCATCAACGGCATGCTCGGCTCCATCGACGCGAACCAGGGCGACATGCTGCTCGGCTGGGACACAGACGAGTTCCCGACCGATCTGGTGGCCACGACGCTGGCGATGTACGAGATTCTCAAGAACGACGGTCTCGGACGCGGCGGCGTAAACTTCGACGCCAAGGTGCGCCGCTCTTCCTTCGAGGACGAGGACTTGTTCTTCGCCCATATCGCCGGAATGGACACTTACGCGCGCGGCTTGAAAGCGGCGGCGAAGCTGATCGAGGACCGTGTGCTCGACGACGTCATCGCGAAGCGCTACAGCAGCTTCAGCGAGGGCATCGGCGCGGAGATCGTATCCGGCAAAGCCACGCTGAAGTCGCTGGAGGCTTATGCGCTGCAAGCGAAGCCTATTCGCAACGAGTCCGCGCGTCTTGAGCAGCTTAAGGCTACACTAAACGACGTGATCTTCAGCGTATAAGGAGAGCTTCCATGAAATACGTGATTGGCATCGATCTGGGAACGAGCGCCGTTAAGACGCTGCTCGTCGGACGGGACGGCGCCGTGCATGCGGAAGCGACCCGCGAATACCCGCTTCACCACGACAAGGCGGGCTGGAGCGAGCAGGAGCCCGAGGATTGGGTGGCCGGAACGATCGGAGCGCTTGGAGATTTAATCGCAAGCTCCGGCGTCGCACCGGCCGATATCGAGGGCCTTAGCTTCTCGGGGCAGATGCACGGGCTCGTGCTGCTGGATGAGCGGAACAAGCCCGTACGCAGGGCGATTCTGTGGAACGATACGCGAACGACCGAGCAATGCCGGGAGATTGAGCGCACGCTGGGAGACGCGCTGCTGAACGTCACCCGCAACCCGGCGCTTGAAGGCTTTACGCTGCCGAAAATCTTGTGGGTGAAGCGGCAGGAGCCGGAGGCTTACGCGCAAGCAAGCCGGTTCGTGCTGCCCAAGGATTATGTAAGGCTGCGCCTTACAGGCGAGCTGCACATGGATCTGTCGGATGCCGCCGGAACGCTTATGCTGGATGTTGCGCGCAGAGGCTGGAGCACTGAGGTGCTGGAAGCATTCGGCATTCCGCATGCGTTCTGTCCGCCTCTGGTGGAAGCCGGCGCTTGCGTGGGCACGCTGAGTGCAGACGCGGCTCTCTCGACGGGGCTAGCCCAGAGCACCAAGGTGTTCGCCGGCGGTGCTGACAATGCCTGCGGCGCGATCGGCGCAGGCATTCTGTCTCCGGGCTTGACCCTGTGCAGCATCGGTACCTCCGGGGTTGTCTTGACCTACGAGCAGGATGCATCCGCCGATTATCGCGGGA
The DNA here is from genome assembly GCF_042651945.1 of Cohnella boryungensis. NCBI lineage: Bacteria > Bacillati > Bacillota > Bacilli > Caryophanales > Paenibacillaceae > Cohnella > Cohnella boryungensis. The sequence continues at coordinate 111,116 of NZ_JBHSED010000007.1, read as the reverse complement.
AGGTGCACTTCTTCAACCACGGCAAGGAGAACGCCTTCTACGCGATGGGAGTTACCCTTGCGGCGGGCTACTCGCTTAGCTGGTTCCGCAATACGTTCGCCAAAGGCGAGTCCTACGACGCGATGCTTGCCGGGGTCGACGGCATTCCGGCCGGCTCGAACGGCTTGCTGTTCTCTCCGTACATCGTTGGCGAGCGGACACCGCACGCGGATGCTCAAATTCGCGGCAGCTTCATCGGCATCGACGGCAGCCACACCCGCGGGCATTTCGCGAGAGCGGTCATGGAGGGCATTACCTTTTCCCTGAACGAATCCATCGAGCTCTTCCGTGCGGCGGGCAAGACGGTGGACAAGATCGTCTCCATCGGCGGCGGTGCCAAAAATCCGCTATGGCTGCAAATGCAGGCGGATATTTTCAAAGCCGACGTCGTTGCGCTAGAGAACGAGCAAGGCCCCGGCCTCGGCGCGGCAATGCTGGCTGCGGTGGGCTGCGGATGGTTCCCGACGCTTGACGCCTGCGGGGAGGTATTCGTCAAGCATAATCGAGTTTATCGGCCAGATGAGAAGACGAGTTCCCGTTATGCGGAGCTGTTCGGGGTCTATCGCCAGGTCTACGGGCAGACGGCGGGAATTAACCATTCTTTATATGCTTTTCGAAACTAGTCTTATCAGATAAAATATAGCTTAGGAAACGGGTGCCTCCCTTTTCCTGAGAAGAGCCTTCGCAATTCCCGGCCGGTAAACGGGAGAAGGCTCTTTTTTACATGTTGCCGCATAGAAGGAAACCTCGAAGCTAAGCCATTCGTAAGATACATAGAGATAACTGTGAAGGATTTCTGCGACGATAATAGGGAGGATGCAAGCATGACAAACGAATTTACCTTGTTGCGGGCGGAGATCGATGAGGCGGGCTACGAAGCCGGAGAACCGATTATAAGGGATGCCGTCCTGAGTATCCGGCCCGGAGAGAGGGTCGGCTTGCTGGGACCGAACGGAGCGGGCAAAAGCACCCTGATGAAGGGGCTGCTCGGACAGCTTCCCCACTGGAAGGCCGGCATTTTCTGGAAAGAGGTTGAACAGGCCGGTAGGAAGAAGGCCAGCGAGGGAACCGAGCTTACCGCGCGGATCGCCTATATTCCGGAGCAACCGATTTTGTACGAGCGGATGACGCTGTGGGAGCATCTTGTTCTCGCCGCCGCGTCCATCGGTTTGCCGGAGGAGGAGTTCCGCGAACGGGCGGACAAGCTGCTTCGGCGTTTTCGCTTGGACGGCTTTCGGCATCATTACCCGATCAAATTTTCTAAAGGGATGCAGCAGAAAACGATGCTGATCGTCGGATTCCTGCTCAAGCCGGAGCTCTACCTGGTAGACGAGCCCTTCATCGGGCTTGACCCCGGAGCGGTGCTTGAATTGATCGGCGCTCTGGACGAGGAGCGCGGTCGCGGAGCGGCCGTGTTGATGACGACACACGTGCTGGATTCGGCGGAACGTCTGTGCGATCGATTCGTGCTGGTTCACAATGGAGGCGTTGCTGCTTCCGGAACCTTAGAGGATATTAGGTCTATCGCGGGATGCGGGGCGGAAGCGGGATTGTTCGATTGTTTCCACAAGCTTACTTATCTCGATGAGGCGCAGTTATGATGCCCGGACCGATGACGGACGAGTTTCGTCCTAACCGCTATCATCCGATTCCCTTGTTCCTTGAGCGAATGCGGGCCAATTGGAAAGCCGACTGGAAAATTTGGCGGACGGTCATGGACTGGACAACATGGCTGTACGTTTTGCTTCCCGGCTTGTTCATCTTCGGCGGGATGTATCGGGATCTGTTGCGCGATCCTCCGGAAGGTCTGGATAGAAGCATTCTTATTCTGATCTATATATTTCTGGCGCTCCTTCAACTCTTCGGAAAGTATAGGACTTTCGCGGAACCCGGAGACGGATTGTTTCTTCATCGCCAGACAAGGTGGTTAAAGGGCAAGATCTTAAGCGGATTTATATACGGATATTTAATGCGTCTGTCGGTCTCCTCCCTGTTCGTTGCAATCGCGGCACCCCTTATGCTGCAAATATTCGGGCTGACAAGCAGTTACATGGTTATTCTGATTATATATTCTTCGATATCCGGTTACGCGTGGATATTGCTTAGAGATCGATTATCGCAATTGCTGCAAGGCTGGAGAAGATCGTTGGCTCTGATCTTAAGTTCCCTTATATTTATTACTGTTTTTGTCCTGCTTGCGGGATATGGGAAAGAAAGCACAGCCGTTCTTGCCCTGGAGATTATACCGATGTTAGCCGTTGCAGCTTGGCTGACGTGGTTACGCCAGCGGATGCAAGGCACATTCCTGCACGAAATTACCACGGAGAATGCTCTCTATGCCACTAAAACGAAGTGGATTCTGAAGGATGCATTGGACAAGAAGCCTACTCCGATGTTGCGAAGGCCTATGCTTTTCCCACGATCCCAACAGCTTCTGAAGCACCGGGATGACACAAGCAGGCTGCTCGATAGTTGGTTTAAATCAGCTTTGAGGCATAGTGACCTATACTACCCAATGCTTAATTTCACAGGTATAGGAATAGCAGCGGTAAGCTTGCCCCCGACATTGCTGGCAGTCTTGGTCTGGTTTGCCATGCCCCTGCTTGTCATGCTAATGCTGCACAGGCAGTGGTTGAACTGGTTAAGCGAGCCGTACATCGCCTTGTTCAAATGGCGCATAGAGCTGCTTGAGCAAGCAGCGAACAAGGCGAGAGTCTGGGGCACATTACCGACGATGACCGTATGGGCGCTTGTCATAGGCGTGAAGATCGGACTGGCCAACGGAGGAGCGGGATGGCTAGCCGTCGCGATCGCGCCGATCGCCGGGTATTTCTGGCTTCGACTCGTGAATGACATCTTTACTGCTATTAATATTTTCCGCCAAGAATAAGAATAAATTATAGGCCATATTGGAAAACCTATGCGGGCTTGGATGCGTTGATCGTACTTGGAAAGGATGAGTTCGATGAAACATGCCGCTTTGATGTTCCAGTTCCCGGATGAGAATCAGGCTAGATTGGCAGGAGAGACTTTAATGGAACTGGGGTATGAACCGCAGCTTCACGAGGAAGGGCGTCTTCATATTCATGTGCAAGACGAGGATTTAACGTCGGCGCTTGAGATCGTTCAATGTTATGCGGGACAGTTGATGGAGCATGCGCCGGCTGAAGTCGTCGGCGTGACCGATCACGCTTATGGAATGGAAGCTATCCCGATTCCGGCGCATACCGTCAATGAGGATTGGGAAGAAGGGTATCAGGTCGCAAGCTCCGCAACGGACGAGCATGAGAAGAGCTTCTCTCCCGATGACGGTTCATACGACCATTTCCAAGCGACCTGATTAATTTAGCTTAACTTGGATTGAAGCCCATTGAAGCCCTTCTGCCGGAAGGGTTTTTTTGCGTATTTCGCAACTTAAAACTACGATGCTTCGAAAGAGCGCATAAAAAAGCGCTTGCAAAATAATCACTCTCTGTTTATAATGAATCCGAAACGTTTTGGAAGGGTGTCTGCAGATGGCTACCATTAAAGATATTGCTAAAAAAGCGGGTGTATCCGTCACAACGGTTTCCAGAGCACTTAACGGTTACGACGATGTTAACGAGGATACTCGCAAGAAAATCAAACAGGTTGCGTTGGAATTGTCCTATAGTCCTAATGCCGTGGCTAGGAGCTTAGTCTCCAAAAAAACACGTACGATCGGACTTATTATTTCAGATATTAACCGTGCCGGGGCGAAGGACGCGTTCGCATATGAAGTCCTCTGCGGGATTAACGACCGCGCGGGAGATTTAAGCTACGATTTGTTATTATTCAGCACTAATCCGTCCAAGCAGATGGAGAAGTCCTATACGGCGCTTTGCAAGGAAAGGAACGTGGAAGGAGCAATCCTGTCGGGATTGCGTCTTGACGACCCTTATTTGCAGGAGGTCATAGAACAGAATTCGTTTCCTTGCGTATTGATCGACATTCCCAAAACCGGAGAGAACGTTGCCCACGTTACATCCGACAGCCGCGTAGGGGCGACGATGGCCGTCCGACACCTCCTGGAGAACGGACATCGGCATATTGCGATGATCAACGGCCATAATCAGGCTTTCGTCAGCCGGGAACGGTTCGAAGGGTACAAAGAAGCGTTAGAGCAGTACGGATTTTCGGCGGATGAAGAGCTTGCTTACGACGGAAAATTTTCCGAAGACGGCGGAGCGGAAGCCATGTATCAAATCTTAATACGCAATCCCGACGTAACCGCAGTATTTTGCGCGAGTGATTTAATGGCGCTAGGCGCGATGCGTACGCTTGAGCGTATGGGACGTAAAGTGCCGGATGACGTTTCTATTATCGGATTCGACGATATTAGCATTTCCGCCTATTGTTCTCCCAAGCTGACTACGATCAGACAGGATAAATACGAGCTTGGCTATCAGGCTGCCCAACTGTTGATCGACATGCTTGAAAACAGGACCGACAATCGCAAGCTGTTGCTGAACAATCAATTGATCGTCCGAGAAAGCACGCGACGTCTTCAAGAGTAGCACCACTTTTTTTCGATGAATTTCCGAAACGTTTCGGTTCGGATTTTTATTTTGAGAGATTCCGAAACGTTTCGGATAAATAAGATGTTAAAAAAAGCAAACAATAGACAAATACAGTCACAGGATGGGGAAACGACATGAACTTCAGAGTAATCAAAAATAACGACGTTTTTCTAATGACGGATCACCATGGAGACATCCAAGGGAACAGCGCCCAAGGCGGTCTTTACATGAAGGATACCCGCTTTCTTAGCAAGTTGGAGATCACTCTGAACGGCAAACGTCCGCTGCTCCTTTCTTCTGCAGCCGACGAGAACTTCATTGCGCGCATTCGACTCACGAACGAGCATGAAGAAACGGACGGAGAGGTTAAGCTATGGAGGGAATCGGTAGAGTTGATCCGGGAACGCTTCATTTACGGCGAGGTATTGTACGAAACTCTCTCTATGACCAACTATTCCACTAAAGCTCTGAATTTCGACATAGGCGTCTCGTTCGACGCGGATTTCAGCGATATGTTCCTCGTCCGGGGATTTCAACCCGCCGAAGAGCTTGGCAAAGTAACGGAACGGAACGTGAATAAGAAAGAATGGCATGCCGCATATGAAGGCGTTGACGGGATTCGCAGGGAAACGCGCATCGTGTGGGATACGGAAGCGTATTCCATGAGCGAACAAGGGGATGCGAGCTTCGCGGTAAGCTTACAGCCCACGGAAGTGAAGAAGATTACATTTACGGTTATTCCGTCTGTCGAAGGGAAACATCCGGTCATCTTCTCGCGCGAAGAAGCGATTGTCGAGTTGCAGCACGCTTATGAAAGCTGGAGTGAGAACGTCACGAAAGTGCGGAGCGACTCCAAGGTGTTGAACGGGTTGTTCGATCGCGGAGTTCAGGATTTACGGGTGTTGCTCACGGATTTCGGTTACGGGCTGTTCCCTGTGGCGGGGCTCCCTTGGTATGCCGTACCCTTCGGCAGGGATAGTCTGATTGCCGCCTTGCAGATGCTTCCGCTCAACCCAGGCGTTGCCCGCGGCACGCTCGAGATGATGGCCGCTTACCAAGGGACGGACAGCAATCCTTGGAAAGACGAGCAGCCGGGCAAAATTATGCACGAGCTGCGAAATGGGGAATTAGCCCGTTCCGGACAGGTTCCTTTCGCCCCTTATTACGGAAGCATCGATTCCACGCCTTTGTTTATTTTATTGGCAGCAGAATATGCCCACTGGACGGGAGACACGGATACGATCGCCAAGCTCCTGCCTAATATTGAGAAAGCTTTGGAATGGATCAACGGCCACGGCGACCGCGACAAGGATGGCTGGGTCGAATACTACCAGGAATCGTCCAAAGGAATCGCCAACCAAGGGTGGAAAGATTCCGCCGATTCCGTCGTGCATAAGAGCGGAGACTTCGCAGTTGCTCCAATAGCTTTGGTAGAAGTGCAAGGTTACGTGTATCAAGCGAAGCTTCGTCTTGCTCCGATTCTCGAAAGACTGGGTCGCAATGAATTGGGTCAGCAACTGAGAGATGAAGCCGAGCGCCTTAAGCAAGCTTTCGACGGTGCCTTCTGGATGCCGGATGAGAAGTTCTATGCCATTGCGCTAGATGCCAACAAGGATCAAGTTCAATCCGTCACTTCCAATCCCGGTCACTTGCTCATGAGCCTCCTTGTCCCGGAGGACAAAGCGCGGCTTGTGGCGCAAAGACTCGTGGCGGAAGATATGTTCGGAGGATACGGCATTCGCACGATGTCCAGCGGCTCGACCGGTTATAACCCGATGAGTTATCACGATGGAAGCGTCTGGCCGCACGATAACTCCATGACGTTGATCGGGATGAGCAGATTAGGCTTCAAGGAAGAAGCTGCGACCGTCGTTTCCGGAATGTTGAAAGCGGCCGAACACTTCGAGTACAACCGTTTGCCGGAGCTTTACTGCGGTTATGATGAATCCGTAGGCTACCCGGTTTCCTACCCGGTTGCGTGTTCTCCGCAAGCATGGGCTGCCGGAACATCCGTCGTATTAATTCAAGCGATGCTTGGGTTACAGCCCGATGCGTTGACACGGTCGATTCGATTGGATCCGTTCCTGCCGGATGGAATCAATCGCTTGACCGTAACGGATCTACCCGTAGCCGATGGCCGAATTTCGGTTGAACTAAGCCGCGGCCATAGTACGGAGCCGCTTCGGGTAGAAATACTCGACAATAGCAGCGGGTGCTCCATCGAGATCATCGAATAGCCCGCGGCGCGGCTGAAGCAATTTCCGAATTGAGCGGGTAAGTAATCGTTCACTTACTGACCAAATAGCCGGAAGGTACCGCCGGTTCAATCATTGTCAGCATGAGCGATTTCTTACAACCGTTTAATTATAGAAACATATAAAAGGGAGGAAGGATTTAAATGAAACAAAGATTATCTACAATGTTAGTCCTGATGTTGGCTCTCGTAATGGTTGTGTCCGCTTGCGGGAACAATTCCAAGAACGGTGAGAGCGCTTCCCCGTCCTCATCTGCATCGCAAACGCCGGAAGCGGCTAAAGATCCAGTCGAAGTAACGTTAGCTGGCTGGGGTTCTTCTCCTGAAGAGCAAGCGCTGCTGCAACAGGTATTGGACGAGTTCCAAGCGAAAAATCCGGACGTCAAAGTGAAATACGAAGTTATCGCAGACCAATATATGGATGTTATCAAAACCCGTCTAATCGGGAACGAAGCGCCTGATCTCTTTTATTTGGACGCATTCGAAGCTCCCGCTTTGATTGAGAAAGACGTACTGGAACCGTTGGACGGTTACGTAACGCCTGAATTCGACGTAGATGATTTTGAAGCTCCTACTATTAATGCTTTCAAATCCGCGGATGGCAAACTGTACGGCTTGCCGAAAGATACTTCCACGCTGGCTTTGTTCTATAACAAAAAAATGTTCACCGACGCTGGAATCACGACACCTCCGACAACCTGGGATGAGCTAATGTCCGTATCCGAGAAGTTGACCAAAAAGAACGGCAAAAAAGTCGAAGTATACGGTTTGGGCCAAGCACCTGAGCTAGCTCGTCAAATGTTCATGATCAAAGCGTTCGGAGGTAAACTTTCCGATGAGCAAGGCATGGCGGCATTTGCGACTCAGGAAGCGGAGAAAGGATTGTCTCTTGTCATTGATCAGCATACAAAGGCGAATACGGCAGGACAACCTTCCGATGTCGGCGCAGGTTGGGGCGGAGAAATGTTCGGCCAACAAAAAGCGGCAATGGTCATCGAAGGCAACTGGGCGATCCCTTACATTCAGTCCAATTTCAAAGACGTAGATTTCGGAACGGCGGAAGTGCCTACGGTTAATGGGCAAAAAGGAACGATGGCTTTCACGGTCGCCTATGTCATGAACAAAAATTCCAAGCAGAAAGAAGCGGCATGGAAGCTGCTCTCTTACTTGACGGGCAAAGAAGGCATGAAAACTTGGACGAGCAAAGGCTTCGCTCTACCGACGCGTAAATCCGTATCCGCAGAGCTTGGATATGATAAAGACGCGTTGCGCGGCGCACTAGTAGCCGGCTCTTCATACGCGACTCCATGGCAAGCGGGGTCCACGCTGCCGACGATCATGAACAACTTCAACAATCAATTCGTCGCGGCGTATACGGGAGGCTCTTCATTGACTGATGCGCTGAATAAAGCCCAAGAAACCGCTAATAAAGAAATCAAGGCAGCGGAATAATTCATATGGCTTAAGAAGCGAGGGACGTAGGGGCGCTAATGGCGTCCGCGTCCCAAGCTTGTCGCACACGCGTTGGCGTGAAACGAGTGAAGCCGCAGACGAACGCCGCTCACGGCTTTAGTCATTTCACGCCCCAACACGGAAAGGCTGAAAGGAGAGCTTCAACATGGCCAGATTGAAAGGGAAAAACAAAATCAGGGATCTATTGTCGGGGTATTCATTCATGGCTCCCACGATTCTTATTCTCGGCTGTTTTTTACTGTTGCCGATCGGTTACGCGATTTATTTATCTTTCCACAAAGTAAATCTTCTAGGTACGGTAAGCTACAAATTTACCGGAACGGCTAACTTCGAGAGAATGATCGACGACCCGCGTCTATGGATCGCGCTAAGGAATACGGTCAAGTACGCGCTGATCGTCGTCCCGGCCCAGACGATTCTCTCGCTCGTGCTGGCTTCGATCTTGAACATGAAGCTTCGCTACCGCAATTTTTTCAGGGTCGCCTTTTATTTACCTACCGTTACGTCGTCGGCCGTGCTCGTGCTCATTTTCATGTGGATCTACAACAGCAACGGCCTTCTGAACTACTTGCTTGAATCGGTTGGCCTGCCGACATACAACTGGCTAGGAGATCCTTCGGTCGCGCTTTTGGGCATCATGATCATGAATATTTGGTCGACGGCTCCGCTATTCATGGTTATCTATTTGGCCGCTTTGCAGGATATCCCTGAGAACCTGTACGAAGCGGCGGATATCGATGGAGCAAACGGGTGGCAGAAGTTCTGGCGTATTACCGTGCCGCAGCTCAAGCCCGTCACTTTCTACGTTGTCGTCATGGGGATTATCGGAACTTTTCAATTATTCGACCAATCCTATATTTTCTCGGCAGGCTCCGGGGGGCCGAACAATGCGACGCTGACCATGGTGTTGCTCATCTACCAGTATGCCTTCAAGAGCATGGATATGGGGTATGCTTCCGCCCTTGCCTTTTTGCTCGCGGTCGTCATAATGCTCATTACGCTTATCCAGCGCTTAATCTTCAAGGAAGAGCGGCTGAATTAGGAGGGGATAGGAAATGCGTTCGATCAATCGTTTCAGGCCGTTGTTCTATGTCCTGCTGAGCGTCTATGCGCTCATTACGTTTATACCGTTTTTATGGGCGTTGTCCGCTTCGTTCAAGTCATTGCCGGAAATCGTTTCCGGGGGAATACACTTCATACCGAAGCATTTTACGTTAGACAATTATCAAACCATCTTCAAGCAAGAGCCCATGTTTTCCCGCTGGTTTATGAACAGCGCGTTCATTGCCATATCGGTTACGGTATTTAACCTGCTGTTTAATTCCATGGCAGGGTACGCGCTGGCTCGAATCCGTTTTCCGGGCAGCACGCTGATGTTCTACAGTATACTGGCTATGATCATGATTCCAGGCCAGTTGACTATCATTCCGAGTTACCTGATTATCAAGGAGCTTGGCTGGCTAAACAGCTATCAGGCGATTATCGTTCCGATGGCAGCTCAAGCGACTTACATCTTCATGATGCGCCAGTTTTTCATCAATTTCCCCAAAGAGCTTGAAGAAGCTGCGGAGTTGGATGGCTTGGGCAGGTTCAGGCTCTTCTTCAAAGTTGTTCTGCCTCTGGCTAAACCGGCTCTTGCGGCGCAAACGATATTCATCTTCATGGGGGCATGGAACGAGTTCTTGAAGCCGCTCATGCTGATGTCCGATAAGTCGATGTTTACGTTGTCTGTCGGATTGAATACGTTCAAGGGGCAGTATATTAGCTTCTGGAACTACATTATGGCGGCATCGATCATTATGACGATTCCGGCTCTATTGATTTACATTTTCTTTAATCGATTTTTCGTACAAGGAATTACTTTCACCGGCACCAAATAAAAATACGGAACGCGTTAGCAGCAGGATTCCCGCTGATCTATGCGTTCCGTATTTGTTTTACCGGCTAGCGGCATTCGTGCCTGCGGAATATCCCGTAGAGAAAGCAGCCGTAATATTGTAGCCCCCCGTATAGCCATGAATATCGAGAATTTCTCCACAAAAATACAGTCCGCTTACAAGCTTGGACTCCATCGTACGCGGATCGATTTCTTTTAAGTTAATCCCCCCGCCGGTTACGAAAGCATCCTCAATCGACAAGGTTCCGTATACGCGGATCGGGAATCGCTTGATAATTTTGGCTAGTTGCATCCATTCCTGTCTTGGAAGATTGTCATAGGTGAGCGATTCGGACAATCCCGATTGTTGCAACAGAAGCGGGATCATCTTCTCAGGCAAACAAGTTTTAAGAATGTTCTTAATGGCTTTTTTAGGCTCAAGCTCCGTTAACTTCAACGTTCTGGAGTACACTTCGTCCACGCTGTCGGCAGGCATCAAGTCCACGGACACTTCAATGTTGCCTACCTGAAATTGTTTGAGCCCTTTGACGACGAACTGGCTGCAACGAAGGGCGATCGGTCCGGAAAGACCGAAATGGGTGAAAATCATATCTCCCCGATGCTCCACGATCCGCTTGCCCTTCGGATTCCAGACGGACAAGCCGACATCTCTAAGGCTTAGGCCTTGAAGCTCCTTGCTGACAATGAAAGGCTCGTTTGAGGTGAGCGGCACTTCGGTAGGAAACAGCTCGGTAATGGTATGGCCGGCAGCCTCCGCCCAAGCGTAGCCGTCTCCGGTCGATCCGGTATGAGGAACGGATTTGCCTCCCGAGGCGACGATTACGGCAGTGCTGGACAGCTTCTCGCCCGATCGAAGACGCACGCCGGTCGTTCGGCCGTCGGAGAACGTCACCTGATCTACGGGACAATTGACCCGAATCTCCGCGCCTTGCTTGCGAACCTGGGCGATTAACGTGTCGACGACGGTCTTGGCCTTGTCCGTTACGGGGAACATTCTCCCGTTATCTTCTTCCTTCAGCCGAATGCCGAGCTTCTCGAAAAAATCGATAATGTCCCGGTTGTTGAAATTGGCAAAGGAGCTGTAGAGGAAGCGGCCGTTGCCGGGAATATGCTTGATCAGCTCGTCGGTGTCCTTATTATTGGTCACGTTGCAGCGCCCCCCGCCGGAGATGCCGAGCTTGCGTCCCAGCTTGTCTCCCTTATCGAGCAACAGGACGGACGCTCCATGCTTGCTTGCCGCGATAGCGGCCATAAGGCCTGCGGAACCTCCGCCGACCACGATAACATCGTAGTTCATCTCATTTCTCCTGATTAACCAGCATTTCATACTGAGTGTAACACCGGGGCCGACAATCGCCAACCCCGAAAGCCTCGAAGCTCAATTTCCGGGTTTTTCGCTGAATTTAATCGAATTAAATGCCTTATATTGTAACCTATGGTGAGATGTGTTTTAATCTAAGTGATTCCCAAGACAAGCATGCATCTCATTGCTAATGAAGGGTTGAAACCGATCCGTCCATGCGGGAGGTTCGTTGGATGTGGAAAGATTCTTTGCTGCAGATTTTGATTGCCTGCCTGCCGGTTTTCATGTTCCTGGTATGGCACGATAAGCCGGAAAGGACCGGGCGAACGCACCTTTTTGTCGGAATTGGCTGTGGAATTGCGATGCTGCTCAATGTGTATTTCTCCTCGATTATCGACCAGGGCATCCACTTCGATCTGCGTCATGTGCCCTACCTGATCGGCTCTTTGTACGGAGGATTTCCGGTTGCCGTGATCCTGCTGACCGTATTTGTCATCGTTAGGCTGTTCGAGATTACGCAAGATTGGCAATATTACATGCTGGCGGGCTTTATTATCCTCTTCGCACCTGTTCTCTTCTCCAGCATTTCCAGGTTTGCTGGGCATAACCGCAGAGGCAAATTCAAGATTGCGGTCATCCTCTCCCTGCTCATGGGGCTGTCTCACAATGGAGCATACTGGCCCGAAGCAGCAGAGATGGCTCCGGGCGATACGCAGGAATTGATCTGTCTATTGATTCTCTGCTCCTTGATTTCCGTCGGCGTTACGCTACTGTGCATTCACTTCGCGGAGCTGAGCTTCGAACGGATACAGCTGCAGCTGCAGCTTCACGACGTATCGATGAAATACCGCAAGGAGATGCGGCGGCTTCAACAATTTATCGACAACTCCCCTCTTATGGTCGTTTTCTGCGATAGCAAGGGGATGATAACCCACGTCAATGACATGACGTTAACCTTTGTTCTGCCGAAGGGACGCCATGATATCCTTCATCAGCCATTCACCTTGCTGCTGGACAAGATGGGCGTCGCAGCCGAGACGAATTCTCTTGAGCGCGTTCTCCAGGGAGAGGATCGGCTAACGGAGATATTGAGGCTGCACGGCCGCGTGTTCTACACGGTATATTGTTCGCTTAGGGACATGCCTTCCCAAGGCACGGACGGCGTGCTGTTCATCGGGCACGACGTGACCGAACTGCAACGGCTGAAGGACGAGGTTGACCGAATGGAGCGGTTAAGTCTCGTCGGGCAGATGGCGGCCAGCATTACGCATGAGATTCGCAATCCGATGGCGGTGATCAGGGGCTTCATCCAGTTGCTTAACGAACGCAGCCCCTCAGAGCAGCAATCCTATTTTCGCATCGTGTTGGATGAGCTTGACCGCGCCAATTCGATTATCAACGATTTTCTCTCGCTCGCCCAGAATCGCATCGTGGAGAAGGAGCCTTCCGATCTTAATCGGCTGTTGAACGACTTGCTGCCGCTCATCTGGGCGGACGCCAACATGAGGGGGCAAATTGTGGATTTGAGGCTGGATGAAAGCGTGGACCTGATTCCGATGAACAGCAAGGAGATGAAGCAGCTTGTGCTTAATCTGTCTCGCAACGGAATGGAAGCCATGAAGGATAAAGGAGTGCTGCGCCTTGAGACGTTTAATCTTCAGGACGCGGTGCAACTGAGAGTGTCCGATACGGGAACCGGAATACCACAGGAAAAGCTGGAGCGGCTGTTCGAGCCCTTCTTCACGACGAAGACCAACGGGACGGGGTTGGGCTTGGCGCTGTGCTTGAGCATCGTAGAGCGGCACAACGGCAAAATACAGGTGGAGTCGACGGTGGGCAAGGGAACGACCTTTATCGTTTCGTTCGACAAGCCCGGCCTGACAACGGTATAAAGAGATCGCCGCATGATGGGCCTCAGTGCGGATAACTGCGGACAAGTCGGTTACACTACGGGGGAAAGCTCAGACAAGGAGGCCGTGTCCATGGCGAACAACGAGGAATCTTCGAAGACAAGACGCGCTGAAGCCAAGCGCGACAGGCGCAAGTCTGCGTCTCCCCTGTCCCCGGGGTATGACAAGAAGCTCGACGGTCCGAACAGGCCCTCGACATGATGTCCGATGCGGAAAGCGGCAAGGCTCCTTACTTGGGCGTGCAACGGGCCGAAGGACCGGACGATCCTTCGCTTGACCCCTTCGAGCTCGAATTCCGCCCGGAGGATCTTGTCGGACGCGGGCCGAGAGAGTCGTTCGTGAACGATTACGGCGTTGTGATCGGCGACCATGATTACGAATCCGAGCAATCTCCTCTGGAGCAGTGGAGCGCCGAAACGGAACCTTCCGTCATGGCGGGGGAGCAATGGGTGCATCCTTACAAGGATATCGGCTTTCTTACGAGCGAGAACCGCGATCTCTTCGAAAGAGGCATTCCGCTGAGACGTCCGTTCATGCACCCGGCGCATTCCAGCGCTCCTGACCGCTTGCGGGACGAAGAGGACGGCTATCCGGCGCCTGAGGTTCAAGACGAACCGTAGAAGGCGGCGATCCCTATCCGACATGGCGGGGATCGCCGCCGTTTGCTTTGACGAGGCTCGCGAATGCGCGTTATAATGAAGGACAGCGGATGAAGAGAACCGCCATTCCATATTGCGGAAAGCGAGGCGACTTACATGTCGATGTCTTTCGAGAGATATATGCTGGACATGATCCAGCCGATGCGAGACGATTTAACCCGGCTCGGGATTGAAGAATTGAGAACCCCGGAGGAAGTAGAGGCCAAGCTGCCGTCCGCTTCCGGCACGACGCTGATCGTCGTGAATTCCGTCTGCGGCTGCGCTGCGGGACAATGCCGCCCGGGAGTAGCCGAAGCTCTCGGCCATGACGCTCTTCCGGATCACCTGTATACGGTATTCGCCGGTCAGGATAAGGAAGCAACCGCCAAGGCGCGGGAATATTTCCTGCCTTATCCGCCATCTTCTCCATCTATCGCGCTTATGAAAGACGGAGAACTTGTGCACTTTATCGAGAGGCACCAGATTGAGAATCGCAGCGCGGGAGACATTGCAGCGGATTTGACGGACGCCTTTGACCGTTATTGCCGGTAATGCGCGTTATTCCCGGAGGCGAAACCCCGCGAAGGGTCGAGCCCCCGGGATATTTTTATTTCAACGTCAAGGAGGAATGCGCAGATGACGACTGTTCAGCAAGAAATTATCGCGGCTCTTGGCGTGAAGCCGACCATTGACGCGGACGAGGAGATTAGGCGCAGAGTCCAGTTTCTCAAGGATTATGTCGTGCAAGCGAGCGCAACGGGGCTGTTGATCGCCATCAGCGGAGGCGTGGACAGCGCCGTAGCCGCCGGATTATGCAAGCGGGCGACGGACGAACTTTCCCAGGAGACGGGGAAGGAGTACATAACGCTTGGCGTATTCCAGCCCTACGGAGAGCAGGAAGACATCCATCACAGCTATGAGGTGGCCGAGGCTTTCAATCTGACGCATAAGGTCGAGACGAACATTCAGGAAGCGGTAGACGAGATCGTGCTGGAGAGCGAATACGCCTTCAAAGCCTTGAGCATCCACAAGCATATGAGCCGCGGCGGCAAGGGCAACGTCAAGGCCCGTACGAGGATGGTCGTACAGTATGCGCTGGCCTTCGACCTCAATCTGCTGGTCGTGGGAACGGATCACGCCTCGGAAGCGCTGACGGGCTTCTTTACCAAATGGGGAGACGGCGCAGTCGACATTACTCCTCTCAGCACGTTGAACAAGCGCCAGGTTCGCGAGCTGGCCAGACGGCTTGGCGTTCCTGCAAGCGTGATCGACAAAGCGCCAACAGCCGGCCTGTGGCAAGGGCAGACCGACGAGGAAGAGCTTGGGGTATCGTATGAGGATAACAGCTCCTACTTGGAAGGCAAGGAGATCGATGCGAAAGCGCGCGAGATCCTGGAGCGCCATTACAGACGCACGCAGCACAAGCGGCAAGGCATTCCGGGAGTCTGACGAGCGGCATGATCGTCGGAATCGGTCTGGATGTCGTCGAGCTGGCGCGTATGGAGAGCATATTGACCGGTTCTGGCGGTCGGCGCTTCATTGAAAGGGTGCTTACGCCCGAGGAGCGGAAGGACTGGTCCGCTCTGCCGGCGAAACGCGCACTGGAGTATGCTTGCGGAAGATTTGCGGCCAAGGAAGCGGTCGTGAAGGCGATCGGCTGCGGGATCGGGTCCAAGGTTGGCTTCCAGGATATTCAGATCGTTCCGGATGAGCTGGGGAGGCCGGTCTGCACGCTGTCGGCCGCATCCATCAACCGTCTAGGGTGGGATGGACTGGCGTATCGGCTGCATGTGGCGATTACGCACGAACGAACGATTGCCGCGGCGACGGCTTTAATTGAAAAGGAATAACGGTAGCAGTCCGGTTGGTCGCACCCGCCGGGCTGTTATTTATTGGGTGCACGAATACGATCTGGTAATTTACGCCCCTCGCCTCTTCACGTATAATGGAAGAAGCTATGGAGATGAAGCTATTATTTCGATCCAGATAATGAGGCAGAAAAATGAACACGAACTATTTGACGATCATGATGAAGCATTTCGAGCACATGAACATCGAGGTCGCGGCCGCAGCGGAGACAGTGCTGGAGGCGGCGTCTTTAAGAGAGCGGGACGACGTCTACGATTGCAATCGGTTTTTGTTCGTCAAGGAAGGCGCCGGGAAGATCATTGTCGAGAACAAAGAGGTTCAGCTTGTTCCCGGACAACTGGTTATCGTCCTGGCCGGCATGTCGCATCGGCTCTCGCTGAAGGACGGCGAGCAGGTGACGCTGCAGTGGTGCCATTTCCGCAGCAACTACGAAGACAGGGATCTGTACCGGACGCTGCAAATTCCGTTTCACATTCAGGTGAAGGAGGCCGAAGCGGTCTCTGTTCTCTTCGTGCGCCTGTTCGAGGAGCTGTCGAAGGACGGCCTGACATCCAGGCTAAGGAACAAAGCGATCATGCTGGAGCTGATCAGCATCTATCTGGACAATCTATCCATACTGGACAATCATGCGCCGTCGGACGACCTTAAGAAGGTGAACGTGGTGCTAAAGTATATTGACGAGCATCTATCAGACAACATCACGGTGGAGAGTCTGGCCAAGCAGGTTTATTTGCATCCCAACTACTTTATTGTTTTTTTCAAAGGTATTCTCGGCAATTCGCCTATTCAATACGTGAATCAGCGGCGTATGGAAGTCGCCAAGGGCTTGCTGCTGAATCCCGACTGCAACGTATCGGCCGTTGCCGGGCAGGTAGGGATGCAAATCTATTATTTCTCCAGGATGTTCAAGGCCCATACGGGATTGACGCCCAGCCGCTATCGCAAGCAGGCTGCGCTCTTTACCGCATCCGCCGAGGGCGAACAGACGGGCAAGGAAGAAGGGTAACGGAATTGAAGCAACAGGACAATCAGCGATTTTTCAGCGCGGAGCTGCTGCGGTGGTACCGCAAGGAGCGGCGGGATTTGCCGTGGAGAAGAAGCCGGGATCCTTATCATATTTGGGTATCGGAAATTATGCTGCAGCAGACGCGCGTGGATACGGTCATTCCCTATTTTCATCGTTTCGTGGATCGCTTTCCGACGCTTAGTCAATTGGCCGAAGCGCCGGAGGACGAGGTATTGAAGCACTGGGAAGGCCTCGGCTATTACTCCAGGGCGCGCAATCTTCAATCGGCCGCCAGAGAAGTGGTGGAGCGCTATGGCGGCGAGGTTCCCCGCACCAAGCAGGAAGTGTCCGGGCTGAAGGGCGTCGGTCCCTATACGACCGGAGCGATTCTCAGCATCGCCTTCGATCAGCCGGAGCCGGCGGTGGACGGTAACGTGATGAGAGTGTTGTCCCGGTATTTTTGCCTTGATGACGATATCGCCCGTCCTTCGACCCGAATCTCGATGGAGGACCGGGCTCAAGCTCTTATTCCCGAAGGCGAAGCCTCCGACTTCAATCAAGCGCTGATGGAGCTTGGAGCCATGGTCTGCACGCCCAAATCTCCCGATTGCCCTGCGTGTCCGGTCTCGCTGCATTGCGAAGGGCGTCATCAAGGCAGGGAGAGGGAGCTTCCGGTAAAGACAAAGGCGAAGAAGGCCAAGCCTGTCTTTCGCTTCGCCGTTATCGTCGAGGGAAAGGGCGCTCATGCGGGCAAGGTGCTCGTACGGCAACGGCCAGACACCGGACTGCTGGCCAAGATGTGGGAGCTTCCTCACGTGGAAGTCTCCGATGAAGGAACTTGGGACAATCCCGCCGCCGGTGCGCTGATGCTGGAGGAAGCCTTGACCGAGGAGGGCGTTCGAATTCGGGCGGCGGATGAAGTGATCGGGGAAGCGCAGCATATTTTCACCCATCTCGTATGGAAAATCAAGGTGCTGGCGGCAGAGGCGCAGGAGGAAGCTTATGTGGCCGATCGCACCGCTTATCGCTGGATCGGTCCCGAGGATTTCGAAGATTACGCGTGGCCTAACGTCTTCAGGAAATTGTTAACGGAGTATTTCATTCATGCCATTCATCATGAAGCTCGTTAAGTAACAATCGGATCAGCAAGTCTATCTTCATCTCAGGTCGCGAAGGCCTTCGGCAAGGTTGCCGGAGGATTCGGCGGCCTTTTTTGTCGTTGCTTCAAGGCGGCGAGCTTCGCACATAGTTTCCTAACAACTCGGATTTTTCCTTCGAAATTCAGTTAGAGAAACACACAACTTTCAAATATTAACCAAGCACAAGAACTAATAATTCGGACGTAAAGTTAGATTGAATTGAAGAAACTGGAAGATTAAAAACAGGAGGGGAAATGTCGGTTATGCTAGCTGGCAGCGTCGAGTGAGGGGGGACGAAGTGAAGCTGATCCATTTCTACAAGCGGCTCTTCGACGAGGCGGTTCGCGCCTACGAGCCGGTATGGGAGGAAGAGGCGGTTCCTTACGGCCACCTATGGAGCAAATATAACTATCCGCTGCAAGAACAGTTCCAGATCAAGGACATGGAGCCGGACTATCCGACCCTCATGTATTCGTTGGTGCTGCCGGAATCCTATCTGGGAACGACGATCTATGAGGAGATCAAGCGTTATCCCTCCAAGTATGAATTGTCTATCGTGATTCTCAATCGTCAAATCTGGCTTAACGCCACTTTGCAGACGGACAAGCTGCAGGACTCGCTAATGGGTTTTCTAAACCAAGCCCGCGGAGAACTGATGAACATATTGGATTGCCTCATTAGGCGATCGGAAGAGGTTGAGGCGTAGCCTGGATTGACATCCATGTAAGCACACGAAGGAGAGACAATAGTGAACATTCGCGCGAAATTGTTGACGGGGTTTGGAATCGTTCTCGCTCTACTCATTACGGTCGGCACGGTGTCGGTTGTGCAGATGACGACGCTGAAGGGCTCCATCACAGAGGTCAAGGACAGCTGGATGCCAAGCATATACAAGCTGTCGCAGATGAGGGGCGATTTTAACGGCATGAGCGGCCAGCTCATGATGATGAGATTCGAGACCAACGAGCAGACGAGGAACGAAATGATCGAGTCTCTGACGACGGCTATGGACAATTTCAATCGCGAGATCCAGCAGTACAGCGATTATGTCAGCAACTCCGAAGAGCAGGCGATGTATGACAACATACGCGACAATTCGGAGAAGTATTTCGCTACCGTGCGAAATCTAATAGATGAGGCGAAGAGCAAAGGCACCAATACCGATCTGGAGCCTATTCGGGAAGTTCTCCCGTTGGTTCAGACGATCCGGGCCGAAATGAACGAGTGGATCGAGTACAACGTCAAAGGAGCCGACGAGGAAGTGGAGTATACGTTCGACTCGAACCGGGTCGGGACGATTATTATCGTCGTACTCTCCGTAACGGCGCTTGCCATCGGCCTCACGCTGGCGATTCTGCTCTCTTCCCGTCTCGTTCGTTCCGTTCGTTCGGTAATGAGCGTCGCGACTAAAGCGGCCCAAGGAGATCTGACCGAGAAGGCGGAGGCTCTGTCGAAGGACGAGGTCGGGGTGCTTGCCGGCGCCTTTAACGAAATGATGGAGAACCTTCGGAACTTAATCGGGCAGACGCTCGGCTCGGCGCAAAGCGTTGCGGCTTCCGCAGAGGAAATCTCCGCGACCACCGAGGAAATCGCCAAAGGCAGCACGGACCAGGCGGAATCCGCCCAGACGATTAACGAGCTGGTGAAGGAAATGACTCGTGCGGTCATCGCGGTAGCCGAGAACGCAAGCTCCGTTGCCGAGCTGTCCGAGAGAACGAGACGGGGTGCGGAGCAAGGCGGGGAAGCTATCGCCGAATCCTTGCAGAGCATGGAACGCTTGTCCGAGCAGATGAGGCTGCTGGAGCAGGATTCGCAGAAGATCGGGCAAATTATCGAAGTCATTGACGAAATTGCCGAGCAGACCAATCTGCTCGCCCTTAACGCGGCCATCGAGGCGGCCAGAGCAGGAGATCAAGGCAGAGGCTTTGCGGTTGTCGCCGACGAGGTCCGCAAGCTGGCGGAGCGCAGCGGAGAGGCGACGAAGCAGATTGCGTCCATCATTAAAGGCATGCAGGTGAATACGGATCAAAGCGTAAACGCGGTGAAGGAAGCGGCAGGGCTGTCGGCCAAAACCGGACAGACCTTCGAGCAGATTGTCAGCATGGTGGGAGAAACGGCAAGTCAGGTTTCGGAGATAGCCGCCGCCAGCGAAGAGCAATCCGCGCAATCCGAAGAGGTGAAGAAAGCCGTCGAGACGATTGCGGCGGCGAGCCAGCAATCCGCTGCGGCGGCCGAAGAGGCGGCAAGCTCCTCCAACTCTCTGGCGCGTTTGTCGGAGAAGCTGAACGCGAACGTGTCGATCTTCAAGGTATAAGTTCACAGTGCGGGAGAGTAGGGACAGCATGAGCCACTTTATCGTCATCGGGCTGAACGCCGAGAGATATGCCCTTTCCATAGAGGAGATCCAGGAAATTATTAAAGTCCAGCCGATTACGGCGGTTCCCTGCGACAAGTCCTTCGTCAAGGGAGTCATTAACTTGCGGGGGAAGATCGTGCCCGTAATCGGGCTGGGGGCCAGATTCGGCGTTCCGGAAGCGCCGGAGAATTCCCAAGCGCGCATCGTCATTGTGAGCACGGAGGAAGAGGATATCGGCATATCCGTGGATAGCGTAGAGCAGGTCGCCGTGTTCGAAGAAATTATGCCGCCCGCGACGGATAACGCAGCGGTCGCGAATCGCGGTTTCCTGTCGGGAATCGGCAGATTGGGAGGGCGGCTGGTCAGTATTCTGGATCTGAAAGCCGTACTCGGCCTGAGAGGGGAGCTGCACTAAGATGGATGCGTTCGCGTCGACTTATTTAAGCGTGTTCCTGGATGAGTTGGAGGAACAGCTGCTTACGCTCGATCATGCGATTCTGGAGCTGGAGAACGACGGCAATCACAGCGATACGATCCAGAGAATTTTTCGTGCCGCGCATACGCTAAAGGGCTCTTCTGCGGCTATGGGCTTTCACCATATGAAGGAAGTCACGCATAAGGTCGAGAGCGTGTTCGATCTGTTGCGACAGGACAGGCTTGGTTTAAGCTCCCCGCTGATCAACACCTTGTTCGGGTGTATCGATTATTTGAAAACGCAACGGGAGGCTTTGCGGCAAGGAAAACCGGAGCAGGCGCCGGACGAGACGCTGCTTAAGGCGCTGGATGGCTGTATGGAGGTCACGGCTGAAGAGATAACGGCCGCGTCGGAGACGGCGGCGCCGTCGGGAGAAGCCGGAACGTCGGCGGGCTGGAGCCAGTCGGAGCTGGAGGAAATGATGAGGAAGCGGGAGGCGGGCATTCCGCTCTATCTCGTCTCGGTGACCTTGTCCGCGGATGCCGACATGCCGATGGTGCGGGGGATGATCGTTCATCGGACCTTGGGAGAGATGGGCGAGATCATCGCGGTTGTGCCCGCAATCGAAGCCTGGGAGAACGAAGAGCAGCTTCGATCCGGCCCGCTTTCATTCGTGGCGGCCTCTGCGTGCTCACCTTCCGAGATTGAAGGGAATATCGGGCAGCTGTCCCAGATTGGCGAGGTCAGCGCTAAGCTGATCGAATCGCTCATCGAGCCAGAAGCGGACGAGAGGCCGTTGCCAGCAAACCCAGACTCTTCGGCGTCCCCTCCGGCGATTCAGGCGGAGGGCTCTAATAAGTCAGACAAGCCGGAGCAGGGGGCTGAGGCCGGCGCGGAGAGTAAGGTTCAGGTGCAGCAGACGGTCCGCGTCGATGTGAAGAGGCTGGAGCAGCTGTTAAATCTGGTAGGCGAGCTGATCATCGATAACACCCGTCTGCAGGAAGTCCGTAAAATGATGACCGAACGGAGCAAGCAAGAGCCGGAGGTCGGAATGCTCGGGGAGGTGGCGGATCACCTTAACCGAGTCATCGCCCAGTTGCAGGAAGGGATGATGAAGACGCGGATGCTGCCGATCGAGCAGCTGTTCAACCGCTTTCCCCGACTGGTCAGAGACCTGGCACAGCAGGCGGGCAAGGAAATTCAATTCACGGTCGAGGGGAAGGAGACCGAGCTTGATCGGACGTTGATCGAGGAGATCAGCGATCCGCTGATACATATTCTTCGCAATGCGGCGGATCACGGGCTTGAAGCTCCGGAGGAGCGCGTGCGGCTCGGCAAGCCGCGCAGAGGGCAGCTTCTGCTGCACGCCAGCCACCAGGAGAACGCGATCGTGATTCGCGTCAGGGACGACGGACGGGGACTTAATTCGGAGAAGATCAAGCTCAAAGCGATTCATAAAGGATTCATCACTGAGGAAGAGGCGGCGCAAATGTCCGAGAAGGAAGTCATCGCGCTGATCTTCCACTCGGGCATGTCCACCGCCGAGCAAGTCACAGAGCTGTCGGGGCGTGGCGTCGGCATGGACATCGTCAGAACGCAAATCGAGAAGCTGAACGGAGTAATCGATATCGTTACCGAGCCCGGCAAGGGAACGGAAATCATCATCAAGCTGCCATTAACCTTGGCGATTACGCGCTCCTTGCTCATCGGGCTGGGTCAACATACGTTTGCGATTCCGCTCGTTCATGTGCTGGAAACCTTTCAGCTGTCTTCGGCGGATGTTCAGCGCCTGCACGGCAAAGAAATTTGCACGGTGCGGGGGGATGTGTTTCCGCTTGTACGGTTGCATGAGAGGCTTCGTACGGAGCCCGGCAGGGAAGGCAAAGGCTATGCCGTAATGATTGGCGCTGCGGAGAGGCGAGTCTGTCTCTACGTGGACCGTCTTGTCGCCAACCAGGAGATCGTCATGAAGCCTCTTTCCTCCTATCTGGGCCAGGTTTCGTACGTATCGGGTTCTTCCATTCTGGGCAACGGCAATATCGCTTATATTCTGGATGTGAACGCGGTCGTTCGCGAAGCGGGTACGGGGATCGGCGGAGCGAAGAGAGACAGCCAGCAAAGGGAAGCGCTTGACGATTCCGCGAAGCGTGTCACCTTCCTGCTGGGGACGCAGCGGTATGCGCTGGATATTGGGCGCGTCAAGGAGATTATTCGAGTTTCCGCCCTATCGCAGGTTGCGGCGAATTCTCCCGAAGTGCTGGGCGTAATGAATTTGCGGGGGGCGCTGCTTCCGGTTGTCGATCTTTCGCAATGCATGGGATTTGCTCCGGCTCAACTCAGCGTTCACTCCAGGGTGATCATTATGAACGAGGGCGGAAGCGATATCGGGGTGCTGGTCGACTCCGTTACGGAAGTGCTCAACATGTCTGACAGCGAGGTGGAATCGACTCCTGCAGCGATCGCCGATGTGGCGCCGGAATTTATAAGGGGAATCCATAAGCGAGGGGATGAGCTGACCATCCTGCTGAGAACGGACAAGCTTTTGGCGCTAAACAACAAATTCCTTGCCTAAACCTTGTTAAATATTCCCTAGAGTGCTTGACGAATTGGCTGAATCAAGCCACTCTAGAGGTATACTCTGGTATACCAAGGGCATTTGACAACTAGCAGGGGGTAGACGCGGATTGATTCATGTTAACGGTTACAGACGAGAGCAATTGAATTACATCGGCATTACGGAAGAGGATCTGGCAATCCTGAAATCGAAGCAGTCCGAGTTCGCTGAGATCACGGACGCGGTCGTAGACGAGTTATACGCGAAGATTACCTCTTGGCCGCAGCTGACCGAGCTTATCCACTCCCACAGTACGATCGAGAAATTAAAAGGGACGCAAAGATGGTACTTTCAGTCTCTGACCTCAGGCGTAATCGATGATGAGTTTTTCGCAAGACGCCTGTACATCGGCAAGGTTCATTCCAAAATCGGGCTGACGACAAGCTGGTATCTGGGAACTTACGTCTTGTACCTGGATATCGCCACCAACCATCTGAAACGGATTCTCCCCCAAGAGTGGCTTCAGGTGACGCATGCGTTAAGCAAGCTGTTCAATCTGGACTCCCAGATCGTGCTTGAGGCTTATGAGGAAGACGAGAAGGCGAAAATCGGGAGGCTGGTCGAAGCCCGTCAATACATGCTGACCAAGGTAAGCTCCGTCGTTCAGGAGCTGTCCTCCATGATGGTCCAGTTGAGCGAGAGCAGCAACCAGGTCGCGACGAATGCTTCCCACACGGCGAACGTTCAAGAGACGAGCCATACGAAAGTGGGCGAGTTGTCCAGCAGCATCGACGAGATTAATGAACTGGGCTCTGCCATGAGGGAAATCTCCGACCAGACGCATCTGATCGGCTTGAACGCCGCTCTGGAAGCGGCAAGAGCCGGAGAGGCAGGTCTCGGCTTCGAGGTGGTTGCCAATGAAATTCGCAAGCTGGCCTCTAACTCCAAGCAGGCTTTGGTAACGATTCAAAGCAAGCTTAAAGAGATTCGCGCCTCCTTGGATGAGGTGAAGCACGGCAGCGAGGTTACGGTGAAATTTTCCCGAGAGCAGGCGGCAAGCTCGCAGGAGCTGGCATCGTTCGTCCATATGATCGATACCGTCGCTGCGGATTTGAACGGCTTGCTGGAGCATGAGGAGAGCTTGCATTAAGAACTGAGGGATCAATTACGAAGGATTGAATAAAGCCCGCAAGTCGCGAGGATCGCGGCTTGCGGGCTTTTAGGGCGATAGGCTTATTTCGCGGAGTCGTAGATCGCGCCGACTGCGTTCCAGTCCACGACGTTCCAGAAAGCTCCGATGTATTCCGGACGTTTGTTCTGATATTTCAGGTAATAAGCGTGCTCCCATACGTCAAGGCCGAGCAGCGGAGTGTCGCCTTCCATAATCGGGCTGTCTTGGTTAGGCAGGCTGTATACTTTCAGTTTGCCGTCTTTGCTCAGCGCCAGCCATGCCCAGCCGGAGCCGAAACGAGTCGTAGCCGCTGCCGCGAACGATTCCTTGAATTTATCGAAGCCGCCCAGCTCGCTGTCGATAGCTGCTGCAAGAGCGCCGGAAGGCTGGCCGCCGCCGCTTGGGCTGATCGTTTTCCAGAACAGGCTGTGGTTGGCATGACCGCCGCCGTTGTTGCGAACCGCGGTGCGAATGCTCTCAGGAACGGCGTTCAAGTCGGAGATCAGATCTTCGACGCTTTTGCTTTCCAACTCAGGAGCGGATTTCAAAGCATTGTTCAGGTTCGTCACGTAGGTGTTATGGTGACGGCCGTGGTGGATTTCCATAGTCGTTGCATCGATGTGCGGCTCAAGCGCGTTCGTTGCATAAGGGAGAGCTGGTAATTCGTGTGCCATGGGTAAAAACCTCCTAATAGTTGAATTTCAAATATGTAGCCTGATCTGCTGACAATTCTTATTATCCAATATCCTTTCGATTAAATCAACATTAATGTATAAAAAGTCATCGACCTCCTTAAAATTCCCGATATGAGCATGAATATGCGCCGTAATCGACGGAAATTCGGCAATTTCCCCCAATTTTCTGAAGCATTACAGAAGAATCGTCAAATTAAAGCGTTTACATCATGTTTTCTAGCGATTTTACAAAAAAAATTTTGATTTTTTTAAGAAAAGAACTAGAATTTTCGCTAAATTGTCGTAAAATGAAGAGACTGTTAACTGAATGTTAAACTGAATGCCCGGGGGAAATGACAGCATGCAGATTCGTTCATTCCAATTGTCAGACTACAGGTTGGTTGCGGAACTCCTTGAAGAAGTTTTGTCGGAAGAATGCTGTGAAGAGACGATGGGAGCTTTCGCCCGCCAATTGTCTTGGGACAGCGATCTGGTGCTCGTGGCGGAATCGGCAGACAGCATCGTCGGTGTATTGATTGGAACGATCGATCAACATAAGGGCTACGTCTACCGCATCGCCGTTCGGAATGAATTCAGGCGCCAGGGCGTGGGACGCGAGCTTGTGTCACATATGAGGAATCGGTTCCGTCAACGGAATGTACTTAAGGTTCTTGTCGCGGAGGACAAGCATAACGAGGTGCTTCGCCCTTTCTACGACTCGCTGGGGTTAAAGTCGACAGACATAGTTCAGTTAACGCAGCCGCTTGCGATTGTGGCCGGTTAATCCGGGCGGACGGAAACAGGAGAGCATATCTTTTGCGCCATTGCTTTTGGCGGGAAGATATGCTTTTCTTATAGTAGCGCGTGCTGTGAACAATTGGCGGCCTACACCAACAAGAACCGCGAAGGGACGGGCCGTAATGGAAAGCGCCGATCGAGGATACGAGAGCCGCGTGATCAAGAGCTTCAAGCATAACGGCTCTTTGCATCGCATGTGGCTGGAGAATTGGCAAGTGCCGGAGGACAGACTGTATCCCGGACAATCGTCAGGGCAGGCCTGGATTCTGATTAATGAATACACGAAGATTGTGGAGGGCAACGGAAGGGAATGGATCAGTCGGGTACCGGCGGTTTCCTTTTTCCTGCCGGAACGATGGTACAATGTCGTCGCGCTAATCGGCGAGGACGGCATTCGTTATTATTGCAACCTGGCATCTCCGCCTTATCGTTACGAGCATGTATTGACCTATATCGATTACGATCTGGACGTTGTGGTTCTGCCTGACGGAACGATGCTTGAGCTCGACCGGGAGGAGTACGTCCATCATAAACAAGAATATCGGTATGGCAAAGCGGTCGAAGAGCGAATCAATCAGGGTTTGCAGTCGCTGCAGGCGGCCATTGCGGGAAAGCATTTTCCATTCGACGATAACCTGGTCTTATTTTATTACGAGCAATGGAAACGACACAGGAAAGCTGAGGAAGAGGGGAAAGCGCCTTGACACAAGATATGGAAACGGCTGTTCCCGGGAGCAGGCTGCGTTCGGCTTCCAAGCCGCAGAAAGCGGCCAAGCCTCCGAAAGAGCGAAAGGCCTATAAACCGGGATTAAGCGGATGGCGCAAGGAATTGTGGGATTGGACCAAAGCGCTGTTGATCGCTGCGGCGGTCGTGCTGCTGCTGCGCGCCTTCGTATTCCAGCTGTCGACCGTTAAGAAGGTGTCCATGGAGCCGACGCTGCACGAGAACGAATGGCTGTTCGTGAACAAAATCGCTTTGCGATTCGGAAGCCTGGAGCGCGGAGATGTCGTGATTCTGAAGGAGCCGAGCGAGAACGGAGAAGGCAAGGAATATTTGGTAAAGCGAATCGTCGGAATTCCCGGGGACAGCCTGGAAATTCGCGGCGGGGAGCTTTATATTAACGGCGAACTGAAAGTGGAGCCTTATACGGACGCGAAGATTGAGGACGGGGACTTCGGGCCGATCACGGTCAGCGCCGATCACTATTTCGTAATGGGCGACAATCGGCATATGAACGCCAGCAAGGATAGCCGGGCGTTCAAGGAGGTGCCGAAAGACCTGATCCAGGGACGCGCCGACTTTATAGTCTGGCCGATCAGCCGCCTGAAGCAGCTGTGAGGTTGCAGGGATGGTAAACAAGGATATTGCGTTCTGGAGTCGCTTCAAGGGAGAGCTGATTGCTGCAGCCCCGGGACTGGGAATCGATAAGTTGAGCATTACGACAGCAGAGCCGTTTCTGGAATTAAAGGAACGGCTCCTTCGCCATCGCGAGCTTGGACATGAGTCCGGATTCGAGGAGCCAGATCTCGATCTGAGAACAGACCCTTCTCTCCACATGGCGGACGCGAAGTCGATTATTGCCATTGCCGTAGCTTATCCATCCAAGCTGAAGGACGCTCCGGTATCGGAGCCGGGCAAGAGAAGGGGCATTCTGTCCCGATCTGCTTGGGGAGAGGATTATCATCAGGCGCTGAGACGGCGAATGGCGAACCTGTCGGCGTGGATTCTGGAACGTCTGCCGGAAGCCAAGCTGCTCTCCATGGTCGATACGGGCGCACTGTCGGATCGTGCGGTGGCGGAGAGAGCGGGCCTCGGCTGGAGCGGAAAAAACTGCTCGATCATTACGCCCGAGCTGGGGTCATGGGTTTATCTGGGCGAGGTGATCACCAACCTTCCGTTGCCTGCGGACAGTTCATTGCCCGACGGCTGCGGGGATTGCACGCTATGCATCGATGCTTGTCCGACAGGGGCGCTTGTCGGACCCGGACAGCTCAATGCGCAGCGTTGCATTTCTTTTATTACCCAAACCAAAGGGTTCGTCGAAGATGAAATGATGCGCAAGATCGGCAACCGCCTCTATGGCTGCGATACCTGTCAAATCGTCTGTCCGGTCAACCGCAAGATCGACATCCGGCATCATCCCGAGCTGCTGCCCGATCCGGAGGTCGCGAAGCCGCTGCTGCGGCCGCTGCTCGCGATGGGCAACCGCGAATTCAAGGAGAAGTTCGGCTCCAGCTCGGCCGCCTGGCGCGGACGCAAGCCGATTCAACGCAACGCCCTCATTGGGCTTGGCAATTTCCGTGACGAGGAGTCGGTCCCCGATGTTGCCAACGTCCTCAGAAACGATCCCCGGCCGGAGCTGAGAGCTACAGCCGCTTGGGCGCTGGGCAGGATCGGGACAGCCGAGGCGGTGGAGTGCTTGCGCTCCGCATATCCGGAGGAGAAAGACGCCGAGGTGCTGGCGGCAATCGACCGGGCGCTGTCCGCACAGGACGCGAATTAGATTATTTCCGAGGAAATGAGATGGTTTTCAACGCCCGTCCATTCACTTCGGCTTCTTTTTTGCCGAAATATAGCTTATAGTTTGAGGCTGAGGGCATCAAGACAGAAATATTGAGCAAAAGAGCGGGAGAGAAGAGAATCATGAGATTAGTCGATATCGAAGCGGTGGAGCCGGGTCAAATATTGGGTAAAACGATCTTCTCTTCGAATGGCGCGGTGCTGCTTTCCACAGGCGTGCAACTCACGGTATTCATGATCAGTACGCTGAAAAGAATCGGGGTAACGACCGTCTACATCGATGATCCCCTGTATCGCGACATTTCCCATGAAGATCTGTTGTCGGAGGAGACGAAGCGAGCGGTTATATACCAAATGTCCGAGACGTTCGAGCAGCTGCGCTCCGGCAAAACATTCAGCACAAAAGCGGTAAGCCAGTCGGTGGACGAGCTGCTAGAGGATGTGCTGAAAAATCAAAATCTGCTTATTCATCTTTCCGATATTCGAACAGCGGACAACGCCAAATTCCTTCATGCCATGAATGTGTGCATGATTGCTTCTTTGTTGGGCGTGAACATGGGCTTTAATATGCTGCAACTGAAAGAGCTGGCCATCGGAGCGCTGCTGCATGACATCGGCAAGCTGGATGCTCCGGAGGTGGAGGAAGGACGATTCCACCACGCTTGGCGGGGCTTCGATCTGCTTAAGAACAAGCGGGAATACAGCCTGCTGGTCGCGCATGTGGCTTTCCAGCACCATGAGGCCATTGATGGAAGCGGCGTGCCGAGGGGGTTGACCGGAGATGATATTCACACTTACGCGAAAATCACGGCCGTCGCCAACATGTACGATAATATGATTTATCCCCAGAACGAGGATACGCCGGCGCTTATGCCGCACGAGGCTTGCGAGAATCTCAATGCCTATTCGAACACGCTGCTGGATCACGAAGTGCTCGTCCAGTTCATGCGGATCGTCTCGATCTATCCGAATGGAATATCGGTGAAGCTGTCCAACCGCCAGACCGGCGTTGTCGTCGGACAGCATCGGGGCTTGCCGGGAAGACCGGTCGTTCGGGTCATCGACAAGGAAGGCGAAGATGCGGTAGGCTACAGCGAGCTCGATCTGGCGCAGCATCCGACGTTATTCATTGAATCCGTGTTGTCTTAAGGGGTCGAATAGACATTTTCGTTTGCGCGGGAAGAACGGCCATGCTATCATAATACGACAGCCCTGCTGCGACGGATTATGGCGTTGGCGGGGGCTTATTATGAAGCACGGAGGCGTTCGGCAATGTGGTCCTATATTATTCCGATAGTGACGCTAATCGTCGGCATTATCGTTGGGGTTATCATCGGGGTATTCTACTTGCGTTACCAGATGACGAAGATGCAGAGCAACCCGGAGATGCTGCAGAAGATGGCCAAGCAAATGGGCTACAATATGAATAATCAGCAGATTGCTAAGGCGCAGCAAATGATGAAAAACCAAGCTTCCGGTGGTAAGCAAAATCAAGGCGGACACGACAGGAACAACCCTAAGTTCCGCAGATAGCAGGGGGCACTGTCCATGGCAGGAACCAAAGATTACGTCAACACCCAGGTTGGCCGCAATCGCGATCAGATCGAGTTCCACATTCGGGAAATTCTCAAGCTGATCGGCGAGAATGTCGAACGGGAAGGGCTTCTCGAAACGCCCGCTCGCGTAACGCGCATGTATGAGGAAATCTTCGCCGGATACGAAGTGGACCCGCGGGACGTTCTCGGCGTTACCTTCGACGAGCAGCACGAGGAACTGGTGATCGTAAAGGATATCGTATACTATAGCCAGTGCGAGCATCACATGGCTCCATTCTTCGGCAAAGTGCATATCGGCTATATTCCCAGCGGCAAAATTGCAGGCTTAAGCAAGCTGGCGAGATTGGTCGAGGCTGTCTCGCGAAGGCTGCAAGTGCAGGAGAGGATCACTTCGCAGGTTGCGGATATCCTGGAGGAAGTGCTTAAGCCGCACGGAGTCATGGTCGTCGTAGAAGGTGAGCATCTGTGCATGTGTGCCCGGGGCGTGAAGAAGCCCGGCAGCAAGACGGTTACTTCCGCTGTTCGGGGACAATTTCGCCAAAGCGCGGCTCTTCGGTCTGAATTTTTGGAGCTTCTCAATAGGTAACCAGATAGCAACTGGCGTCGATATCGGCGCCGTCCCAACGCCCGCGAGCCATCGCGGGCGTTTTTTCCTGTATGGAAGTCCTCGGCTGAGCGAGCGGGGCGCGGCAGGTTGGCAGGTAGAGGGAGCAATAGTTGCGGTTAGTCGAACTAATCGTGGCAGATTGGCAGGTGGAGGGAGCAATAGTTGCGGTCAGCAGAACTAAACGCGGCAAGTGGGGGGGGTGGAGGGAGCAATAGTTGCGGTCAGCAGAACTAAACGCGGCAGGTTGACGGGTGGAGGGAGCAATAGTTGCGGTTAGCAGAACTAAACGCGGCAGGCTTGCAGGTAGAGGAAGCAATAGTTGCGGTTAGCAGAACTAAACGCGGCAGGCTTACGGGTAGAGGGAGCAATAGTTGCGGTCAGCAGAACTAAACGCGTCAGGCTAGCAGGTAGAGGGAGCAATAGTTGCGGTTAGCAGAACTAAACGCGGCAGGTTGACGGGTGGAGGGAGCAATAGTTGCGGTTAGCAGAACTAAACGCGGCAGGTTGACGGGTGGAGGGAGCAATAGTTGCGGTTAGCAGAACTAAGCGCGGCAGGTTGGCAGGTGGAGGGAGCAATAGTTGCGGTTAGTCGAACTAAAAGCGGCAGGTTGGGTGGTATAGGGGGGCAGTAGTCCGAGTTAGTCGAAATAAAAATTGGCCAAGGAATTGCAATATGTTTATTTTATCGTTTAGCGGGATAAATAAAATAGGGCTTTCTCCAAAATAACTCACAAGAGGAGATAGCCCAAGTATATGTAAGTAAAGCTGCTAGACCTTAGCGAATATGACAAATAATTAATTGAGACTCACCTTCCGCGAAGGTATGCTGTAGTCGTTGATGTCGCAGAATAACTGTTATACGACATCGAACCCGTGACTTTAGGTCACTATATTCCCAAAATTTTCTTCTCAATGGTTTAAATATTAGGCTAAATGACCTGATTATTCAACCCCTAAATGCTATTTTTGTCGGATTGTGTTTTTGTGAAGTTTAGTGTGCGATAAAATCCATCAGGAATTCCTCTACAAAGTCGGGAGCCGCTTTGCCTATTTGTTCAACAGTGTGCAGATAGCGTTGCGTTGTATTGATGTGGGTATGTCCCAGCGTTTCTTGAACCTGCTGCAAAGATGCGCCTCTTAACAAGGCCAATGTCGCATTCGTGTGCCGCAGCCAGTGGGGTGTGGGGCATTTTGTCTGAATACCGAGGGTGCCGGCGTGTCGAATAATTCGCTCGATTTGTCTAGTGGTAATGGGAAAAACAACGAAGCTGTCGTCAAATCCGGGAGCTTGCTCGACACTTCGTTTATATTCCTGGAAGATAGACCAAAGGGCGACCGGCACCTTCACGTCACGGGTTTTCCCGCCTTTGCCGCGGGCAATATTGAGCCAGATGGAGGCACCCAGAGGATCCGTGTGAAAATGCTCCCATTTGACCCCGGCAAGCTCCGAGACCCGGAGACCCAGCGTGACAAGTGAAAGTCCGATCAGATAGTTGCGCAGGCTCTGACGTTGCAGTTGCTGCAGCAGACAGCCGACTTCCTTTTTCGTCAGGTAGTGCTTGCGGCTCGTAATTTTAACTTGCGGCAAGCGGACCGAAGTTGTAGGGTTTCTAGCAAAAATTCCGACATTGATGTCGCTTCCCCATTTGTAGAACGATTTCAGAGGCGCGATCAAAGCCGCAATGCTGGCGGGGGAAAGCGATTTGCCCGAATAGCCTGCCAGCCCTCGCTGTAAAGCGAGCTTGTAGGCTTCGACCTCTTTCCAAGTTACATCCTTGAAGGAAATCTGGGGGAGGAATGCGCGGAAACGTTCGATCGCCCTTCTGTAGCAGCGAAGCGTTTGCTCCGAGAGACCACATACGGCGATGAACATCTCGACGATCTGGTCATCATCATACTTACCCTCCTCAACAGGTGCAAATTCGCGGACTGTCGGGATGATAGCATGCCGCTCCAACATTCTCATATTCATGTTCCGTTTCCTCCTCTGTGATGTCGTATAACAGTTATTGTGCGACTATCCGATGCGGGAATGTTCAATATATCGGTTAGGCTCTGGAGAACAATGA
This sequence comes from Cohnella boryungensis, assembly GCF_042651945.1. Lineage (NCBI taxonomy): Bacteria > Bacillati > Bacillota > Bacilli > Caryophanales > Paenibacillaceae > Cohnella > Cohnella boryungensis. Next base: position 78,329 of record NZ_JBHSED010000007.1, on the reverse strand, counting down.
ATGCAGCAGGTTGTTACATTCGGGGAAGCAGGTGCGAGCATGATCGGAACATTAAGGGCATTAAACGATTTATCCCACAATCTCGATGATATTCAATCTGATGCCTCAGAGAAGATGGGGCTACTGCAACGCAAGCATGAAGCGACGTATCGCCATTGCGTACGGGTCGCTTGGTTAAGCGAGAAGCTTGCCCAAGGAATGAATCTGGATGCGGCCACTAGCTCCATGCTGGTCAGAGGCTGCTTCATTCATGATCTGGGCAAGCTGCTGATCCCTAACAGCGTGCTGGACAACATCAATCCTCTTACCGGCGAGCAATGGGCATTGATTCGCAAGCATCCGGAATACGGCGTGGAATTGCTGCAAAATCAATCTCTGCTCGGCGCCGAGATCGTGCAGCTGATTCTCCATCACCATGAACGTTGGGACGGCGAGGGGTATCCCTACGGCTTAAAGGGAGAGAAAATTCCTTTGCTGGCGAGGGCATGCTCCGTTGTGGACGCCTTCGACAGCATGCTCTCCCCTCGTCCGTATCGTCGCAAAAGAACGATAGAGGACGCCATGTTCGAATTGGAGAAGCATGCGGGAACCCAATTCGATCCCGAGCTTGTCGAGAAATTCATCCCTATGGCAGGCGATGTCGGAAGAATCTATTTCACTGATCATTAGAATGGACGCGCTCCCCCATCTCATCATAGCCTTTTCAGGCAAAAGACCATAAGAAGTAAGCCAATATGGTCATGTCTGCGGAGAACAGTTTTCGCTTATGATGAGAGTAAGCGCTTAACAAGCCAACTTAATTAATGGGGGAATCGAACAGCATGACGGCATCATCTAAAATTCGCATTGGGTTAATCGGCGCGGGCAACATTGGCAACGTACATCTTCAGGAATTCGGAAAGCTGATTGCAGAGTGCGAATTTACGGCGATAACGGATACTTATTTGCCGCTGGCGGAGCAGCGTGCCAAGCAATACGGCATTCCCGTTGTAGCGGCCTCCCCTGAGGAGCTCATCGGCAGGGATGATGTCGATGCGGTAATCGTCGCCGTGCCGAATCAGGCTCATGCGCCGTTGACCATTCTGGCGCTGGAACACGGCAAGCATGTGCTGGTAGAGAAGCCGATGGGACTTCATGCCGCGGCAGCGAAGGATATCGTCAGAGCCCAGCAGCGATCGGGCAAGGTCGTTATGGTCGCCCATCAGATGCGCTGGGAGCCTCTTTCCTTGACGGTTAAGGAACAGATTGACCGCGGGGAGCTGGGCAAGATTTACACGGCGAAAACCGGCTGGTATCGTCGCAAAGGCATCCCTGGCTGGGGAACCTGGTTTACGCAGCACGGGCAATCCGGCGGCGGGCCGCTGATTGATATCGGCGTACACATGCTCGATTTGGCTTTTTTCCTGATGGGAGAACCGAAGCCGGTTTCGGTATACGGATCAACGTATGCGGAATTCGGTCCCCGCAAAAAAGGAATCGGCAATTGGGGCAAGCCGGATTGGAACGGAATCTATGATGTTGAAGATCTGGCGACGGCCATCATTAAGATGGAGGACGGCACCTCGCTTACGCTGGAGGTGAGCTGGGCCGTTCATATGGACACGGACAGCGCGCCTTTCCTGCATCTGATGGGATCGGAAGGCGGGGCTGTGCTGCGCGGCAGCGAAGGCAAGTTCCTTACCGAACGCTTCGATAAGACGGTAGACATCCCTTTCGCGCCGCCTGAGGATGACGAAGGCGCGCGGGTCAGATTAAGCCGCCACTTTCTCGATTGCATTCGCACAGGGAAGGCGCCTTGGACTTCTGCGGAGACCGGTCTGCGCAGTAATCTGATCATCGATGCCATCTACGAATCCTCTCGCACGGGCGGGGAAGTCAAGCTCGACTGGAGTCTCTAGCTCCTTCGCCGAGCGGCTACGAAAATAAGGTTAAGCTGCGCAGTCCGCAGCTTAACCTTATTTATTGTAACTGATTTTAATAAGGTGTCCACTTGATCGTTCTGGCCTTGGCGAAGCGATCCGCGACATAAGGCCAATTGACAACGTTCCACCAGTCTTTGATGTAGGCTGCGCGATCGTTCTGATGCTTGAGATAATAAGCATGCTCCCAGACGTCCAGAGGCAGCAAGGGGATGACATCCCACTGCGACAGGTTCTGGTGCTTCTCGGCCGTCAGAATCTCTAGCCGATGGCTCCGCGGACTCCAGACCAGAATGGCCCAGCCTCCTCCTTCTACCTTGGCTGCCGCTTCTGAAAATTGCTTCTTGAACGCGTCGTAGCTGCCGAAGCTGCGATTGATTTCCTCGAGCAGAGGACCCGAGGGTTTACCTCCGCCTCTGGGCGACATCACATCCCAGAATAGCGTATGCAGATAGTGGCCTGCCCCGTTAAAGGCCAATTCGCGCTCCCAATGCTTCACCAGCTCGAAATCTCCTGTGCGTCGCGCCTCTTCCAGCTTCTTCTCCGCTTTGTTCAAGTCGTTGACATATGCTTGATGATGCTTGTCGTGGTGAATGCGCATCGTTTTCTCGTCGATATACGGCTCCAGAGCTTTGTAGGAATAAGGAAGAGGGGGGAGGGTATGTCCGCCGATCGGAACAGGGGAGCCCATCGATAGATTTCCGGTTCCTGTCGGATTGGACCAGGTGCCTTCGGGTCTGCCCGGGTCCTCGCGCTCCTGAGAGAGGGCGGGCCCTTGCAGGGGCGGCCTGCTTAGCGGGGCATCGGCAGGCTCCGGCCCTTCGTAGCCATCGGGCAGGTCTTCCTCCTGGGGCTGCCGTTCATCCGACTCAAGCGCTCCGGATCGATGCAGCTGGTTAAGCGCATCCCGGCCGAACTCAAATTGCCTGTTCAAGTAGGAGAAGACGACATGGGAGGAAGGCAGGCGAGACAGCGCTTGGCTGTGTTGGCCGAAAAGTTGCAGCTGCCGTTCTAGTTCCATGGACTGTCTTAGTGCCGTTCCTAGCAATCCGGAATATAGCCCGGACGAGGGATCGCCGTCGCTCGCCTTGGATTCGGAAGCCTCTTGAAGCTGCAGAACATGCTCGCGCGTCCGACCCAGCACCTGCTCCCAGTCGGCAAGCCATTGGTCGTAAACAGGCTCCAGCACGGGAGCCGCCTTGCGAACGGAGGATATGTGCTCTCGCTCTTGGGCTTTCCATATCGCGAGTTCCTCTAACAATCGGCGAGGATCGATCCTGCCGTACATGGATGGAACGGTTGGCATGCCGTATACCCCTCCCTTTCCTAGCGGTCCGAAGTGAACTTCGTAGCCAGCCTATGCGAGTGGAGGGGAATTCATGCTTGCAGCTTCTCTATATCGCAGATGAATCCTGCGCAAGCGCCCTTTTCAATTGAACGTTATTCAGGAAGGCGGAGGCTCGCTGGACATACTCCTCCGTGTGCGTACGGAAGATCATCTCGTGAATGGCGCCCGGAACGACCCAGAGCTGCGATAAAGCGTTCGTCTGGGAGCTGGCGACATTCTCCGCGATAGAGGTCGGAGATTTGTCGTCGGCCGTGCCGTGTATGAGCAGAATCGGGAACGGATAATCGGTACGCTGAGCTTCCGCGGACGGAATATCGCTGAGGCTTACGCCGCTCATGTACGGGAAAAACCAGCGGATCAACGGGACAGTCGGATACTTCGGAAGAGGCGCATAGTTCTGAATATTGGCGTAAAGGGTATTTTCATCGGGAAGAAAGGTGCTGTCTAGAATCATGGCGTCGATTGCGGCGGAATGCAAGGCGGCTTGCAGAGCGGTTCCCGCGCCCATGGAGAAGCCCCAGACGACAACCTCGTCGCTGCCCTGATCTCTGGCAAATTGGATGGCGCCCATCAGTTGCCTGGATTCCGTAACGCCGCCGGTTGCGGGAGCCGAACGCATGGGATTGGCAAAGCCGTAGTCGAACATCAGAACGTTATACTGCAGACCATGCAGCAGCTCGGCGAGATCGTACATGGGCACCCAGGCTTCCTCCCGGTTGGCTCCGAAGCCGTGGCTCAACACGACCGTGCTCCGGCTCTCTTCGGAGGGAATCCACCAGCCGTCAACCTGCTGCTTCCCGTCTTCGCTGGGGAACGTAACTTCTGAATACGCCAGATTTTTGGCGAGCATAGGGTTCGAAGCCAGCGCCGCGACAGGCGGATGGGAGAACAGATAAGCTGCATAGGCATGGAAGCCGACGAACAGCGCGGTCAAGAGGCACGAGACGGCTACAAATAGATTCAGAGCGATTCTGCCCAGCCTGCCGCCGATTCGGCGCTGGGAGAAGGTGATGGAAACAGCCGCTTCCGGACCGGGATAGGAAAAGGGTGTGGACAGGGATGTCATCGGGGATCGCCTCGCTTCAGGTATGCGCTGGGAAGATGAATAATTCCATCGTAAAATGTGCCATAAGTAGCGTCAATGCGTTGCGGCGAGTTGTAAATGGGATGTAATCAAATTGTAATAAAGCGCTTCCAACATTTACGGGAAGAAAAGTATGCGTTATACTGGATGTAACAGGGTTTCATAGAGTGAAACGGTTTCAAAGGAGGGATACGAGCATGGAAGAGGAGAAAAAAACGGTACGAGCGGTGGAACGGGCACTGGAGGTGCTGCTGTGCTTCGCCTCTGGACACGAATGGGGGCTTACCGAAATCGCGGGACAGGTCGGCTTGCACAAAAGCACGGTGCATCGCCTGCTGGCCACTCTGGAGGACAAGGGGTTCGTCTCGCGGGATGCGGCCACGGACAAATACAGGCTCGGTCTAAGCGTTCTCGAATTATCCGCCAATCTGTGGCGATCGGACGATCCGTCCGTCGCACTGCTGCCCGAGATGGAGAGATTGAGAGACCAACTGGGCGAGACGGTAAGCTTATATATTCGCGATCGCGCGGAGCGTGTCAGAATTCAGGCCGTTCAGAGCAAGCAGGCTATTCGCCGCGTGGCTACCGTAGGCGCGAGGCTGCCGCTGTCGGTCGGCGCATCCAGCAAGGTGCTGCTCGCCTTCGCGGAGGCTTCGGTTCGCGAAGCGATTCTATCCGACCCGGCTTGGCCTTCCCAATTGGACCGAAGCACGGTAGGCAAGCAGCTGGATGAGATCGTCACCGTCGGTTACGCCACAAGCTTCGAGGAGCGCGAGCCGGGAGCGGCAGCCGTATCGGCGCCGATCTTTAGTCGCTCCGGACAATTGGTCGCCGCTCTGTCAGTGTCCGGTCCTTCCAATCGGCTGACTCCCGACCGCATGCACGAGTATGCGCCTGCGATCATGGAAGCGGCCCATCGGATGGGCACCATCTCGGGATAAGCGATTTTACTTCATAATGAAGGGCAGTTCGGTCAAGAACCGAACTGCCCTGATTTTGTTCTATTTTGCATTCATGCGTTCCTTAACGCGCTTGGGAACAACGGTGGACGCTTTGCTGCCTAGCAGCTTCCAATATTGCTTGTAGTGGCTCTTGGCTGCCGTGCGCTGGCCCAGCGCCCATTCGACATCGGCGATGTTGAGATAGGCTACCGTGCGGCTTGGCACGAGCTTGATCACATTCGCCAGGACGAGCTTTGCCTTGCTGTTCTGGCCGTTAAGCGACAGAAAGTAGCCATAGTCGTTCAGAATTCCGGCATAGACGCTTACGCTGAGCTGCGAGTCCGCATAGGCGGCATCTGGATTGTAGATGTCCGTCTTGGTCAGCTTGCCCTTGCTGTAGTCGGAAGTTCCGTAATACGTATCCGCGTATTGTGTTAGACCGAATTCCAAATACTCGATGGCGGTCTTCAAGCTGCTCTTCTGCATTTGCAGGGCCTTCTGATGCGCGAGCTTCAAAGTGGGCGAGGCCAAGGTGTAATGCTTTTCGTACGCCCCCGGATACATGGGATAGTCGTCGGAGTACAGTTCGATTAAGCCGGGCACATCCTTCGCCTTCAGAAGCCGCTGCTTCTCCTCGTAGAATGCCTCTGTCGGATCATCATACTCGTGGCTGACAACATAGAACCTGCTTCCAGACCACTCCAACAAAACATAGGAAGTGAAGGCGCTGAAGGGAGCTTGGCTCCAGACGTCGATCTGATTGCCTGTGGTCGAGAATTCCAGCTTGGCAGTGTTGATGAACATATCGCCGTCCTCGCTGGTGGCGGCGCGATCCAGAAGCGTGATCTTCGAAGCGTCTTCGTTCGTGGCGATCAGAACCAGCTCGATCCATTCGTAGTTGAACAGGAAAGCGATGAATTGCCGCGTATAGCCTTTCGGATAATTTCCAAGATCCACCTCATAGAAAGATTCCACAGTTACTGCCGCTGCATCCTCTTCGTACATCTCCAGGGCATCCGTCGTGAACTTCCCGATCTTGCTGAATAGCTGTTGGCCATCCTTCAGCTGTCCGAGGTTAACAGGCTCGAACGCAGGGCTGGAGGCTTCCGCAGCGGCTGCCGAAGCCGAGGGCTGCGAGCCTTCGAAGACGAAGAACGCCAATAGCGCGGCCATCAGCCACTTCTGCCATTTTTTCATCCATCATCCCTCTTTTATGAACTTGAATAATATGGGCCAATGCTACCATCGAATGTCATGGCTGTCAAAGCAAAATAAGGAAATGCGATTTCATGAAAAGGCCCCCGCGAGCAAAGCGCATAGGCTTAGTTGCGAGGGCGGCGAGCAGGGAATGTTAGGCTGGCTTAGGAGTGAGCTGCTTCAGGAAGTCTACCGCTTCTTGCAGCGTCGAAACCTTGACTAGCTTGGGCTTGAGGTTGAATTTCTCAACCGTTTGTTCGGCTAGCGTCCAGTTCGAATCGTTCTGCTCGCTATAGGGAACCAGGAAATAGTCCGCTTTCTCCCTGTCCGCGGCTAGAAGCTTGTAATTGATGCCGCCGATGAGACCGACCGTTCCGTCGCCGCTGATCGTTCCCGTCCCGGCGATTCGATAGCCGCGGGTAAGATCTTCCCCCGTTAATTGCGCGATGATCTCCAGGGTCATCATCAGACCGGCCGAAGGGCCGCCGGTATCCGCGAAGTCGAACTTGACCGGATCGGGAGGCGTAACCTTCAAGACGGTCTCGTTCTGGAAGCCGATGCCGGTCCGATTGTCCGGGGCCATGGAGATGAGCGGTATTTTCGTCTCGAACTTCTCTTCACCTCGCGTGCCGGACACGGTTACCTGATCGCCTGGCTTTTTCGACGTTAAATATTCCGAGAGGGCTTTGGAGGTCAGCGTCTCTTGCTCGTCTACCCGGGTAATAATATCGCCTTCCTGCAGCCCGCTCGCTCTTGCTTTGGAATCCGGCAGCAGCGCTTTGACGATAACGCCCTGCGGCTGCACGTCGATTGTTTTGTCCATGGCGGTATAGGCAGCCAGCAAGGCATTCGCTTCCGAGCTGTCGCGCATCCAAGACAGGAGATTGCGGTAAGCGCTCAGATTGGTCGCGCCGCCCGTGGCGACTTCTTCGGATTTGATCTCCATATGCTTATTCAGCTTGGCATAGATAATATCGATAATATTCGGGTTGGATTGCGTGGAGACGGTCGTAAACAGCAAGGCGCCTTTCTCATCCAGCTTGTGTCCGGTCTCCACTCTGGGGTGAACCGGCTCCGCCGTGCCGGGCTTGTAGATCATATAAGGCCATGGCTTTAGGAATGCATACACGAATAGCAGGGTAAGGACAAATATGAGGATGGTCGTCCGGTAGCGGCGCAGCCAAGACAGTCGTTTCGCGGGTTCCTTCGTAAGCAACCGGTTCGCCTCCAGTTTCATTATGCGTTTTCTAGAACGTGGAATCATTATACCTTATGTAGGCCATTGGAAACAAAAACAGAAGGTCCCCGCCGGGAACGGAAAAAACCTTCGCCGGGAGGGCGAAGGTTTTTAACGGCTTGCAAGGCTTTGCGATTATTGAGCCATCATCTGACGCAATACGGTTTGCAGAATGCCGCTGTTGCGGTAGTAATCCACGTCGACCATCGAATCCAGACGAACGATTGCTTGGAAGTCGAAGGTTGTGCCGTCCTCGCGCTTGGCCGTCACGGTAATTGTCTGGCCAGGTGTAACGTCGTTGGACAGGCCGGTAATTTCAAACGTCTCGCGGCCGGTGATTCCGAGCGATTTCCAACCTTGACCCGCAGGGAATTGCAGCGGAAGCACGCCCATGCCGACGAGGTTGGAGCGGTGAATCCGCTCGAAGCTTTCGGCGATAACGGCTTTGACGCCGAGCAGGAACGTACCTTTGGCCGCCCAGTCGCGGGAGCTGCCGGTGCCGTATTCTTTGCCCGCGATGACGATCAGGTTCGTACCGCTGTCCTGATATTTCATCGACGCGTCGTAGATGGACATTACTTCATCCGTAGGCAGGTAAGTCGTTACGCCGCCTTCCGTTCCCGGAGCGACCTGGTTGCGGATACGGATGTTGGCGAACGTTCCTCTCATCATGACCTCGTGGTGGCCGCGACGCGAGCCGTACGAGTTGAAGTCTTTCTTGTCTACGCCATGCTGGAGCAGGTAGATGCCCGCAGGGCTGTCGGCCTTAATGTTGCCGGCAGGGGAGATATGGTCCGTCGTAACGGAATCTCCCATCAACGCCATAACGCGAGCGCTCTTGATGTCAGAGATATCGCCCGGCTGCGGAGCCAGGTCCTTGAAGAACGGCGGATTCGCGATATAAGTGGACTTCTCGTCCCACTCGTACAATTCGCCTTGCGGAACAGGGATCTTGTTCCATTGCTCGTTCTGCGTGAAGACATTCTTGTATTTAGCGCGGAACATGTCCGGCGTCAACGAAGCGGCGACCGCTTCCTGAATTTCCTCGTTCGTCGGCCAAATATCCTTCAAGTACACCGGCTTGTTGCTTGCATCGAATCCGATCGGGTCGTTCGTCAGGTCGATGTTGACCGTTCCGGCGAGCGCATAAGCGACAACAAGCGGAGGAGAAGCCAGATAGTTCGCTTTGACCTGGGCATGGACGCGGCCTTCGAAGTTGCGGTTGCCCGAAAGCACTGCCGCTACCGTAAGGTCGTTGTCGGCGATTGCCGCGCTGACTTCGTCCGGAAGCGGACCCGAGTTGCCGATACAGGTCGCGCAGCCGTAGCCGGCAACGTAGAAGCCGAGCTTCTCCAGGTAAGGAAGCAGGCCTGCGTTGTTCAGGTAGTCGGTGACGACGAGAGATCCCGGAGTCAGGGAGCTCTTCACGTATTCAGGCTTCGTCAAGCCGCGCTCGACGGCTTTCTTGGCAACGAGGCCTGCGCCGATCATAACGCTCGGGTTGGACGTGTTCGTACAGCTCGTAATGGCTGCGATTACGACAGCGCCAGTGCTGAGCTTGGTCGTCTTGCCGTTCGGGTGCTTAACTTCCGCGCTTTGCTCGATTTGGGCGTCGGACAAGCCGAAGCCGCCTTTCTCGATTGGCGTGCGGATGCTCTCGTTGAACGACTTCTTCATCGCCGTCAACTCGACGCGATCCTGAGGACGCTTAGGTCCTGCAAGGCTCGGTACGATCGAGGACAAATCCAGCTCGAGCACTTCGGTGAAGACAGGGTCCGGAGTGTCGTCCGTACGGAACATGCCTTGGGCTCTATAGTAGCTTTCCACCAATTCGATCTGCTGGTCGTCGCGACCCGTCAGTCTCATGTAGTTCAGCGTCTCGCTGTCAACCGGGAAGAAGCCTACCGTAGCGCCGTATTCCGGAGCCATGTTGGCAACGGTAGCACGGTCGGCCAGGCTGATATTGGAAAGGCCGGAGCCGAAAAACTCAACGAACTTGCCGACAACGCCCTTCTTGCGCAAAATTTCCGTAACGGTCAGCGCGAGGTCGGTAGCCGTAGCGCCTTCCGCCAGCTTGCCGCTAAGCTTGAAGCCGACGACTTCAGGCATAACGAAGTAAAGCGGCTGACCAAGCATACCGGCTTCGGCTTCGATTCCGCCTACGCCCCAGCCGACGACTCCAAGGCCGTTGATCATCGTGGTGTGGGAGTCCGTACCGACGAGGGAATCCGGGTAAACGTCGGTTACGCCGTCCTTCGTCTTCGTTGCGGCAACCGAGGCCAGATACTCCAGGTTGACCTGATGCACGATTCCTGTCGCCGGAGGAACGGCGCGGAAGTTGTCGAACGCGGTTTGCGCCCAGCGCAGGAAGCGATAGCGCTCTTCATTGCGCTCGAACTCGACATCCATGTTATATTGCAGAGCATCCGAGCTGCCGAATGCGTCTACCATGACGGAGTGGTCGATAACGAGATCGACGGGCACGAGCGGGTTGATCTGCTTCGGATCGCCGCCGGCTTGCTTAACCGTCTCACGCATAGCCGCCAAGTCTACGACAACCGGTACGCCCGTGAAGTCCTGCAGAACGATGCGGGCAGGGATGAACGGAATTTCTTTGTCCTCGCGGCCTTCTGTCCAGGTCGCCAGCTGCTTGACGTGCTCCTCCGTAATGGCGCGGCCGTCGAACTGGCGAACGGCGGCTTCCAGCAGCACCTTGATGGAGAAAGGAAGCTTGGAGACAGGGCCTGCGCCTTGCTCTTCCAGCGCCGGCAAGCTGAAGTAGCGGTAGGAATTACCGGATGACTGCAGTTGCGTTTGCACTTGATAAGGGAATTTAGACAAGTGTGTAACCTCCTAGATTGTAATCGTAATGCTGACGTATTTTTTCAGGAATCGCAGCTAATTGAGAATGAGTATCAGTTTCATTCTGTGAAACGCGATTTCAAAAAATACTCTATGGTTGTAGTATACCTTGTTGTCGATTCTCCGTAAAGACGTTGCCCTCGATCCGAGAGCGATTTCAAAGGGAAATCCGCAAACGCCGTTCCATTAGAATGCCGCAACGAGCCTGGTTTTCATCCCTGCTTCGAGCGGCGTCTTGTCGAGCCGGGCGAGGCGCGGCATGGAATGACAAAACGCCGCATAAGATGGAGGTGACGAAGTCTGACGCATGCTTGTCGAGCAAGCGGATTCGGAGGTGTTCCCTATGTCCGGTCAACAAACCGATTGGAAGCAAGCGTTGTACGGTTACGTGAACGCGATTAACGAAGCCGCGCTGCATGCGGATTCCCGCCTACTGAGCGAGGCGATTCCCGATCGGCGGCATCGCGAGCGTCTGAATGAGCGGGTATTGCTGGCGGCGAGAAGAGACGAGCAGCAGGGAATGCGGACGACGCGAAGCGAGATGAGAGTGAGAATCGAGCGTTCCCAGGTGCTCAGGGGGGAAGCGGCTGCGGACCTGTCGATTCATCTGGTGCGGGTTGTCGAGCAGCGCAATCAGATCTGGTCGGAGGAGCGCGTAGAGAGGGAACGGGTCCGCTTCGTTCGCTCCGGTCAGGCGTGGCGGTTGGATGCCGTAAAAGAAATTCCCGGCGAACGTCCGGCAAGCGACGAGCCGCTGGAGCCCGACGACTATCAGGATGCGTGGGGCGGAGAGAAGCAGCCGGCTGTACCTTCCGCGCCGTACCTGAATCCGGCTGCCTTGTCCGCCGCCAAGACGAGGGTATATGCGGGCCATTACCCGCGCGACGACGGCTGGGGCGATTACGCAGGAAGAAGCAGGGGGCTGCCTTATCGACGCGAAGCCGCAGTGGCGTATGCCGAGAGATGGTGGAACGAGCCGAATCCGGCCTACGAGAATTTCGAGGTCAACTGCACGAATTATGTTTCCCAGTGCGTCTATGCAGGCGGAGCGCCGATGAATTATACTGGGAGAAGGTCTTCGGGCTGGTGGTACAAAGGGTATGCCAACAAGGAAGAGCAGTGGAGCTTCAGTTGGGCGGTCGCGGGAGCGCTGCAGCGACATCTTGGCGATCCGCGCGCTTACGGCCTTCGGGCGCAGACGGTGTCGGAGCCGCAGCAGTTGAAGCTGGGAGACGTCATCTGCTACGATTGGGACGGCAATGGCCGCGTCGGCCACAGTACGATCGTAACCGCATTTACCCCGGACGGAATGCCGCTCGTGAATGCGAACACGGTAAGCAGCCGCCATCGGTACTGGGACTACAAGGATTCGTATGCATGGACGGACAACACCCGCTATCATTTTTACCATATTGCGGACGAATTTTAATGAAAAGCGCATTCGGGCGATGGGGAGGCTGCTTGGGAGCTTGCTTCCCTTGATGAGCGCCGATGCCGAACTATCCGGAGGGAAATGACGTTATGGGAAATAAAATACGCGTCGGACTTGTGTACGGAGGGCGCTCGGGAGAGCACCGGGTATCGCTTCAGACGGCATTGGCCGTGCTGAAGGCGTTCGACTTCGCGAAATATGAATTGATTCCTTTCTATATTACGCCTCGGGGGCAATGGAGATCGGGACCGGTCTTGAACGCGCCTCCGTCGACGGTTGCGGAGCTCCAATTCTCGTCTCCTTCCGCGACCGACGGAACCGCAGAGAACGAGGAGGAGATCCTCTCCGGCGGCAGCGCTCTGCTGCCCGTCCTTCAAGGGATGACAGAGCAGGTTCCGGCCGGGCAGTCGTCCGCGAATGGCAATCGCCGAATGGATGTGATGCTGCCGTTGCTGCATGGCACGTTCGGGGAGGATGGAACGATTCAAGGGCTGTTCGAGATGGCGGGGCTTCCTTATGTGGGAGCGGGCGTCTTGGCGTCGTCCGTCGGAATGGACAAGGTCGCGATGAAAATGATCTTCGCCCAAGCCGGACTCCCTCAAGTCGGCTACCGTCACTTTATCCGCTATCAGTGGAACAGCGACCGCGAGGCTGTGCTGGCGAATGTGGAGGAGCTGGGTTATCCTTGCTTCGTGAAGCCGGCGAATCTGGGCTCCAGCGTCGGCGTCTCGAAGGCGCGCGACCGCGGGGAGCTCACGGCCGCTATCGAAGAGGCGCTGCGCTATGACCGCAAGGTCATCGTCGAGGAGTTCGTCGATGCGCGCGAGATCGAGGTGAGCGTGCTGGGGAACGATGCTCCCCGCGCTTCGGTGCCGGGTGAAATCTGCAGCTCTAACGAGTTCTACGATTATAAGGCCAAATATGTTGACGGCAAGTCCGTCATGGTGATCCCGGCCGAGATTCAGCCGGAGACGGCGGAAGCGGTGCGCGAGATGGCGGTTCAGGCCTTCCGCGCGATCGACGGCTCGGGGCTGTGCCGCGCGGATTTCTTCCTGCGCCGCAGCGACGGGCGGCTGTTCATCAACGAAGTGAACACGCTGCCGGGCTTTACCCCTTACAGCATGTATCCGCTGATGTGGAAGGAGTCGGGCGTTTCCTATCGCGAATTGCTCGATACGCTGATTCAGCTCGCGCTTGAACGCCATCAGGAGCGCCAGTCTATCGACTACGGCGGAGACGAAGCAGAATAAACGAGCATTTCGCCGAATGAGGCTGACTCAAAGATGATTTTCAGGGATGTCTTCCTCAAGATCCATTGGTCCATGGTATATAAATGTATAAAGAAATCGCTCCTTTGGGAATGGTTGGGTGATACCTCCATTTTACCAAATAGCGATTTTTTTTGCGTTTCTGTGGGCTTTTTCTTACCTCAATCGATGAGAAAAGAGGACATGCATCTCCTGGAGGAGCGGAGCGTTGGCCTTTGCAGTCGTGAAATTTCCTCGTTACGAGTTTACAAATTCAAAATTTCAAGAATGCAACAGCCACCGGTAGGAGATACAAGCCCGCAAAACCATATTCGATAAAAAAGAAAGAAGCTGCTCAAAAGTTTAGCACTTTTGAGCCAGCCCCATTTTTTGTGTTAAACGAGCAGAAAGGCTAAGATTCAGACCACCTTCGTTATCCTCATATTGTGGAGAACTCGGAGCATTCTGTGGAAAAATAATTGAATATTGTGAATAAAACAATAATAACTGTGCATAAGTTGTATCCGATAGGCGCGAAAACCGAATGCGTTGAGCTTATGCACATGTGGAAAACGCTCCGCGCCCGGAATAAAGGCGCCGCGTCTACAGCAGAATTGGCCAAATCTGTGGACAGCTTACGCCGTTCGGCTTTTCCTGTGCGATGCCGGGAGGGTATAATGAAGGTCTACAGGGTCATCCTTCAAGCGTCAGAAACGGATGAGATGACAGTCTGAGTGGGGAGGATTCGAGATGGGCTTTCAAACGGAATTCAATTCGGTGTGCAAATTCAAATCGGAGCAGGAGCTATACGAGCTTCTGGAGTATGGCCGGGGCAAAATGGTCAAAAAGCAGTTTCGCGTTTATCCGACGGGACAGAAGGTGATTGCCTATTCGCCGGACAATCAGGCGGTTGCAATCGTGCGGATTCTGGTGTCGATCGCGGAAATCAATTTCCAAGGCGAGGAAATCACGCAGGTCGAGATGGAGCTAGTACGGCGCTTGACGGAAGAGGAATCGAGAGTCCAAACGGCGCTCGCACATGAAATGTTCTTCGGAGAGCAATCCTAGAACCCGTAAGCCAGACTGCGGGGGGGGCGAATGGAATGCGGGTGCGATTCGGATACGTCGCAATGTCCATGGAGCTGAAGAATGCCTCTCCTTCGAGAACGATGACGATGGCGAGCTTCTCCAAGCTCGACAATCGCGAAGCGGGACTGCGACGTCTGGAGGCGATTGCGCAGGAGAACCTGCGCAACACGCTGCGGCTGCTGAAGCACAACCGCTATCTGGGCGTGCGCGTCTATCGGATGACCTCCAAGCTGATTCCGTTGGTCACCCATGAGGAGCTGCGGGATTGGAACCCCTACCCCGCCTTGGCGCAGGCATTTGCCGAGGTCGGGGTTTTTGTGCGGGAGCACGATATGCGGGTGTCTTTTCATCCCGATCATTTCACGGTGCTAAGCACGCCCAGGGAGGACGTGTTTCGCAAGTCGGTGCGCGATCTGGAGCATCATGTGCGAATGCTCGAGGCGATGGGACTGGACGGACGGGCTCTCAACAACATTCACGTCGGGGGGAGCTACGGAGACAAGGAGGCATCGGGAGCGCGATTCGTCGAGCAGTTCTGCCGCATGGACCGAAGGATCAGAGACCGGATCACGCTGGAAAACGACGACAAAACGTTCACCGCAGCGGAGACGCTCGCGCTTGCCGAGGAAGTAGAGGTCCCCATGGTGCTCGATATTCATCATCATGCCGTCAATCCCGGCGGAGAGAAAGCCCTTGCGCTGTGGCCGAGAATCCTGCGGACATGGGACAAGCTCGCCTGGAACGTCGCCCACGCGAATACCGCCTTTGCGCTGCCTCCGAAGATTCATGCCTCCAGCCCCAAAAGCGTGTCCGATCCGCGAGGCCATGCGGATTATCTCGATGTGGAGCCGCTGTTGGCATTTCTTCACGGCATAGCGGGATCCGCTCCGGTGCTGGACGTCATGATCGAGGCCAAGCGGAAGGATGAGGCGTTGCTGAGATTGATGGACGATTTCAACGCGTTGGAGTCGTCGGGAGAAGCGGTTCGCGTCGTAGACGGCGCGAGCATCGAGATCGGGTGAAGCAGGCCGGGCGGACCGCATTTCAGTGTTGCATTCGCTGGGGAAATAAGGTACGTTGGGAATTGAAGGGCTTGTCCGGTTGCAATGAGACGGAGAAGCAGCCTTACTTGCGAAGAGGGGGATTTCCGCGAATGAACGGTTTGCTGGAAGGCAAGAACATCGTGGTCATGGGGGTTGCCAACGAGCGCAGCATCGCCTGGGCCATCGCGCAATCGCTTGCGTCCCAAGGGGCGCGGCTGGTGTTTACATACGAGAACGAACGCGTGGAAGAGCGCGTTAAGAAGCTGGCCAATACGATCGAGGGCTCTCTGACGATGCAGTGCAACGTGTCCTCCGATGAGGAGATCGCGGCGCTGGCCGAGCGTCTGAAGGAAGAGCTGGGCGTGCTGCACGGCTTGGCCCACTGCATTGCCTTCGCCAAATCCGAAGAGCTTGACGGTCTGTACGTGGATACGTCGCGCGCGGGTTTTGCGCTGGCTCACGATGTAAGCGTCTATTCTCTGACAGCGGTTGCACAACGGCTGTATCCGTTGATGACCGAAGGCGGCAGCATTGTTACCCTGACCTATCTCGGGGCCGAGCGAACGCTGCAGAACTACAACGTGATGGGCGTAGCCAAAGCCGCGCTGGAAGCTTCAGTGCGTTATCTGGCAAGCGATCTGGGCCCGAACGGAATTCGGGTGAACGCAATCTCCGCAGGGCCTGTGCGCACGCTGGCGGCGAAGGGCATTGCCGGATTTAATACGATTCTGAAGCAGGTTGAGGAGAAGGCTCCGCTTCGCCGCAATACGGAAGCCTCGGATGTCGGCGATACCGCCCTGTTCCTAATGAGCCCTTGGGCTCGGGGCATCACGGGCGAGGTCGTTCACGTAGACAACGGCTATAGTATTGTCGGTTAATCCTTTGCTATTTGCGCTAATGTGCCTCCCTCGCCCTGATCGGCGGTGGAGGCTTTTTATTCGGGGGTTCGATGCTTTCCGTTGCCCGGCGGTGCTCTTCTGCCGAATTCATCGGAATATGTTATGATGAATGAAAGTCAGGCGGGGACGGTTATGCCGCTGCTGTGCGAATAACGCAACCGTCCGACCCCCTTTTCGTATATGATAAGACAAGGACAACCCGTGCCTTTGCAAACGATTTCGAAGATTAGAGGGATGAGATGATGGACGTGAGCCCGTCGGAAAACATAATCGGCGGAAAAAGCTTTACCGCCGTAGCGGTCAATTGCGCTTCCAAAGCCGGGGAATGGATCAAGAGCAAAATCGGCAGCATCACCCAGCTGGATACGAAATATTCGATGCAGGATCTCGTGACGGAAGTAGATAAGGGTGCGGAGCGGATGATCCGCAACCTGATTGCCACCCATTTCCCTAACCATTCTTTTCTGGGGGAAGAGGGTGTAGAGCCCGGCCCCGAGGCGTCGGCCAAGGCGTTGGAGGAGATGGGCGACGCGGAGTATTTGTGGATTGTCGATCCGGTGGACGGGACGACGAACTATGTGCACGGCTTCCCCTTCTACTCGGTGTCTATCGCGCTGGCCTATCGCGGACAAGTTATCGTCGGCGTCGTGTACGATCCGTCCAGAGACGAGCTGTTCGTTGCCGAAAGGGGCAAAGGCGCTTACGTGCATGGACGCAAGATGAGCGTCTCTTCGGAAAAGACGCTAAGCCAAAGCTTGATCGCGACGGGGTTCCCGGCTGATCCGATCGTAGCTTTGCCGGCCAATCTCAAGAACATGCAGGCATTGGCCCCTAAGGTCCGCAATCTGAGAGTTGCCGGCTCGGCCGCGCTCCATCTGGCTTATGTCGCAGCCGGCCGATTGTCCGGTTTCTGGGAGCATAACCTGAGCGCATGGGATATTGCGGCAGGGGCGCTGCTTGTTGAGGAAGCGGGCGGCCGGATGTCGGACATGGAGAACGGACCGTACCGGCTTGCCGTGCGCAATGTGGCGGCGACGAACGGATGGATTCACGAAGAGCTGATTCAGGAGCTGCAAGCCGCGGTTAACACATGAGAAGCGGGTCTTTCGACCATCCTAGAAGAGCAAGGAGGCGAGGATGTTGGATCATGAGGAAGCCGAAGAGCTGCTGGCTCGCAAGCTGACGGAAGAGCCCGGGGAAGCCGGGAAAGAGGAAGCGGAGGCAAGAGCGGCGAAGCAGCTGCCTCCCCGTTGGGAAATTCGTATTCAGGCGAGCCACGATCCGGTCGTCGAAGAGACGAAAGCCTATCGGACCATGGCTCGCGAGGTCGACGACAGGTACAAGTCCGTACCGGCGGAGACCGCCGCGGAGCAGCCGACAGAATCGAAAGAAGGACGCTCCCTCTAGCAGGAGCGTCCTTCTTTGCAATCGAGCCTTTGCGCAGAACGACCGGTGAGGGACAACGCTTGCCCGAAGCGCGGCGAGCTTATCTGGCTGCGGCCGACATTTCCCGGAACGATTCCTCCGCGGCGGCGAGCGTCGCGTCGATGTCAGCCTCGGTGTGCGAAGTCGTCAGGAACCAGGCCTCGTACTTGGACGGGGCTAGATAAATGCCCCGATCGAGCATCAGGCGGAAGAAGCGGGCGAATTGCTCTCCATCCGAGCCCTGCGCTTCCTCGTAGTTCGTAACGGGATGGCCGCAGAAGTGGGTCGAGAACGCCCCGGCAATCCGATTGACCGTAAGCGGCACGCCGTGCTTGTTCGCCGAAGCCTGCAAGCCCGCGCACAAACGAGCGGCCAACGCTTCCATACGAGGGTAGACGCCAGGCTCCCGCAGCACCTCCAGGCAAGCCAGTCCGGCGAGCACCGAGGCCGGATTGCCCGCCATCGTACCCGCCTGGTAAGCGGGGCCGAGCGGCGCGATCATGGCCATCAGGTCGGCGCGCCCGCCATAGGCGCCTATAGGCAGGCCTCCGCCGATAATTTTGCCGAGGGCGGTTAAATCCGGGCGAATCGCCTCTTGATCCGGGAATGCCGAGAAAGTCTGCGCCGAGCCGTAATGGAAACGGAAGGCGCTGATGACCTCGTCATAGATAACAAGCGCCCCCGCATCCCGAGCCATTGCGCACAGCCCTTCGAGGAAGCCGGGTTTTGGCATCACCATGCCGAAATTGCCGACAATCGGCTCGACCATGACGGCCGCCACCTGATCGCCCCAATGCTCAAGCGCGATACGAAGACTGTCCAGCTCGTTGAACGGAACGGTGATGATCTCGCTGGCGATGCTGGGCGGAATGCCCGCGCTGTCGGGAATGCCGAGCGTGGACGGCCCGGAGCCCGCCGCGACCAGCACCAGATCGGCGTGTCCGTGGTAACAGCCGGCGAACTTGATGATTTTGTTGCGGCCGGTATAGGCTCGGGCTACGCGAATCGTCGTCATGACGGCTTCCGTGCCCGAGTTGACGAACCGCACCTTATCCATCGACGGGATGGCGGCTTTAAGCGTCTCCGCAAGCCGAATCTCGTGCTCCGTCGCGGTTCCGTACAGCGTGCCGTTATGAGCCGCCTTTACGATCGCTTCGGTCACCTTGGGATGGGCGTGGCCGGTAATGATCGGGCCGAAAGCGGCCAAATAGTCGAGGTAGCGGTTGCCGTCGACGTCCCAGAAGTAGGCGCCTTCCCCGCGCTCCATGAATACCGGCGCGCCGCCTCCGACAGCCTTGAACGAACGGGAAGGGCTGTTCACCCCCCCCACAATATGCTGCTGCGCTTCCTCGTACAATCGCTCGGAGCGTAATCTTTGCTTCATTGTTCCCCATGCCTCCGCTGTCTGTCGTATCTCTCTACTGCTTCTTGTCCGACGCGTTCCCGCTGGCGGAAGGCGAGGCCTCCGGCGCAGCCGCCGTGTCGTCCTTGCCCAGCACCTCCTGGATGTAGACCTTCAACGCATCGCGGTCTCGAATGCCCAGCATCGCGGAGCCTCCTACCTTCTCGTCGAAGACAAGCTCCATCGGAGGAATCTGGGCGGAACCGGCCTGATGGGATTTGTACCCGAGGCTGCCCAGCTTCAGCATGTCGTTCGGGGACATGTTCGTCTCCACGTAGGGAATGACCTCGCCGAGAATTTCAGGGAGCTTGATCAGATTCCAGCCGTCCTTCAGCTTGGCGGCCACGGCCTTCAGGAAATCGCGCTGACGCTCCGTGCGGGTGAAGTCGGACAGCTTGTCGTGCCGGAAGCGAACGTACTGCAGCGCCTTGTCGCCGTCCAGATGCTGCTGCCCCTTCTTCAGGTCGATGTCGTATTTGTGCCCGTCCGCCGAGTCCGACCATTTCATATCCTTCTCTACGTAGAAATCCACGCCGCCAAGGGCGTCCACCAGCTTGATGAATCCTTGGAAATCAACGTAAACATAATATTGGATATCCAATCCGGTCAGATTGCCGATCGTCTTCATCGCCAGCTCGGGCCCGCCTAGCGAGAGAGCCGTATTGACGCGATTGTCCTTGAATCCCGGAATTTCCACATGGGTGTCCCGCAGGATGGAGAAGAGGTGGATCTTTTTGGTCACCGGGTCGAACGAGGCGACGAGGTTGGAGTCCGAACGGGCGACCTCGCCCTCGTGCAGTCCTCTTTCGTCTCCGCCCATCAGCAGCACGTTTACGCGCTCAGAGCCTTCCCATTCAGGCGGCTTGTATTCCGGTTTTTCCTCGAATTGACCGAATCTGGATTCTTCTTTGGGTTTCTTGGCGTGGGACAGCTCGTTATAATTCGACCAAATCCACCAGCCTACCAGGCATAAAAAAATAACAGCCAAGCTTAACAGGATCAGCAACGTAATCTTCCACTTTTTGCGCATTCCAATATGTCCTCTCGGTTAGCAGTATGTTAAAATTATAAAGTTTCGGCAATGGAATACGCAAGTTGGGCGGATGAGCCGAAGGAAGACGTCCATGAATCCGACTTGATCACAGGAGGTTCAGATGCTCGCTATAGACGTTCATCAACTGCGCAAGCAGTTCAAGGTTCAGAAAAATCGCGAAGGACTCAAGGGCGCCCTGAAGGATTTGTTCAAAAGGGAACATACGGAAGTCATGGCGGTCAAAGATATCAGCTTTCAAATTCCGCAAGGCGAAATCTGCGGATACATCGGGGAGAACGGCGCCGGCAAATCGACCACGATCAAGATGCTGACGGGCATTCTGGTGCCGACCTCGGGCAAGCTGGTCGTGAATGGTTTTATTCCCTATAAGGAAAGGGAGAAGTTCGTGCAGGGCATTGGCGTCGTGTTCGGACAGCGGAGCCAGCTTTGGTGGGACATCGGCGTGATCGAGTCGTTCCGGCTCCTGCGCAAGGTTTACCGGGTCGAGGAGGCCGATTTTCGCAGAAGGCTGGACGAGCTGGTCGAAACTTTGCAATTGCAGGAGCTGCTCAATCGGCCGGTGCGCAAGCTGAGCTTGGGCCAGAGAATGCGCTGCGAGCTGGTAGCCGCGCTGCTTCACAATCCGTCGATCCTGTTCCTCGACGAGCCGACGATCGGCCTGGACATCGTGGTCAAGACGGAAATCCGCGAATTCTTAAAACGGCTAAACCGGGAGCAAGGGACGACGATCTTGTTAACGACGCACGACCTCCAAGATATCGAGGCGTTGTGCTCGCGCGTCATCATGCTGGACGACGGCCGGATCATTTACGACGGGGGCCTGGAGGAGCTCAAATCTCGTTGGGGCAAAGGCCGCGAGGTGCAGTTCCAATTCACGGAGCCGGTAGCGCTGGAGCCGCTGTCCGCGCTGACCGAGGGGCTTGAGGTTCGATGGTCGCTGGACAACGACTTGACGGCCAAGGTTTGGATTCCCCGCGAGATGAACGTATCCGAGGTGCTGTCGCGGGTTGTCGGAAAGCGGGAGATCAGCGATATTAAGATTTTCGAGACGAATACCGACGAGATCGTAAGGGAGATTTACCAGTCGGGCAGCGCGGAAGCGCCGCGGGACCTGTCGTCGCTGACGGACGATGCGGCAGGCGAGAAGGAGCCGGTCAAGGCGGGAGCCGCACGGCCATGATGAGCGCGTATTTGGATTTCGTTCGCATTCGTTTTCTGATGATGCTGGCTTATCGGGTCAATTATTACAGCGGAATCGTCATCTATGCGATTAATATCGGGGCGTATTACTTCCTATGGAAGGCGATCTTCGGCGAGGCGGAGACGCTGCAGGGGTTTACCGTTATTCAAATGTCCACTTACGTGGCCGTTTCGTGGATGGCCAGGGCGTTCTACTTCAACAATCTGGATCGAGAAATATCCAACGAGATCGTCGACGGAAGCGTGGCGATCCAGATTATTCGGCCGTATTCGTATTTGCTTGTGAAGATGATGCAGGGGTTTGGCGAAGGGCTGTTCCGCCTGCTCTTGTTCATGATTCCGGGGATGATTATCGTCTCTCTGATCTTCCCGCTTGAGCTGCCGACCGACCCGATGCAATGGCTCGTCTTTTTCATCATGATCTGGTTCAGCTTCCTGATCAATTCGCAGTTGAACATTCTGACCGGACTGGGCGCCTTCTTCTTCGAGAACAATCAGGGCGTCATGACGATGAAAAGAATTATGGTGGACTTGTTGTCCGGCGTTGTCGTTCCGATCGCGTTCTTCCCCGGATGGGCGATCTCGGTCATGAACTGGCTGCCCTTCCAGGCCATTACGTACTTGCCGGGCTCCGTCTTCACCGGGCGTATCCATGGCGCGGACATCTGGAACGCGCTGCTCGTGCAAGTCATCTGGACGATTGTGCTGCTCGTTCCGATTCTGTTCATCTGGCGAGCGGCGCGGCGGCGTCTGTTCGTGCAGGGAGGTTGATAAGATGAGCCGGTTTACTTTTATGCTGGGCCTGTATCGGGATTATTTCGCCAACTATTTGAAAACAAAGCTGAGCTATCGGGCGGACTTCTGGATCGAAGTGCTGTCGGATCTGATGTTTAACGGGCTTAACCTTGTGTTTATTTTCATCGTATTCATGCACACGCCTTCTCTTGGCGACTGGAGCGAGGCGGAGGTCGTATTCGTCTATGGCTACTTTATGATGGCTTTCGGCCTGTTCGGCACGTTCTTCAATGCCTGGAATTTCGGTGAACGGTATATCGTCAAGGGGGAGATGGACCGGATACTGACCCGTCCGGCCCATTCGCTCAGCCAGATCATGCTGGAGAACATGGACCCTCCCGCTCTCTTCGGCTCGCTGGTCGGCCTCGTCATCATGATCACGTCGTGGGTAACGCTGGGCTTGCCGTTTCACTGGCACGATCCTTTGGTGCTGCTGCTGATGCTGCTCGGCTCTTGCTTCATCTATCTGGGCCTGTATACGGCGATGTCGGCGATTTCGTTCTATTCGGATGCGCCGACGGGGATCGGCCCTCTAATCTACAATATTCAGAATTACGGCAGGTATCCGGTCGAAATCTACAATAAAACGATCAAATTTCTGCTGACGTGGGTGCTGCCGTTCGCGTTCGTCGGAGTGTATCCGGCCTCGTACTTCCTCGGCCGCGCCGATCAGTGGTGGATACCATGGCTGACCCCGGTCGTCGGGATCGTCATGCTGACTCTGGGTCTCTGGTTCTGGAACTACGGAGTCAAGCGCTATCGCGGCGCGGGAAGCTGAGCAAGCGATCCCGGTTAGCCGAGAAGCGCGGATATTGAGCCTTCTTCATTCGGACGCAAGTTCGAAGGGGGAAGGCTCTTCTCGTTTGTTTGCGGCTGTCCGGCGCAGCCCTCTGTGTGTTTTTTGTTAGAACGGGATGCTAAGCTTCTTCTGTTGATCATGACAGAAGGAGAGAGTCACAGTGATGAGAAAAATAACGGCATGGGTGTTGGCGATGCTGCTGATCAGCGGCTTGCCGGGCTTCCAATCGTATGTTCAGGCCGCTCCGCATCTCTTCCCGGGCGGGGACGGATCGCAGAACAATCCTTATCAGGTCGCAACGGCGGAAGACTTGAACGCGATTCGCAATAATCTGTCTGCGCATTACAAGCTGATCGCGGATATTAATCTGTCGAACTTTCTGGCATCGGGAGGCGGCGGATATAACAACGGCCAGGGTTGGACTCCGATCGGGTCGCAAAGCGAACCATTTCTCGGTACCTTGGATGGAGACGGACATGTCATTTCCGAACTTGTCATCACAAGGGCAAACGATAATAATCTCGGATTGTTCGCGCGCACGTCCAGTTCCGCCGTCCTAAGGAATCTCGGAATTGTGAATGCCAATATCCAAGGCTGGGAGATTAACGGGGTTCTGACGGGGTTTAACGAAGGAACCATCTCCAGCGTATATGCGACCGGAGAGATTGTCGGATTGTCTACGACTGGCGGTTTGGTAGGGCATCATGCAGGAAGTATAGTCAACAGCTTCGCCATAGTGAAAGTCTCCGGAAATTTCCTAGGCGGAAACCTCATGGGAGGGCTGGTAGGAGGATCGACAGGCAGCATAACAAGCTCTTTCGCCGCAGGTCAGGTGATCTCGACCGGCTCGTCCAAGGGAGGCCTAGTCGGATATGTAACAGGAACCAGTGTCATTACGAATTCCTACTACAATAAGGATACAAGCGGGATGTCCGACACCGGCAAGGGAGAAGGACGAACGGATGCCGAAATGAAGCAGCAGGCTACGTATGCCAATTTGGATTTTACTAATGCATGGTGGATTGATGAAGGCAACGATTATCCTCGCTTGCGGATTTTCGGGGGCGCACCTAGCGCGCCTGCGGCGCCGCAGCTGCAGTCGGCTGCAGCAGGAGGAGCTTCGGTTACGTTGAAGTGGTCTGCCGTTCCCGAGGCCGACGAATACCGGGTGTACCGGAGCACGGCTTCGGGATCATACGGCAGCGATTACGAAACCGTAAGCGTACCTTCTTATACGGCTTCCTCGCTGACGGACGGAACGCGTTATTTCTTTGTCGTCACCGCTGTAAATGGACAAGGAGAAAGCGCTGTATCGAACGAGTTAAGCGCCGTTCCTCATCCCTTCTCTGGCGGAGACGGGTCCGAGAACGATCCTTATCTGGTCGCAAATGCGGAGGACTTGAACGCGATCCGCCATGATCTGACCGCGCATTACAAGCTGATTGCGGATATCGATCTGACCGGCTTTCTGTCCGAGAGCGGCGCAGGCTACAACGCCGGAAAGCGTTGGGCTCCGATCGGCACTCCGTCCATTGCGTTCAGCGGAACCTTGGACGGAGACGGACATGTCATTTCCAACCTGATTATCGATCGGGAAAATGAAGATTATATCGGGTTGTTCGCCAATACGAGCTATCCGGCTTTGCTGAAGAATTTGGGGATCAAGAACGCAAAAGTCAAAGGAAAGGAGATGGTCGGCGTATTGGCGGGCTTCAGCGGCGCTATCGTTACCGGCGTGTATGCGACAGGCGAAGCCAGCGGATTCTCCGGTATTGGCGGATTGGTAAGCACGAACGGCAGAAGCATTGCAGATAGCTATGCCGCAGTGAAGGTCTCCGGAGTGAATAACTTGGGAGGCTTGGTCAGCTATTCGCTGGGCAGCATCGATCGTTCCTATGCCGCGGGCGAAATCATCATCGGGCAAGGACTAACGCAAGGCGGACTGGTCGCAATAGCGGAGTACACGAGTCATACTACGAATTCTTACTACGATAAAGATAAAAGCGGATTGTCCGACACCGGCAAGGGTGAAGGGAAAACCACCGAAGAGCTGAAGCAAGCGGCTACTTATGCCGGATGGGACTTTGCACAGGTGTGGCAGATCAATGAAGGCAGCAGACTTCCCCGCTTGCGGGTTTTCGGCAGCGGCATGAGCGTACCTGCGGCACCGCAGCTGCAGTCGGCTGCGGCAGGAGACGCGTCGGTTGCGCTGACGTGGTCCGCCGTTCCCGAAACGGAAGAATACAGGGTATACCGGAGCACATCTTCGGGATCGTACGGCAGCGATTACGCGACCGTAACCGAGCCCTCTTACACGGCTTCCCAGCTAACGAACGGAACGCGTTATTACTTCGTCGTCACTGCGGCTAACGAAGAGGGAGAAAGCCCTCATTCCAACGAAATGGATGCGATGCCGCAGGTGCCGGCGCCGGGAGCGCCGGTCTTGCAGTCGGCAACGCCGAGTGACGGCAAGGTTCAGCTAAGCTGGGCGCCTGTGCCGGGAGCGGCAGACTATCAAGTGTTCCATAGCGAAACCTCCGGTACGTATGGAAGCGCATCGGCTACTGTGACGGGCTCGGTCTACGAGCTGACCGGACTGACGAACGGCACGACGTATTACTTTACCGTGAAAGCGATCAATCCGGGTGGAGACAGCGCCGCTTCGAACGAATTGAGCGCCGTTCCGCAGGTGGCCGCGCCGGGAGCTCCGGTCCTGCAGTCGGCAACGCCGGGAGACGGGAAGGTACAGCTGAGCTGGACGCCTGTGCCGGGAGCTGCAGGCTATCAGGTGTTCCATAGCGATACCTCCGGTGTGTATGGAAGCGCGACGGCTAGCGTGGCGGGTTCGTCATACGAGCTGGCCGGGCTGACGAACGGCACAACGTATTACTTTACCGTGAAAGCGATCAATCCGGGAGGAGACAGCGCCGTTTCGAACGAATTGAGCGCCGTGCCGCAGGTGGCTGCGCCGGGGGCGCCGGTCCTGCAGTCGGCAACGCCGGGAGACGGGAAGGTACAGCTAAGCTGGACGCCTGTGCCGGGAGCGGTAGACTACCAGGTGTTCCATAGCGAAACCTCCGGTACGTACGGAAGCGCGACGGCTAGCGTGACGGGTTCGGTATATGAGCTGACGGGACTGACGAATGGAACGACATATTACTTTACCGTAAAAGCGACCAACCCAGGCGGAGACAGCGCCGCCTCCAACGAGGTGAGCGCCAAGCCGGCTGCGCCTTCGTCGAACAATTCGGGCGGAGGAGGAGGCCCATCGGCCGGCACGACAAGCCCGACGAATGAGGCGGATGTGGTGGTCACGGTGAACGGCAAAGCAGAGCAAGCGGGCAAAGCCGCGACCGTGGAGAAGGACGGCCGGAAGATCACGACGATCGTCGTGGACGAGAAGAAGATCGAAGAGCGTCTGGCCGGCGAGGGAGCAGGCGCGCTGATCGTGGTGGCCGCTCCGGCGAAGGCGGACGAGATCGTCGCCGAATGGAACGGTCGTCTCGTGAAGAGTATGGCGGACAAGCAGGCGGTTATCGAGCTGCGCACCGACCGGGGCGTCTATACGCTGCCTGCGCAGGAGGTCATCGCTCAGTTGAGCCGCGGAGCGAAGCTGGAAGAAGTCAAGGTACAGGTGGTCATTTCCGAGGCATCGCCGCAGACGAACGCATTGCTGGAGCGCGCAGCGGCGGAGGGACGGTTCAAGGTGGCCGAGGCGCCGCTTGAATTCGCCGTATGGGTCCAATCCGGCGATCGGACGACGGAGATCGTCCGATTCAACGGCTATGTTGCGCGGTCGCTGACCGTTCCCGAAGGCACAGGGGCCATTACGACCGGAATCGTGCTGGAAGCGGACGGCAGCATCCGGCATGTGCCGACGAGGATCGTCGTGCGCGACGGACGGTACTACGCCACGATCAACAGCTTGACCAACAGCACGTACGCGCTCGTGCGGCACGAGAAGACGTTCGCCGATATCGGCGGGCATTGGGCGCGGAAGACGATCGAGGATATGGCATCGCGGTTTGTCGTGGACGGAACGGCCGAGGATCGGTTCGCGCCGGATCGCGACGTCAGCCGGGCGGAATTCACGGCGATCCTCGTCAGGGCGCTTGGCCTGCGGCTGGAGACCGGTTCCGCGAGCTTCACTGACGTAAGGAGCGCGGACTGGTTCGGGGCAGCGGTACACACCGCGCAGGCGTACGGATTGATCGACGGCTATGCCGACGGAACGTTCCGTCCGGAGGAGCGGATTACGCGGGAGCAAGCGATGACGATTGTTGCCAGGGCGATCAGCTTGACGGGCCTGAAGGGCGAGCAGTCGCCGACGGCCGTGCTGAGCCGATTCAAGGATGAAGCGGATGCCGCAGAATGGGCGAAGGCAAGCATCGCCGCGAGCGTGAGCGCAGGCATCCTGACGGGCAGAACGGAGACGACGCTGGCGCCGAAAGCGTACATGACGCGGGCGGAAACGGCGACGCTCATGAGCCGACTGCTGGAACGTTCGGGATTGATCTAAAGCAACCAGAGAAGCAGGGCTCCTGAACGGCTGCCGACGGCAGCCGGGGAGGCCCTGCTTTGCCTTAGAGAGGGAACGCCGAATTTCGGCGAGAAGCATGGGAAGGCTTGGAGGAGGGCGGAGGGTATGTTACGATACTTTCATCAAACGGGGGACGGGCAGGGGAACGACGTGGGCGCACGGGTGAAAATAGGGCTGCTGTCCGGCATTATCATATTTTTTCTGCTGCTTCAGCTTTCGATGCTGCTTAGCGGGGAAGCGCCGCGCCGTTCTCCGCCCGTTCAGAACGGATTGCTGGATGCGACCGGATGGAGCTTCTCCGAGGACGGGTTGATGTATCTGGACGGGTCATGGTCGTTCTACCCGAACGAGCTGGCCGATCCTTTGCAATTGCCGGTCGAAGGAAGCGTCGAGATGAAGGTTCCTCACGACTGGCGGAATGACGCAATCGGCCAGAATGCTTTCGGTAATGGCACCTACGAGGCGCTGGTGCTGCTTCCGCCTAACGCTCCTTCGGTGATCGGCGTCAAAGTGACGAATATTCGCATGGCTCACCGCTTGTATATTAATGGAGAGCTTCTGCACGAAAACGGAAACCCCTCCGAGTCGAAAGAGGGCTACCGGCCCTTGAATACCCCTTATACCGTCTACATGGCTCCGGCTGGAGACAGGCTGCACATCGTCATTCAGGCTTCCAATTTCAAGTATTACCAGGGCGGCATTGCTCAATCGATCCTGATCGGCGATCCGCAGGATATTTCACGCTATGCCGCGACGAGCTTCGGCATCGGGCTCTCCGGCTTTTACATGACCGCCTCTTTCGGGCTTTACGCTCTGTTTATATACCTCATGCGTACCCGAGAACGCATGTATATGTATGCGGGATTGTTTTTTCTCGCGGTTTCGTTGTCGGCGGCCACTGCGGACGAGAAGGTCATGATGGTACTGCTGGACGGACTGCCCTTCGAGCTGCACTACAAGCTTCAGGATTTCTCCCTGTGCGCCTCTCTGCTGCTTCTATTCGCGTTCTTTCGCACCGTGGAGCCGACTTTTTTGTCCAATCGGGTTTACCGCGCGGCGGCAATGCCGCTGCTGCTCTATACCGCATCGATCATACTGCTTCCCTATGAGTGGTACGTGCAGGGCAAAATGATCATGTCGGTGTATCTGGCTGCCCTGTGCGTGCTGTCGATCGTTCGCTGGCTCGCTCTTCTGCGGCGGGCGCCCAAAGACGGCGGGCGGCGAGGCGAGCGCTGGCTGATGCTGTTTACGGTGTTGTTCGTCTCAAGCAGCCTCGTTTCCTACTACATGCATCTAGATCAAGTGGTGTCCGGAAAGCTGATATCGTCCGTTTCCTACTTCTCGTTCATCTTCACCATTAATTTATTCCTGGCGCTGTGCTCGACCAATATGATGAAGCGGTCCGAGGAGCTGTCCGATCAGCTATGGCGTGCCAACGAGCTGAAGAACGACTTTTTGCAGCGCACGTCCCACGAACTAAAAACTCCGCTGCACGGCATACGCAATTTGGCAGAGCATTTGTCGCGCCATGAGGGGAGCTTCGCCTCCGAGCAGCAGCGGCAGCTTGGATTGATCGCGGATACGACGGAGAGGCTGTCGTATATTGTCAATGATCTCATCGATGCCAGCAGGTTGAAGGACGCATCGCTCCATATGCATATGACTGCGGTAGATCTGTCCGCCGTCGTCGAGCATGTGTTCCAGATCGTCGCGTTCCAGCTCGGCGGCAAGCCGATCTCGCTCGTCAATCGCGTACCCGTAGGCACTTTCGTCCGCGCAGACGAGCAGCGGCTGCAGCAGATCGTGTACAATCTCGCCTCCAATGCAGTCAAATATTCCAGCGAAGGCCTTGTGTCGGCCTCCGTCGGCATCGATGCCGACGAGAGCAAGCTGACAATCTCCGATCAAGGCATAGGGATTGCCGAGACCGAGTGGGAGCTGGTATTCCAGGACACCTACCGCTCCGAGGCGCCGGGCCAGCCGCTCTCCGAGGGTATGGGGCTTGGCCTGTTCATCAGCCGGGAGCTGGCGCGCAAGATGGGCGGGGATCTGTACGTGGCCGCCTCCAGACCTGGAGAAGGAACCGATATCGTCTTAAAGCTGAACGCCTCCGAATCGCCGTCATCCGTCGGCGAGCTCCCGCCCGTCATACATGAAGCGAACAGCTACGATGCCGGCCGATTGGTCGCTGCAAGCCGCGAGTCCGAATCGCCGGACGAAACGGAGCGCGGGGAGAACGACGGGATCGACCGCAAGACGTTATTGCTGGTCGACGACGATCCGGCCAATATCGAGGTGCTGAAGCTGATTCTTCAGCAAGATTACCGTTTGCTGACGGCATTCAACGGAGAGGCCGCTCTGGAAATCCTAGAGCGGCGGCATGTTGACCTGTTGATCGCCGATCTGATTATGCCCGGCATGTCCGGCATTGAACTGACGAGACGGGTTCGTCAACGGAATCCGGCGTTGTCTGTGCCGATCATTATCGCTACGGCGCACGCGCTGGATTCGCAGATGCAGCTCGCCTATCAGGCCGGAGCGACCGACTATGTCGCCAAGCCGTTCGGCCCGGGAGAAATCCGCAAGCGCGTGCAGCTGCTGCTTCAGCTATCAGCCACGATGGAAGCGGCGCTCGGACACGAACGCGCTTTTCTGGCGGCTCAGATCAAGCCTCATTTTCTATATAACGCCTTGAACAACATTATCGCCCTGTGCTACGAAGAGCCGGAACGGGCGGCGGAGCTATTGGCCTTGCTCAGCAGACATCTGCGCCGCATGTTTCAGCAGGAGTCGGTTGCTCATACGGTATCTCTGCGTCAGGAGCTGGACATGGTGAACGCTTATATCGAGATCGAGAAGCTCCGCTTCGAGGAGCGGCTCCTATTCGCCGTCGATCTCGATCCCGGGCTGCCGCTAGAGAGCCAGCATGTGAAAACGCTGCTGATTCAGCCGCTCGTCGAGAATGCCGTCTGTCACGGGATATTCAACAAGCTGGGAGCCGGCACCGTCACGCTGCGCCTGAAGCGTCTGCCGGAGCATCTGCAAATCGTCGTGGAGGACGACGGAGTCGGCATGAAGCCGGAACAGGTGGATCTGCTGCTCGCCGGCCAAGCCGACCGAGGCGTCGGATTGACGAACGTGCGCAGGCGCATCGACGCCATTCGCGGAGCGTCCTTCGAGCTGCGCTCCAAGGTCGGTTCGGGAACGACATGCATCCTCAAGCTGCCGCTGGAATAGGGCTATCCTGACGTGAGCGGTGAGCGGCATCAACGATCTGGAGGCGGGGACGATGCGATACGGAGTTATCGTTGTGGAAGACGAGAAAAAAATATTGGCGTACATGAAGAGGAAGCTCGGCGAATTCCCGGAATTTGAAGTTCGCGGCTGCTTCGACAAGCCGGAGGACGCATTGGAAGCGTTCGTTCGGCTGCAGCCGGATGTCGCCTTTCTCGATGTCGAAATGCCGAGGATGACGGGTCTGCAGTTGGCCGAAAAGCTGCTGCGGCTAAAGCCGGACACGCGCCTCGTGTTTCTGACCGCCTATGAGCAGTACGCGTTGGAGGCGTTCCGCGTCGAGGCGATCGATTACTTGCTCAAGCCGGTGATGAGCGCCGATATCGAACGCGTGCTGCATCGCTTGGGCAAGTTCCCGATCCCTCCGAAGCCTGTCTCCCGTATTCCCGTTCGCGTGTTCGGCACGTTCGAAGTGGAGGATCGTCAGGGCGGAGTCGTGAAATGGCCGACGAAAAAAGCGGAGGAGCTGTTTGCGTATCTATGGGTCAACAAAGGCCGGCAGCTCGGCAAGTGGTCGCTTATCGAGCTGCTCTGGCCCGACTTGTCCGAGGATAGAGGGGCGCATACCCTTCACACGACCGTTTACAGGGTCAAGCAGGTGCTGCAGCAGCTTCCGATCCCCGCTGCGATTGAGCGCGGCAACGCCACTTATCGGCTTGTGGCTCCCGCCGGGACATCCGATTGGGAGGAGCTGCAGGGGCTGGCAGGCGAGCCTCGATTGGACGATCCGTCCGTGGAGCGAGCAGTCCGACTCTATACGAATTATCGCCAGCCGCTATTCGGCGGCAGAGGCTACGAGTGGAGCGTTGCGCTGGATGCGGTCTCCGATCGGCTGATGGAGAAGCTGGGCGGAATGCTGCTGGACTACTATCGGATGAAAGCGGACGAGGCGGGCATACGTCGCATCCTGGATGCGAGAGAAGCGAGAGTGCCGGCGTATGCGGAAGGCACGTCGTTCTCCTGCGAGTAAGATTCGCCGGACTGTCTCCGCCCGAGAAAGCAAACGAAAAAAGCCGCGACTTCCCGGATCGGGAAATCGCGGCTTGCTTCGCATCCATTAGAATGAGCCTGCTGCCAAAGGGGGAGGGGCCGACGGGCAACCTCGTCATAGAGTTTTGCCGACCCTCATGTTACCATTAGAAGAATCGCCTAAGAAGGAGAATTATTCCATGACCCCATTGAAAATCGGACAACCCGCCCCGGACTTCGAGCTTCCTGCCACGAACGGGAATACGGTCCGGTTGAGCGAGTACAGAGGCCGCAAGGTCGTCATTTATTTTTACCCAAAGGACATGACGACGGCCTGCACCCAGGAATCTTGCGATTTCAGAGATGCCCATGCAACGTTCGGAGAGCGCAATGCTCTTATACTAGGGATCAGCACGGATGAGCTCAAGCGGCATTACAAGTTTATCGAAAAGTACGATTTGCCCTTCCTGTTGCTGTCCGATCCGGAACACCGCGTATGCGAGCTGTATGGCGTATGGCAGGAAAAGCAGCTTTACGGGAAAACGTATATGGGAATCGTCCGTTCTACCTTTCTGATCGACGAGGAGGGCAACCTCGCTCGGGAATGGCGCAACATCAGGGTCAAAGGACACGTGGAGAACGTGCTTCAGACGCTGCCAGGGAGTGAACCGGAGCTGTCCCAAAAGTAACTCTGGGGCAGCTCTTGCCTTTTCGCTCGATCAGGCTTTGGCGAGGACTATGCTTAGAAAGACGCGGCGCCCTTCAGCAAGAGAACCGGAATCGCGCCTCTCGAATGGCGTCCGTAACGAACGTAAATTCGAGCTCGGTGTCGCCCATGTTGTAAGTAGGCAGGAAGACGTTGCTTGCGGACAAGCTCTTTCCTGCGGACCGACGTTTCCTTACCTGTGTCGATTAACGGTTGCGGCTCCCGCAAAGGCATACTATAATGCTATAACAGGAGATGATCCGATGAATAGACCGAAGGTGTCTTTCCAAGCCTTGAATCGTACGAAGCTCGTGGATGAAGTCGTCGTCCAGCTTCAGAAGAAAATTTCCGGGGGAGAGCTCAGGCAGGGCGACAAGATTCCGACGGAGCCCGAGCTTATGGCGCAATTCGGCGTAGGCCGCTCCACGATTCGCGAAGCGGTGCGGGTGCTTGTGCATGCGGGGCTGCTGGAGAAGAAGCAGGGATACGGCACTTATCTAGCGGCGGCCTCCACCGTCATCCAGGAGCCGCTGGAGCATCGGTTAAGGCGGGCGGGGATATTCGAGGTGTACGAGGTCAGGAGGATGCTGGAGCTCGAAATCGCGAGATTGGCTGCCGAGCGCCGGGACGAAGAGGATCTCCGGCGGATGCGTCATCATCTGGACCAACGCTCCGAAGCCTTGAAGAAGGGAGACCGGAACGGCTATTTGAATACCGACGTCGAATTTCACCTGGCCGTGGCGACCGCCAGCAAAAATCACGTCGCGATGGACCTGTACCGGACCTTCTCGTCCGTGCTTCGCGATGCGTTGAGCAAGCTGGAGATGGAGAAGAAAGGGCACGATCCGAACACGATCTTCCACGAGAAGCTTTACGAGGCCATTAAAGCCAAGGATGTCGAGGCCGCGGGACATTGGACCCTTCAAAACCTGATTCATACGGTAAGCGAGCTTCGCGAGCGCAATGACATGGGAGAATAGGCGCGGCGCTTGACCTCCGCGATTCATTCTCTCGAAGAGAGAACGGGATGTCTATAATAGTCGGTAGATGGGTTGCCTTGCTTTGCGCTTAAACATCAGATGATGGGATGAATAAGAGAGGCACGCAGGACGGGCCGATGCAGCCCATACGCGAGGATAGGTTTGTTTTCAATTTAAACATCAGATGATAAGACGAAAGGTCAGAGGTGTAGCATAATGATAAAAGACACAGAGCCCGGCAAGGCCATCGCGGGAGCGGCCGCCGCGCTTCCCGTGAATACGGTATATTCCATCTTAATGTTCATCAGCATCGTTCACCTGCTTAACGATTCGATCCAATCCGTCATCCCGGCCATTTTTCCGATCATGCAAACCTCGCTGGACCTCAGCTTCGCGCAGATCGGCTGGATCGCGTTTACGCTTAACGTAACGGCGTCCCTGCTTCAGCCGCTGATCGGGTGGTACACGGATTCGAAGCCGATGCCTTATTTGCTGCCTGTCGGGGTGCTGTTCTCGCTGCTGGGCATGGTCGTGCTGGCTTACGCCGGAACTTATGCGGAGGTGATCCTGTCGGTCGTGCTGATCGGGTTCGGCTCGGCGGTGCTTCACCCGGAAGCGTCCAGAGTGGCGTTCATGGCCGGGGGCTCGCGCAAGGGACTGGCGCAGTCGATCTTCCAGACCGGGGGCAACATCGGACAAGCGCTGGCTCCCGTATTCACGGCTCTGATCTTCGTTCCCTACGGCCAGTTCGGAATTATATGGTTCACTATAGCTGCCGGAGCGGCCTTCATCGTTCAGCTGTACGTCGCCAAATGGTACAAAGCGCACGTCAACCGGAAGAGCGCCTCCAGGAAGGGCAGCGTCCACCGGGAGCCCTTGCCCGCAAGAACGGTCGGGTATGCGATGACGATTCTCATTCTGCTGTTGTTTTCCAAATTCGTATACGTAGCCAGCATGACGGGCTTCTTCTCCTTCTACCTGATCGACCATCACGGCGTCACTACGGATAAGGCGCAGGTGTACATCTTCGCGCTGCTGATCGCAGGAGCAGTCGGGACGTTCCTCGGAGGGCCGCTTGCCGACCGTTTCGGAAGAAGGAACATGATCTGGTTCTCCATTCTGGGAACGGCTCCGTTTGCGCTGCTGCTCCCTTATGCGAGCCTGTTCTGGTCGGTCGTGCTATGCGTATGCATCGGGTTCATCCTGCTATCGGGGTTCTCCGTGATCATCGTGTACGCGCAGGAGCTGCTTCCCGGCAAGGTAGGGACGGTGTCCGGCCTGTTCTTCGGGCTCGCCTTCGGCTTGGGCGGAGTCGGTTCGGTCGTGCTGGGCATGCTGGCCGACGCGACAAGCATCTCCTTCGTCATCAAGCTCAGCGCCTTCCTGCCGCTTATCGGGCTGCTGGCCGCGTTCCTTCCGACGGACAAAAAGCTGAGATTGGCGGACGCCTGACGCTGCGGCGGGCACAGCCCCGGGAGCCGCTTCCCACAATCGTGGCCGTCGCCTTGACGCTGTCGAAGGCGCAAAGCTATAATAGCTTCAATTGATTGAGGGAGGCTCGGTTGAACAAGTGACTATTAACCAGCATGAAATGATCGTGGTTTTGGATTTTGGCGGACAATACAACCAATTGATCGCGCGCCGTATTCGCGACTTGGGCGTGTACAGCGAACTTCTTCCTTATAACACTTCGGCGGACAAGCTCCGCGAGCTCGCGCCGAAGGGAATCGTCTTCTCCGGGGGGCCGGCAAGCGTGTACGCGGAGGGCGCTCCCAAGGTGGACCCGGCGATCTACGAGCTGGGCGTTCCGATCTTCGGCATCTGCTACGGCATGCAGTTGATGACGCATCAGCAAGGCGGCAAGGTCGAGCCGGCCCACAAGCGGGAATACGGCAAATCGGACATCGATTTCGTACAGGGCTCCCCGCTCGTGCATGGGCTGGAAAGCCGTCAGACGGTGTGGATGAGCCACGGCGATCACGTCACCGAGCTTCCTGCGGGCTTCCGCGTCGACGCTAGCACGGAGCATGCGCCGGTGGCCGCCATGAGCGACCCGGATCGCCGCTTCTTCGCCGTACAGTTCCATCCCGAGGTTCGCCATTCGGTGCACGGCAACGAAATGATCCGCAACTTCCTGTTCACGATATGCGGCTGCAAGGGCGACTGGACAATGGGCTCGTTCATCGACGACATGGTGCAGGATATCCGCAAGGAAGTCGGCGACAAGAAGGTGCTGTGCGCCCTGTCCGGCGGCGTGGATTCCTCGGTAGTCGCCATTCTGATCCACAAGGCGATCGGAGACCAACTGACGTGCATGTTCATCGACCACGGCTTGCTGCGCAAAGGCGAGGCGGAGAGCGTGATGGACACGTTCGTAGGCAAGTTCGACATGAACGTCGTGAAGATCGACGCCAGCGAGCGGTTCCTTGGCAATCTCAAGGGCGTTGAGGACCCCGAGCAAAAAAGAAAAATTATCGGCACCGAGTTCATCCGCGTATTTGAGGAGGAGTCGGCGAAGTTCGACGATTTCACTTTCCTCGCGCAGGGAACGCTCTATACCGATATCGTGGAAAGCGGCACGGCGACGGCGCAGACGATCAAGTCCCACCACAACGTCGGCGGTCTGCCGGAGGATATGAAGTTCAAGCTGATCGAGCCGCTGAAGACGCTGTTCAAGGACGAGGTTCGCAAGGTTGGCGCGGAATGCGGCCTTCCCGATGCGATCGTCATGCGTCAGCCGTTCCCGGGACCGGGACTAGCCATCCGCGTGCTCGGCGAAGTGACCGAGGAGAAGCTGGAGATCGTGCGCGAGTCCGACGCGATTCTGCGCGACGAGATCGCCAAAGCGGGACTGGATCGCGAGATTTGGCAGTATTTCACGGCATTGCCTAACATGAAGAGCGTAGGAGTCATGGGAGACGGCCGTACCTATTCGCACACCGTAGGCATCCGCGCCGTGACTTCGATCGACGGAATGACCGCAGATTGGGCGAGAATCCCGTTTGACGTGCTGGAGAAAATCTCGAACCGCATCGTCAACGAGGTGCAGAACGTCAACCGGATCGTCTACGATATTACGTCCAAGCCTCCTGCCACGATTGAGTGGGAATAATGAAAAGAAACTCCGAAATCCCGTTGCATTTAAGGGTTTTCGGAGTTTTTCCTTTTTCTATATTTCTCGGAATGAAACGTGCTGCGCCGCCAAAGGACGGCGAAGCTTTTTTTACTTGAGGGAACTGCTGTAAGTTGCTATGGCTCGTGCTAAGTTGCTGTGAGTCACCTTAAGTTAATGGAGCGTCATAGGTAACTGAGTCACTTTGGATTATTGATATACTCTCTAAATCGCCTGGCCCACCTAAGTTTGCGGACATCAGAGACCTTATTTTAAAAATCAGACCGATTTTTAGGATGAGGTGGACCTGAGAGCCGTTAAATGGTCTAGAATCCCTCAAATTCACGAAATATAGGGTGAATAACGGCGCTCATGTCCGCGATGAGCTTAAATACTGGGGAAATATCACGAATAAAGGCTCCTGTGTCCGCCACACCATCGACGCAAATGATCCGCCACACCATCGACGTAAATGATCCGCCACACCATCGACGTAAATGAGGAACCGTCCCCCACTAGCACAAGATGCCAAATCAACCGATACCTATGCACCAAGCTACTCCAAGCACCAAGCTACTCCAAGCACCAAGCTACTCCAAGCACCAAGCTACTCCAAGCACCAAGCTACTCCAAGCACCAAGCTACTCCAAGCACCAGGCTACTCCCGAGCACCAGGCTACTCCAAGCACCAGGCTACTCCAAGCACCAGGCTACTCCAAGCACCAGGCTACTCCCGAGCACCGATGAAGTTGAGTCACCTTAAGCTACTGGATCGCCATAAGTAGCTGAGTCACTTTGGATTATTGAATGTTCTGGACCCCTCAGGTTTGCGGACATCAGAGACCTTATTTTAACCGCTGGCAGGATATAACCGTTTCGTATCATTTGCGGTACAAGTTCATTACGGAGAAGGGCGGGGCGAGCGCCTGCTATTCTCCCGTTTTCTCAAGGTTTCGATGTCCGGTATGCTGGGCGTCGAGGCCTTTTTACATTTTTGTAGTAAAAAGAAAATTGTTATCTATTGATTTTCTATTCTACAACTTGTAAAATAAAAAACATGTTGTAGAAAATAAAGGAGGGAAATGGAATCTATGCAAATTACCAAGGCGGAAATGGAGATTATGCAAGTCGTATGGGAAAGCGGAACAAGGATGACCACCAAGGAAATCGCGGAGAAACTCCCTGACAAAAAAATTACAACGCTGCTCACTCTGGCCGGAAGACTGATTGACAAAGGCGCTCTGAATTCCATCAAGCTCGGGCGCTCGCACGCTCATGAGTATTGGGCGGCCATAAGCGAAGCTGAATACCAAATAATGCAAACGCAGAGCTTCGTGCGTTCGATTCATAATGGCTCTGCCAAAAGCCTGATCAGTGCCTTGTTCCAAGACGAGAATCTGACTAAAAAGGATATCGACGAGCTCCGAGAGTTCATTAACCGGGAGACTGATTTCAATGATTAAGTGGCTGCTTATGACCTCTCTGGCCGGAAGCATCGCAAGCCTGTGTCTCATTCTTCTTAAAACAAAGCTTGCCGCAAAATGCGGCGGACGCTGTTACTATTATGTCAGTCTGTCGGTCCTGCTGCTGTTCTTGGTGCCGCTCCATATCAACGTGCCGGCCCTTTATCCCCAGTCCTTGATTCAGGAATCCGGTGCAGCTTCCTTTGCCGGAAGTCCGGCTGCTGCCGCAGAGACGAGAGTGCTGGAGCCGTCTGTTTCTTCCGCAGATAGGCTCCCGACGGCAGGAGTTGTGTCTTCTCCAGTTGGATCTGCAGAAAACTGGATACTCGGGGGCTGGGTCGGCGGTTTTGTCGTCCTGCTGAGCTTTTACATTTTCAGTTACTTTCGATTCAAGCGCAAGGCGCTTCAAGGTATGCGGATCGATCATGCGGGAGGCTTGAATGTGCTGGCCAGTCAAAATGTGCATTCGCCTATGCTGATCGGCTTCTTTAGGCCTCAAATTGTATTTCCCCTGACGGACATGAGCATGGAGAATTACCAGTTGGCGTTAGAGCATGAATTGATACATCACAAGCAAAAGGACGCGTGGCTCAAGTTGTTTGCCGTGCTCGTGAACTGCGTGCACTGGTTTAATCCGATTTCTTATCTGGCTCTGGCCAATATTAGCGAAGCCTGCGAATACTCGGTGGACGAGACTCTGTCCAAATCGATGAAGTCCACGGACAAAAAGCGCTACAGCGAAATGATTTTGCACTTTGCTTCCCAGGCGTCGCCAGCCTTCAACAGCGGCCTGGCTCAGCCTAAAAAGCAGTTATACCGAAGATTCAAGCTGATTATGAGCCGTAGTACAGGCAGAGGCCAGGCGCTTGTCGGCATCTTGACGCCCGTGATGATCGCAGCCGTAGCCCTTTTCTCATCCTCCGTGGTTTTTGCGAAGGCTCCCCAGCCGATTACAGAGTACAGCGGAGGTATCAAGACCTATTACAGGACAAACGTTACGTTAGAAGAAAATGTACAATCCGCTCTGGGGAATACCACAATGGGGGTTTCTCATGCAAATCTGTATATCGATGAGAAAGGGTTGAAGCTGGATTACTTTAATCGCACAGCTCCTTACTATAAGGTGGGGATTCAGTGGAAGGACAAAACCGACTCAGCCGTAGCCGCTCTGACCCAAACCACATTGTCGATTCAGGATCGGACGGTAACGGTCGCTTTCGGTGAAAAGGCGGCAGCCTATCAGGACGACAGCGTCATTAAGAAAATGATTAAGAACCAAATTGAGTTTGAATTGAAGTACGAAAACAAGAGGTTTACTTATGATCATGCTGCGTTTATTGACGAGCTTATCCAGCGCGGAGTCTATGTGATCGATGAAATTTTGCCTCCCGAACAATTTACATTCCTGCTAACAAAAATGCAAAACGGCGATACCACCGGCCACAAGCAGCTAACCGCCTATGACAAGAATGCTAAAATTACGGATGTTTTCAATGGCAACGCGAAGCTTCCTAAATCTGTACTTGGCCGAGTGCCGGACGGATCTGAAGGGGTTCAGATTGGAAAAGCCTTTGTTATTAAAAGCGGAGAAACCTTGGCTATGGATGTCAGAGAAACGACGGACAGTTCGCCAACCATTAGTCTGGCCCTCATAGATGAGGCAACAGGCCGTGTAGCTTACTGGAATCCCGTAGCACAAAGCGGTACCCGATCTATCTTTGTACCGGGGGAAAGCAGCGCGAACCGCTCTTTCAGGATCGTGGCAAGCGGAGAAAATGAAAATAAGGCAAAAGTCGAAATTTTTACTTATAAGAGCGGTGAAGAGGAGACCCAGCAGCCTTCAACTGACTTTCTTCCAGGCATTCTCCGATAGCAAAGCCACGGAGATCAAGCAGAGTTTCCCAATGAAGAGCTAACAGAGTATATGAAAAATGGAGCTGATATAATTGTTTAAATCAAAATTGAAATATAGTGCCCTCGGTTTGCTTTGTATACTGGTATTCACAAATACGGCGTATGCGAGCGGGGATTTCTCCTGGTTGGAACCCGTGCCGATGCCATCATGTACTGGCAGCATGGGGGGGACTTCTAAAGACAAGCCTGTCAGGGAGAGACCTTCAAGTGATGATAGTTCTTCCAACGATAGCTCTTCCAAAGGGAAGCTGAGCATAACAACGGCAGATGGCAAGAAGGTCGAACAGGAGTATCCTACGTGTGCGGAAGCGAAGAAGAACCGTGTTCTGGTCGTTGTGAACGGGTTATATCTGCACGTCGCTCCAACGGTCGATGGATGGCCCTATATCGAGAACGGACGAGTAATGGTTCCGCTGCGGGCCATTGCGGACGTATTCGAGTTCGAAGTGGATTGGAAGGCCAGTGAACAGAAAATTACGCTGATCAAAGAAGAGAAGACCATCGTCATGTATATCGGAAAGTCTGAGATTCTGGTGGACGGGGAAGAGGTGCTGCTGAAGGATGCGGTACCTGCGATCAAAAAAGGCGTGACCTTCTTGCCGGTCGGGCAGCTTGCAGGAATGCTCGGTATTAAAGCAGAGTGGGATTCGAAGACAAGGACCGTGAAGTTTAACTGAGTAATCGTATATTGAAGGATAAGAATGCTCTCTTTTTAATTGCGACATTTGCAAATAAAAGGGGGCATTCTTTGAATGATAAGCATTTATGTGCGGGAAATCCGCATTCACGTGCTTATCCTTAGTATGCTTTGTTTTCGTTTACATTGGTAAATTGCTTCGTGTAGAGTAGGGGAAGTCTGTTAATCCCGAACAATAATAAGAGGATTGGTTGGGAATCATTCGTAAAAAACCGTTGACACCCAAGGTCCTAAGACCTAGAATATGGTTTGGACAAACAACTGAATCAACTTTTCGTATAATCCCGGGAATAGGCTCGGGAGTCTCTACGAGGTCACCGCAAATGATCTGTCTACGGAAAGGGAGAACATGCCAAGGGGCGAAAGACTGTTCCGATGGAATGTTTATCCCGGTTGTGCGGAACCTAGAAGAGTCTTCTTCTAGGTTTTTTGATGTTCACCTGGCATTCCGATTCATTCAAATCTGAAGGGAGAGTTTATCGAGACATGGAAAGTTTCTTTAAGCTGAAGGAACTGGGGACGAACGTACGCACGGAGATCATGGCAGGGATTACGACCTTCATGACGATGGCTTACATTCTCGTCGTTAACCCAGGTATTTTGTCGGGAGCGGGTTTGAGCTTTGAATCCGTCTTTCTTGCGACCGCTCTGGCGGCCGGTATTTTCACGATTGCGATGGGTCTGTTCGTCAATTTCCCCGTCGCGCTCGCTCCAGGTATGGGACTTAACGCATTCTTCGCGACAACGATTGTGACCTCCCAGGCGACCGGGAATCCGATCTCCCCTGAGATGGGGCTGGCGGCCGTATTTATTTCGGGGATTATTTTCTTCATTCTTACGGTGACGCAGATTCGGCAGATTCTTGTCGTGGCCATTCCGGATGCGCTGAAGCATGCGATTACGGTCGGTATTGGTTTGTTTATCGCGATCGTAGGCATGAAAAACAGCGGCCTCATGTCGATCCTTGCGTTCGAAGACGGCGGCACGCTGCTGACGATGGGTCATCTGAAGGATCCAACGGTGTGGCTGACAATCGTTGGTCTGGGCATTATCGCTCTGCTGATGGTCCTGCGCGTGAAAGGCGCAATCCTGATCGGCATGCTGGTCATCACGCTGATTGGCGCTATTCCGGGAGTCGATCTCGTACACTTCAATACGTTGAAGGAAGCAAGCTGGACGCCGAACTTCGGCGAGTTGAACTTCTGGCATATGGATTTCGCCGATCTGTTCACGACGGGCTTGCTGACGGCGATCGCTACGTTTACGTTCGTAGAATTGTTTGATACGTTCGGTACTTTGGTCGGTACGGCCAACAGAGCCGGATTTTTCAAAAATAAAGAAGAAGGCAACAAAAAAGTCGGCAAAGCGATGTTCGTGGACTCTCTCGCAGTCAGCGGCGGCGCGATGCTCGGCACAAGCACGGTAACGGCTTACGTGGAAAGCTCCGCGGGTATCGCCGAAGGCGGACGCTCCGGTCTGACCGCGATTACGACGGGCGCATGCTTCCTGCTCGCGCTGTTCCTTCTGCCGCTGGCGCTGCTGATC
Source organism: Cohnella boryungensis (assembly GCF_042651945.1). Taxonomy (NCBI): domain Bacteria; kingdom Bacillati; phylum Bacillota; class Bacilli; order Caryophanales; family Paenibacillaceae; genus Cohnella; species Cohnella boryungensis. Next base: position 36,136 of record NZ_JBHSED010000007.1, on the reverse strand, counting down.
CCTGGACCGGCTACGAGCGCGGCTCTGATTATCGTCGGCGTGCTGATGGTGCAATCGGTTAAAGAAATCGACTTTACGGATCTCGTCATCGGTATTCCGGCGTTCCTGACGATTACGATCATGCCGTTCACCTACAACATTGCCAACGGGATTTCGTTCGGTATCGTCTTCTACGTGCTGCTGGCGTTCGTGGCGAATTTGGCCGGGGACAAAAAGCACAAAATTCACTGGCTCATGTGGGTACTATTCTTTATCGTCATCGCACGCTACGTGTTTGTCGGCGGAGAATAATCGCGTTTATGAGCCGAACTCGGCTCATGGCATAAATCAACCCCGCTTCACTTCCGAATTGACGGAGGTGGGGCGGGGTTTTCCATGTTATTCTTCCTCTTCGTCAAGCAGCACGACGTCGAGAACGGTAACCTGCTGGTCTAAGATGACGGGAGACCGCAGCGCGGTTGTTTTGCCCGGGAACGAGAACCTTGCCGTTACGACGCCCGCAGCCAGGTTCGTCAGCGTGTACCGTCCGGCCGCGTTGCTGATAATCTGTCGGACGAGCATCGCTCCGTTAGCTTCGATAATTTCCGCGAGCGCCTGGGCGAGGGGCTGCCCGGCCGCGTCCCGGATCGTTCCGGTCAAGGTTCCGAAAGCCGGGCTCAAGCGAAGCTCTCCCGTTCCGGACAGGAGCGCCGCTGAGCCGTAGCCCGGAGAGGAGGCTGTTAACGTGTAGGGGCCTGCGCCCAAGCCTTCCGCCTCGAAGCGTCCCTCCGCGTCGGTCACGCCCGTCGTAATGATCGTGTTCGTCGAAGGATCGAGCACGCTGACGATCGCTCCGGGGACCGGAACGAGGTTGACGCTGTCCGTTACCGTACCGGCGATCGTCCTTTGCGCGCCCCGCTGGATCAGGTTGACCGGCTGGCCGGGGGGCGGAGGGCTCGGCAGGAAGACGATGTCCGGAGGGGACTGGGGATTGGCGGCGACGACATTCTGTTCGCCCGACGGCAAGCTCGGAACCTGGTACTGTCCTTGCGAATCGGTCACTCCGCCGCCTACGACGACCCCGTTGCCGTCGACGACCGTCACGGGAGTATCCGGAAGCGGCGTCTGTCCGTTACCGTTGGAGACGCTCCCGGCGATCGATCCGGGAGAGGGAGGCAGGAGAAAATCGATGCTCACCGTCACGCCGGGGGGGACGACCGTCGAATCCTGGCGGGTCGAAAATCCGCTTAAGGAAGCGGTCAGGGCATAATTGGAGGAAGCGATCTCTCCCAGATCGAAGTTGCCTTTCGAATCCGTCTGCACGGCGGCGAGCTGAGGACCGAAATTGTTGTACTGGCGGACGACGACCTGACAGTTCTGAAGCGGCCCGTTCGTATCCGAACGCTTCACCTTTCCGTTCAGGCGTCCCGGCAGAGGGTCGAGAGCGAAGCTGTAGCGGGTAGCTTCCCCGGAGAAGATGGCGAAGCCGCCGAGCTCGTCGGCGTACCCGTCCGCCGAGCAGGTGACGGTATACGAGCCGGGAGCGAGACCGGGGAAGGAATACTCCCCGCCGTTGCCGCTCAGAACGGTCGCGATCAGCATATTCGTAGTCGCGTCGAAGATGCGCACGGCCGCTCCGGCGAGATTCGCTCCCGATGACTGATCGCTGACGAATCCGAAGGCTTCCCCCGGATCGGGGGTCAGAGACAGTTCGACCGTCGAGATGCGTCCGGGCTTCGTTACGATGGCCGCCGTGTCCGTGCCGAATCGGGACGCGGATGCCGATATCGTGAAGTTGCCGATAGGCACTCCAGTCAGCGTAAAGCCGCCCTTCTCGTCGGTGAATGCCGTTTCGACAGGCAGACCGGCGACGCTGCTGACGTTGATCTGCACGCCGGTAATTCCCTGCCCGTTCAGCGCATTGCGCACGTTGCCCGTCACGATGGCCGCTTCCGGTTGAAGAACCGCGTCGGCCGACGAAGACAAGCCCGGGGAGACGTTGACGGTCAAGGTGGAAGTGACGAATCCGGGAGCGGAGACCGACACGCTATACGTACCCGGCGATACATTCCCGAGGCTGAAAGTGCCGTCCAAGCGAACGAATGGAGTATCGACGAGAAGGCCGTCCCGGGACAAGATCCGAATCTCGGTTTGACTGAAGGACACCGGATTGCCGGACGCGCCGGAAACGGCGCCGTCGATCCGCCCGAAGGACGGAGTCAAGGCCACGGAGCCGAGAACGCTTTGACCGCTGCGAACGATGGCTCCGGTGCTGCTCGCGGCATATTCGTCGGCGTTCGCGGACACCGTGTATGTCCCGGGCTGCAGCCCGTCGACGACGAAGTTGCCGAACGGGCTGCCGGTGACGGAGGCGACGACCAGACCGGACGCGTCCCCCGTACGGATGTCCACGTTCGCGTTCCCGATCGGAAGGCCGGTTATCGCGTCCGTCACCTGGCCCGAGATCGAGCCGGGGTTCGGAGACAGGGCGAAATCGAGCCCGTTTACTCGTTCGCCCGGGTTCAGCAGCACGCCTTGCACGGAGTTGCCGAAGTCTGTCGCGGACGCGAGAAGCTGAATCGATCCGATCGGGAGGTTGCTGATGACGTACTGCCCGTCGGCATCGGCCTGAACGACTCCTCTAAGCGTCTCGCTGCCGTTCAGCGCCTTGACGAACGCGCCGGATATCGGATTGCCGGCCGTATCGCGAACGGTTCCGGCGACGCTGCCCGGATTCGGGGTCAGCTCGATGATCGTGCTTACTGTTTCACCGGGCGACACGTCGATTCCAATCGTTCGCGAAGAGTATCCCGTTGCGCTGGCCACCGCGTAATAGGAGCCCTCCTCCGCGCCGATGAACTGGAACGAGCCGTCGTTCTGCGTGACGGACGTGGAGATTTGCACGTTGTTCAGGTTGAATAATTGAACGAGAGCGCCCCCGACCGCCGGCGCGACCTTGCCCAGAATCGTCCCGGGATTCGGCTGCAGGGCCAAATTGTACGGGGACGAAGCGTCCGGATGAACGACCGCCCCGAACGTTCCGCTCTGGTAATTAAGCGCCGTGACGACGATGGAATAGTTGCCCGGCGGGAGTCCGTCGATCTGATAGTTGCCTTGGGCATCGACGAGGGCGGAGCCGGCCACGAGGTTGTTCCTGTCGGTCACGGTGACGATCGCTCTGAAGATCGGGACGCTCGTAACGGCGTCGAGAACAAGCCCGAGCACCGTTCCCGGATTCGGCCGAAGCAGGAGGCTCACCGAGGTGTTCCCGCTCGGCAGCACGTCGGCCGCAGCGGACGAGGTTTGGAAGCCGTCGGCCGAGGCCACGACGCTGTAAGTCTCGGGGGACAGGTTGCCGACGATGAAGCTGCCGTTCTCATCCGCGAACACGCTGGCTACCGCGATTCCGTTCACGTCGGTGCGAATCTGCACGGAGGCTCCGGCAATCGGGCTGCCGTCCGTGCCGGAAATCGTTCCCGACAAGGAGCCCGGGCTCGGGTTCAGGACGAAATCGAGCGTCGAAGCCTGGCCTGAACGGATGACGACGCTGGCATAATTGTTCTGGAAACCGGTCGCGGAGACGGTGACGACGAAAGGAAGCGGCGTCACGTTCGGCAGGTTGTAAGTGCCGTCGTTGTCGGTGATGACGCGAACGAGCGCGACCGAGCCGCCGTCGAGATTGAGTTGGAGGGCGATCGCGGCCCCGGCAATCGGATTGCCGGACGAGGCGGTGACTCTGCCGCCGAGGGAGCCTGGATTGGGAATGAGCGTGAAGTCGGCTTCCGTCGTCTGGGCGGGAAAGACGACAACGCCGAGCGCCTGCCCGCCGAATCCGTCGGCGCGAGCGGACAATGTATAGCTTCCCGGGGCCAGATTGCCGAGCATGTACGAGCCGTCTTCCCCCGTGTTCACGCGAGCTACGATTACGTTGTTCTGAAGCGCCCGAATCGCCGCGTCTCCTACGGGGCTGCCATCCGTCCGGGTCACAACGCCGGAGAGGGCTCCGGCCAGTTGCTGCAGCCCGGCATTCAAGACAGTGGCGGCGCCCGCGGCGACGGAAGCGCCGATCGTCGCGGAAGCGTAACCTGAGGCCGCGAACACGACCGAATAGTAGCCCGGGCTGAGCGTTGAAATCGTATAGGAGCCGTCCGCTCCGGCTGCAGCGGTCTGCTGCACGATGCCTTCCGTGCTGAGGATGCGCACGCTCGCCCCCGGCAAGGAAGCCTCGCTGACCGCGTCGGTCACAACTCCTGTCAATATACCGGCTAGAGGCGAGAGGGAGATGTTGACGATCGTCGTCTGGCCGGCGGCGATCTTAAAGCCGATAATCTGGGTGACGAATCCGGCCATCGAAATTCTAAGGCGATAATTCAATGAGGGGGCGAGGCTGGAAACGGTGTAATTCCCGTTGGCGTCGGCGGTCGTCGTCGCGATGACGTTGTTGCGGTTGTCGAGCACTTCGAGCAGCGTTCCCGGAACGGGGCCGCCGGCCGTGGAAACGACGGTGCCGGTGACGATGCCCGGGTTCGGCTGCAAGGAAGCGTCCAGCGTACGCGTTTGACCGGCGCCCAGCGTAACCGATTGGCCCACGGATTGGAAGCCGGAGGCGTCGAACGAGATGCGGTAGGTGGAAGGAAACACCCCTGGCAGCGAGTAAAGGCCGGAAGGATCGGTCGTCGCTTGAGCGGATAGGACGCCGAGGGAATTGGTCAAGTGAACGGTCGCCCCCGAGATCGGAGTACCGTCCGCGGCGGAGTTCAGAGTCCCCTGAACGACGGCGGGATTGGGGGATAGGAGTACGTTCGCCGTTGCCACGGCTCCGCTTGCGACCGCCGTTTGAACGGAGGCGTTCTGGTAGTTCGGGAAAGAGAACGAGACGTTATAGCTGCCGGCGGGCAAATCCGCGAGCGAATATACGCCCGAAGCGCTCGTGGTCGCGGAGCTTGTCGCCCCGGTCGTCGAGTTGACCGATTGGATCGCCGCGCCGGAGAGGGGCAGGCCGGTGATTTGGTCCAGCGTCGTTCCGGCGATGCCGCCGAACGCGGAGACGTTCACGCTCGTCGCGACTCCGGCGACTTTCAGCGCCGCCCCCGTAAACAGATCGACGCCCGTCGTCGTCTTCGTATCAACGGTCCTCGTCCCGACGGAGGTGTACAAGACAACCGCTTGGAATTGAAGCGAAGCTGCTGCGCCGGCATCCAGATTGCCGATGTTCCAGGTCAACGTTTGGGTAAGCAGGTTAAAAGCCGCGTTGCCCGTCGTGGTTTGCGTGATTGTGAACGAAATGAGCTTATCGAAGGAAAAAGGAGCGTTGACGAAAAGGGTGGATGCGCCGCTTCGTCCGGCATTGGCGACGTTGAAGGTGCCCCGGAGCGTCGTCTGGACACCCGCGATCACGACAGGCGCGGCGTCTCCCAGGCTCTGGGTGACGGACAGCTTGGCCCGGCAGTCCCCCCCGTCTATCGTCAACGGGTCGGAGAAAGCGGTGCTTAGCGTCTGCCCCGCGCCGGTGAAATCTTTATTGAAGTTATTGTTGTTGGTTGCCGTAAAGAAAAGCAGTCGAAGAGCCGACGAGGCTTGAATGCCCAGAAGCTGGAACAGCGTCGCGGCGGGGATGAACCAATCGAGGAAGTAGTTCGGGCTGCTCCCGATGGCCGAGCCGTCCCCGGTCTCCCCGGCTCTGGCGATGTCGAAATTGCAGATCGTCAGACTGAGATTCGGAGTGCCTTTGCCGTCCGTGCCTTCGGCTTGATCCTTCAGAGAGTCCGGAATTTTGGACGTATTGCGGATGAGGTCCACGGTGTTGTCCAAGCCGTTGACGACAAGCTCCCATTCGTAGGTCGAAGCATCGCCGTCGGTGTCGAACAATACGCCCCATGCGAAGTTTTTGAAGACGCTTCGGGATCTGGGATCGCTATTGAGGCGCAGCCGAAAATAAACGTTGGTGCCATCGTAAGCGTAATAGGCGGCGGGAAAGGCGGCAGTGCCGACGATGTCCGTCTCGCTCGGAGACACATCCTTGGGCGGATCGACCAATGGCGCGCCGCCCAGCGTAACCGGCACGAACTGGCTGCTTGAGGGGAAGGGCATGAATTTGCTCCTTTGTTTAGTCAGGGTTCTTTTAGCCTATGCAAGGCTGGAATTCCGGTTCATCTTCGGTAAAAATTTCTTGTCACCCTTGATTCGGCGAGCATGTCTATCGGTTTATGTTCAAATCCGAACATTAAGAATTATTGAGAAGGAAAGCGTTCGTCTTTGTTTGACAGTTTTCCTCGTCTGGGGTACACTAGGAAGCGTCATACAAGCAGAAGGACTTGCCCGTTCGAGGGCATGCGCCATGCGCGTATATGTCGGGAATCGGCCCGAACGTCTCTACCCGGAAACCCTAATTTCCGGACTACGCGGCAATCGTTAACGACGCTAATAGTGAAGCGCGGACCGTCCCTGGTTCGGGCTTTGTCTTGTCGCCGTGCCTGACCGCGCTGAATGAGTAGAGAAGTTAAGGTTCGATTGGGGAATACTGAGGGTATTCCCATCGATCCTTTTTCATTTTTAACGGCTCAACCACACATTAGAAGGCAAACGGGGAAGGGTGGAATTATGTCGTCACTTGTCGGCGTCATCATGGGGAGCACGTCGGATTGGGATACGATGAAAAAGGCGTGCGAAGTGCTGGAGGAGCTCGGCATTCCGTACGAGAAAAAAGTCGTTTCCGCGCATCGTACGCCGGACCTGATGTTTGAATATGCGGAAACCGCGGCGGCGCGGGGATTAAAGGCGATTATTGCCGGAGCCGGCGGAGCCGCGCATCTTCCGGGCATGGTCGCCGCCAAAACCGTGCTGCCCGTTATCGGAGTGCCCGTTCAATCGAAAGCGTTGAACGGGCTTGATTCGTTGCTCTCGATCGTACAGATGCCCGGAGGCATTCCGGTGGCGACCGTCGCGATCGGAGCCGCGGGCGCGACGAATGCCGGGCTTCTGGCCGCGCAGTTGATCGGCGCGTTCGATCCGCAGGTGCAGGCTCGCGTGGCCGCGCGCCGGGAACGGATCACTCAAGAGGTATTGGACAACGGAGAGCTGCCGTTATGAACGGAGAGGATCGCGTGAACAAGCTGGTGAATTTGTTCGGTGAAGAAGGAGCCGCATGCGGAGATATGGGCTGCGAGGTTCCGGACGCGAAGACGGAGCGCCAGGGCTCGCGGAGGATTCTGCCCGGGGCGACCGTCGGGGTGCTGGGCGGAGGGCAGCTAGGCCGAATGCTGGCGCATGCGGGCAATCGTCTCGGCTATCGGTTCATCGCGTTGGACCCGACGCCGGACAGCCCTTGCGGACAGACCGCCGAGCAGATCGTTGCGGCTTACGACGACCAGGCGGCGGCGAAGGAGCTGGCCTCCCGCTCGGACGTGATTACGTATGAATTCGAGAACGTCGACGCCGGCGTGGCGGAAATGCTGGAGCGGGAGTCTTACGTTCCCCAGGGCAGCGCCTTGCTGTACACGACCCAGCATCGGCTGCGGGAGAAACGGGCGATTGAAGCTGCGGGCGCCAGAGTCGCGCCTTATGCGGAGATCGAAAGCCTGGAGGGCTTGAAGGCAGCGGCGGACCAGCTTGGCTTGCCCGCCGTGCTGAAGACGGCCACGGGCGGTTACGACGGCAAGGGACAATGGGTGCTTCGCGCGGAGGGAGAGCTGGCTTCGGCCTGGGATGAAGCGAGCCGCACGGGCACGCAGCTCGTGCTGGAGAAGTTCATCGCCTTCGACAAGGAAATATCCGTCATTGCGGCGCGCAGCCCTTCGGGCGAGGTCAAGACGTTCCCGCCTGCGGAGAATGTCCATGTTAATAACATCCTGCATCTCTCCATCGTTCCGGCGCGGATCGACGACGAGGTTCGGCTAGAGGCGGAGAAGCTGGCGATCTCCATCGCGGAGACGCTGGGCGCGGTCGGACTGATCGCGGTCGAGCTGTTCCTGACGAAGGACGGCAAGCTCTACGTCAACGAGCTGGCGCCGAGGCCGCACAACTCCGGGCACTATACGATGGAGGCTTGCCGCACGTCGCAATTCGAGCAGCATGTGAGAGCGATCTGCGACCTGCCTCTGGGCGATACGTCGCTGCTGACGCCGGTCGTCATGGCGAACATTCTCGGCGAGCACATGGAGTCTCTGCTGGCGTGGATGGGCGAGAAGGATACGGCAGCCGAGAAGCTGGGCGTCGAGGTCAAGGTGCATCTATACGGCAAGGCGGAAGCGAAGCATAAGCGAAAAATGGGACATCTGAACGTGCTGGCTCCCAATGTGGAAGCGGCTCTGGAATGGATAGCCCAATCGAATATATGGAGGGTCTGACTCATTATGATCGAGCGTTATAGCCGCCCCGAGATGCGGGCGATCTGGACCGAAGAGAACAAATTCAAAGCATGGCTGGAAGTGGAATTGTGCGCCTGCGAAGCTTGGGCCGAGCTGGGCCACATTCCTCATGAGGATACGGTCGCTCTTCGCAAGAACGCGAAATTCGACATCGATCGCATCAACGAGATCGAGCTGGAGACGCGCCATGACGTGATCGCCTTCACCCGCGCGGTATCCGAGAGCCTCGGCGACGAGCGCAAATGGGTTCATTACGGCCTGACCTCGACGGACGTCGTCGATACGGCAATGGGTTATCTGCTGCTGCAGGCGAACGAGATCTTGAAGAAGGATATCGAAAACTTCATCGCGATATTGCGGGATCAGGCGATTCAATATAAAGATACGCCAATGATGGGCCGTACGCATGGCGTACACGCCGAGCCGACGACGTTCGGCCTGAAGCTGGCGCTGTGGCACGAAGAAATGAAACGGAACCTGGAGCGCTTCGAGCGGGCCGCAGACGGCGTGCAATTCGGCAAGATGTCGGGAGCCGTAGGCACGTATGCGAATATCGATCCGGCGGTCGAGCAATTCGTCTGCCGCAAGCTGGGCATCAAGGCGGCGCCTATCTCCACGCAGACGCTGCAGCGCGACCGCCATGCCGAGTACATGGCCACGCTGGCGCTGATCGCGACTTCGATCGACAAGTTCGCGACGGAAATTCGCGGCTTGCAGAAAAGCGAATTCCGCGAGGTCGAGGAGCCGTTCGGCAAAGGGCAGAAGGGCTCGTCCGCGATGCCGCACAAGCGCAATCCGATCGGCTGCGAGAATATGAGCGGCTTGTCCCGCGTCATTCGCGGCCATATGCTCACCGCATACGAGAATGTGACGCTGTGGCATGAGCGCGACATCTCGCACTCCTCGGCGGAGAGAGTCATCTTGCCGGATGCGACGATGCTGCTGAACTATATGCTGAACCGCTTCGGCAATATCGTGAAGAACCTTACGGTGTTCCCGGAGAACATGAAGCGCAACATGTCCCGCACGTACAACGTGCCGTTCTCGGGCCGCGTTCTGACGAAGCTGATCGACAAGGGGTTCAGCCGCGAGCAGGCCTACGATACGGTTCAGCCGCGCGCGATGCAGGCTTGGGAGGAGCAGCGCGACTTCCGCGATATCGTGCGTTCGACGAAGGAAATCACGGACGTGCTGTCCGCAGAGGAAATCTCCGATTGCTTCGACCCGACCTGGCACTTGAAGCATGTGGATACCATTTTCGACCGATTGGGCTTGAAGTAAGGAAAGCTTGCAAAGCGCCAAGTCCGGCGAAATCAGGTCTGGCTTAACGAGGAATCTGAGCCGATGAACGGATATCTATTGCAGAAGCGATACTAGGAGGCAGGAAATGACCACCACCCAAGCTTTGGCTACCGCCGAAGGACTCGTGAACGCCCCTCTCATTCATAAGGGCAAGGTGCGGGAATTGTACGATCTGGGCGAACATCTGCTGATCGTCGTCACCGACCGAATCTCGGCATTCGACTATGTGCTTGATCCTCCGGTTCCGGGCAAAGGAAGCGTGCTGAACGGGCTGAGCGCGTATTGGTTCGCGCAGACGGCAGCCATTCAGCCGAACCACGTCATACACACCGACGTTGCGAGGCTGGGCGACATCGTGACGGAGCCGGAGAAGCTGGCCGGACGCATTATGGTCAGCCGCAAGGCGAAGCGGATCGATATCGAATGCGTCGTGCGCGGCTACATTACGGGCGGCGGCTGGCGGCAGTATCAATCGACGGGCGAAGTGAACGGAATCGGCCTGCCGAAGGGGCTGCGCAAGAACGACAAGCTGGAGCAGCCGATCTTCACCCCGGCGGGCAAAAACGACGTCGGGCACGACGAGGACATTCCGTTCGAGGAGATGGCTCGCCGAGTCGGCAAGGAGCTTGCGGAGGCGCTGCGCGATCGCAGCCTGAAGCTGTACGAGTTCGGACGCGATTATTGCGCCGAACGCGGCATTCTGCTGGCGGACTGCAAGTTCGAGTTCGGATTGATCGACGGGGACATAATTCTAATCGACGAGTTGTTCACTCCGGATTCCTCGCGCTTCTGGGCGAAGGAGAACTACAAGCTGGACGCCGAGATCGACAGCATGGACAAGGAGCCGGTGCGCGCCTATCTGGCGGGCTCCGACTGGGACAAGAACAGCCCGCCGCCACCGCTTCCGGCGGAGGTTGTCGAGGCGACGACGTCGCGCTATCGCGAAATTTATCGCAAGCTGACGGAATCGCGCTGAATTTTGCGGAATCGCGCCTTCAGGACCTTTTTCCCTGTACGAGCGCCGCACGAGACGAGACTCATTCATAAGCAGCAGGCCTTATCGCTCTAATCAAACATCCACCACCCCATATTCAGGAGGACTCCCCATGAAAGCAAAGGTATACGTGACGATCAAGCAGAACGTGCTCGACCCGCAAGGAAACGCGGTACAGGGCGCGCTGCATACGCTCGGATTCAATGAGGTCGACAAGGTAAGAATCGGGAAGTACCTGGAAATCGATCTGGATACGAACGATCGCGCGCAAGCGGAGGAAAAGCTCAAAGTCATGTGCGAGAAGCTTCTGGCGAACACGGTCGTCGAAGATTATCGCTTCGAATTGGAGGGCTGATGCGCTCATGAAATTCGCGGTCCTCGTTTTTCCCGGCTCCAACTGCGACATCGACTGCTATAAAGCGGTAGAAGATACCGTCGGCGAGCCAGTCGATTACGTCTTTCATACGGCTACCGATCTTTCGGAATACGACGCGATTCTCGTCCCGGGCGGGTTCTCCTACGGAGATTATCTTCGCTGCGGCGCAATCGCCCAATTCGCGCCCGTTATGGCGGAGGTTCAGAAAGCGGCGCAAGCCGGCAAGTTCATTCTCGGCATCTGCAACGGGTTCCAGATTCTGACGGAATCCGGACTGCTGCCGGGCGCGCTTATTCGCAACAACTCGTTGAAGTTCCGCTGCCATCAGGTCGAGCTTTCGGTCGAGAACGCCAAGACGGGCTTCACGAACGCTTACGCTCAGGGAGAGGTCATTACGATTCCGATCGCTCACGGGGAAGGCAGCTACTATGTAGATGAAGAGACTTTGGCTGCGCTTAAGGCTAAGGATCAGATCGTCTTCCGCTATACGGGCGACAATCCGAACGGCTCCGTCGACAATATCGCCGGCGTATGCAATGAAGCGGGCAACGTCGTCGGCATGATGCCTCACCCGGAGCGCGCGGTCAAGGATATTCTTGGCTCCGCCGACGGCGCACGGATGTTTACGTCAGTATTAAACGCTTGGAGGGAACGCAATGGCGCAGCAAGTATCCGCTAAGGAACCAACCGTCGAGCAAATCGCGGATCAGAAAATATACAAGCAATTCGGCGTTTCGGACAAAGAGTACGACCTGATCTGCGAATTCATGGGCCGCAAGCCGAACTACACGGAGATCGGCGTATTCAGCGTAATGTGGTCCGAGCACTGCGCGTACAAAAATTCCAAGCCGCTTCTGAAGCGGTTCCCGATCACAGGCCCTCGCGTGCTGATGGGACCCGGCGAAGGCGCGGGAATCGTCGATATCGGCGACAACCAAGCGGTCGTGTTCAAGATCGAATCCCATAACCATCCCTCTGCCGTTGAGCCTTACCAGGGCGCGGCGACAGGCGTCGGCGGCATCATTCGCGATATTTTCTCGATGGGCGCCCGTCCGGTCGCTCTGCTGAATTCCTTGCGGTTCGGCCGTCTGGAAAGCGAGCGCGTCCGCTACTTGTTCGAGCACGTCGTCAGCGGAATCGCGGGCTACGGCAACTGCATCGGCATTCCTACGGTTGCGGGCGAAGTGAACTTCGATGAGGCTTACGAAGGCAACCCTCTCGTTAACGCGATGTGCGTAGGCTTGATCGACCATGACAAAATCCAGCGCGGCGTCGCGAAGGGCATCGGCAACCCGGTATTTTACGTCGGCCCGGCGACGGGACGGGACGGCATTCACGGCGCGACATTCGCATCCGAGGATTTGACGGCGGAATCCGAAGCGAAGCGTTCGGCGGTACAGGTCGGCGATCCGTTCATGGAGAAGCTTGTTATGGAAGCTACGCTGGAATTGATCGATTCCGGCATCGTGCTCGGCATTCAGGATATGGGCGCGGCCGGATTGACCTGCTCCAGCGCGGAGATGGCGAGCAAGGCGGGCAACGGCATGGAGTTGTACCTTGACGAGGTTCCGCAGCGCGAGGAAGGCATGACGGCTTACGAGATGATGCTGTCGGAGTCGCAGGAGCGGATGCTGTTCGTCTGCGAGCCTCAGCACGAGGAGCAGGCGAAAGGAATTTTCGCCCGTTGGGGACTGCACTGCGCGAAGGTCGGCAAGGTGTCCGACGATGGCCGTCTGAAGCTGTTCCACAAAGGCGAGCTGGTCGGCGACATGCCGGTCAAGGCGCTGGTCGACGACTGCCCGGTGTACAACAAGCCGTCTGCGGTTCCTGAATATTATTTGAAGAATGGTTCGATCGATACGAACCGTTACGAGCAAGTGCTGGATCTGAACGGAGCCTTGAAAAAGGTGCTGGGTTCCCCGTCTCTTGCGAGCAAGGAATGGGTATACAACCAATATGACTACATGGTGCGCACGGAGACGGCTGTTCGTCCGGGATCGGACGCGGCGGTGGTTACGATTCGCGGAACGCGCAAAGGTCTAGCGATGACCACGGACTGCAACGGGCGTTATGTCTACTTGGATCCCGAAGTCGGAGGACGCATCGCGGTCGCGGAAGCGGGACGCAACATCGTTTGCTCCGGCGCAGAGCCGCTGGCGATCACGGACAACCTGAACTTCGGAAGCCCGGAGAAGCCGGAAGTGTTCTGGCAGATGGAGAAGTCGGTCGACGGCATGGCCGAGGCTTGCCGCGTGCTGGAAACGCCGGTAATCGGCGGCAACGTCTCCTTATACAACGAGAATACCAAAGGCGCGATTTACCCGACACCAGTCGTCGGCATGGTTGGGCTCGTACACGACACGGACCACATTACGACACAGGAATTCAAAGCGGAGGGCGACGCGATCTTCCTGCTTGGCGAGACGAAAGCGGAGATTGGCGGCAGCGAATTCCAATACGCGGTACACGGCATAACGGAAGGACGTCCTCCGGAGCTGGATTTGGCGATCGAGAAAAAGCTCCAGCAAACGGTTCTCGGCGCGATTCAGGAAGGGCTCGTCGCTTCGGCGCATGACTTGTCCGAAGGCGGCCTTGCGGCGGGGCTTGCGGAAGCGGGCTTCGGCCGCGGCCTGGGCGCGGATGTGACGTTCGAGACGAATCTGCGTCCGGACCTGGCGCTGTTCAGCGAATCGCAATCGCGGATTCTGCTGACGGCGAAGCCGGAGGCGGCGGACCGTCTGGCGGCATTCGTTGAAGCTGCGGGAGTTCCGCTGCAGCGTCTGGGTACGGTAGCGGGCGACCGCTTGAAGGTAAGCATTGGCGGATATGATGCGATTGATGCATCGATCGCAGAGCTTCGGGACGAGTGGAAGCAAGCGATCCCAAGCCGGATGAACGGTAAGACGGCATGACATCTAGCGTTGCGAACGGAGGGACGGCAGTGACGCGGCTCTGGACCGGGGATTATTACAACGAGGGCAACGGCAGCAGGGAATCCATTTTCGACAAGGTGAAAGAGGAGTGCGGCGTATTCGGGGTGTACGGACACCCGGACGCAGCCAATCTTTCGTATTACGGTCTTCACGCGTTGCAGCATCGCGGCGAGGAAAGCTGCGGCATCTGCACGTCCGATAATGGCACGTTCCATTACCATAGGGGAATGGGACTCGTCAAAGAAGTGTTCGATCGGGATCGTCTCGAATCGCTGCAGGGCAGCCAGGCGATCGGCCATGTGCGTTATTCGACGGCCGGCGCAAGCCGCCTGGCGAACGCGCAGCCGCTCGTGTTCAAGTATCGCGGCGGCGATCTGGCCGTCTGCACGAACGGGAATCTGGTGAACGAGCCGGGCATTCGCAAGGAGCTGGAGGATTCGGGCTCGATATTCCAGACGACGAGCGACACCGAGGTGATTGCGCATCTGATCGCCCGTTCGCCCAAGGATTTGGTCGAAGCGGTGAAGGACGCGTTCGCGCGCCTGATCGGGGGATACGCATTCCTCATTCAGACTAAGGATTGCCTGATCGCGGCTTGCGATCCGCAGGGACTTCGTCCGCTGGTGCTCGGGCGTCTGGGCGAGGCGTATATCTTCGCTTCGGAATCTTGCGCGCTGGAAACGATCGGCGCCGAGTACGTGCGAGACGTACAGCCGGGAGAGCTGCTCGTGCTGGACAAGAACGGGCTGCGCGAGGACCGCTTCGCTCCGATGGAGCGGCGGGCGGTATGCTCGATGGAATATATTTATTTCGCGCGTCCCGACAGCGATATCTACGGCGTGAACCTGCATTCCTCGCGGAAGCGGATGGGCCAGATTCTGGCTCAGGAATCGTTCGTGGACGCGGACATCGTCACCGGCGTGCCGGATTCGAGCATTTCGGCGGCGATCGGCTATGCGGAGCAAACCGGAATTCCTTATGAGTTGGGCCTGATCAAAAATAAATATACGGGACGCACGTTCATCCAGCCTTCTCAAGAGCTGCGCGAGAAGGGCGTCAAGATGAAGCTGTCCGCCGTCCGCAAAGTCGTGGAAGGCAAACGCGTCGTCATGATCGACGATTCCATCGTTCGGGGCACGACCTCGCTGAGAATCGTCAACATGCTGCGCGACGCCGGAGCGTTGGAGGTGCACGTGCGGATTACTTCCCCGCCGTTCATGAACCCTTGCTACTATGGCATCGATACGCCGAATCCGGCCGACCTGATCGCCTCCAGCAAATCGGTGGAGGAAATCCGCAAGGCGATTAATGCGGACTCGCTTTATTATTTGAGCGACAGCGGCTTGAGAGACGCCATAGGCATTCACAGCAACGAGTACAACAGCGGATTGTGCATGGCGTGCTTTAACAACGATTACCCGACGAAAGTCCGTTTCGAGGAAGCCAAGCTGACCTCGTGCAGCTGCGACTGATTGCGAAGACGCGATCGGCCGGCTGCTGGCGCAGACGTCGAACAAGCCCGCCGAAAGCGGGCTTACCCATTACAAGGAGTTGAAACCATTGTCCGAAGCGTATAAACAAGCCGGAGTCGACATCGCGGCCGGCAACGAAGCGGTCGAACGGATGAAGAAACACGTCAAGAAGACGTTTCGTCCGGAAGTGCTGACGGGTCTCGGCGGATTCGGCGGTCTGTTCAGCCTGAATAAAGACAAATACGAGGAGCCGGTACTTGTCAGCGGCACGGACGGTGTCGGCACGAAGCTGAAGCTGGCGTTCGCCATGGACAAGCATGATACGATCGGCATCGATGCCGTCGCCATGTGCGTTAACGATGTGATCGTGACCGGCGCGGAGCCGCTGTTCTTCCTTGACTACCTGGCGTGCGACAGAGTCGTCCCCGAGAAGATCGAAGCGATCGTCAAAGGCGTGGCGGATGGCTGTCAGCAAGCCGGCTGCGCTCTGATCGGCGGAGAAACGGCGGAAATGCCGGGCATGTACGCGGAAGGCGAATACGATATTGCAGGCTTCACGGTCGGAATCGTGGACCGCAAGAAAGCGGTCGACGGATCGACGATCAAGCCCGGAGACGCGCTTATCGGACTGGCTTCAAGCGGCATTCACTCGAACGGCTTCTCCCTCGTGCGCCGCTTGCTGCTGGAGCAGAAGGGCTACGCTCTGACGGACAAGCCGGCCGAGCTGGAAGGCCGCACGCTGGGCGACGTGTTGATCGAGCCGACCCGCATCTATGTCAAACAAATTCTCAAGCTGCTTGAAAGCATAGAGATTAAAGGCATGGCGCACATTACCGGCGGCGGATTTATCGAGAACATTCCTCGGGTGCTCCCGGAGGGCGTCAATGCGGACATTACGCGCGGCTCTTGGCCCGTGCTTCCGATCTTCGGCCTGATGCAGCAAACGGGCGGCATCACGGATCGCGATATGTATACGACATTCAATATGGGCATCGGCATGGTGCTGGTTGTTCCGGCGGAGCAAGCGGATCAGGCGTTGGCGATTGCCAAGGAGCAAGGCGAGCAGGCTTACCGGATCGGGACGGTAACCGAAGGCGGCAAGATCGTGACCTTCGAAGGCGTTGAGCTGCCATGACCGTCCTTAATGCAGGAGAGGCGAAAGCTCCCCGGCCCGCATCTCCGCTTAAGATCGCGGTGTTCGCATCCGGCAACGGGAGCAACTTTCAAGCGGTCGCCGAGGCCGTGCAGGCAGGGCGGATTCCCGCGCGGATCGAGCTGGTAGTCTGCGACAAGCCTTCCGCTTATGTGCTGGAGAGAGCCCGCAGCTTCGGCATCGATACCTATGTTTTCTCGCCGAAGCAATATGCTTCACGCGAGGCTTACGAGGCCGAGATTGTGGCGGAGCTTCAGTCGCGCGGCATCGATCTGATTGTCATGGCCGGTTATATGAGATTGGTTACCCAAGTGCTGGTAGAGCCTTATTACGGGCGAATGATCAATATTCACCCAGCGCTGCTGCCTGCTTTTCCGGGGATCAACGGGATCGGACAAGCGCTCGAATACGGCGTGAAGCTGACGGGGGCGACCGTTCACTTCGTGGACGGGGGAACCGATACGGGGCCGATCATCGCCCAGAAGGCCGTTCCGGTCGCGAGCGAGGATACGCTGGAAAGCTTGGGCGCGCGAATTCAACAAGCGGAGTACGAGCTGCTTCCCCAAGTGGTGAGCTGGATCGCCGAAGGGCGCGTAACGCTTGAAGGACGCAAGGTGACGATAAACAACTGAACGGAGGATTCATTCGTGGGAATCAGAAGAGCGCTGGTAAGCGTATCGGACAAGACCGGAATCGTGGAATTGTGTCGCGAGCTTGCGCAGCAAGGCGTGCAGGTGATTTCGACTGGCGGAACGAAGACATTGCTGGAGAAGGAAAATGTTCCGGTTATCGGAATTTCGGAGGTAACGGGATTTCCGGAAATTTTGGACGGACGGGTCAAAACGCTGCATCCGGCCGTTCATAGCGGATTGCTGGCCATTCGCGACGAGGCCGAACATACGAAGCAAATGCAGGAGCTGAATCTCGACTATATCGATCTTGTCGTGGTTAACCTGTATCCGTTCAAGGAAACGGTGTCCAAGCCGAACGTGTCCTACGAGGACGCAATCGAGAACATCGATATCGGCGGACCGACGATGCTGCGTTCCGCAGCCAAAAACCATGCGTTCGTCACTGTCGTCGTGGACGCCGGAGACTACGCGCAGGTGCTGGAAGAAGTCCGCAGCGGCGGCGATACGACGCTGGAGACGCGGAAGCGCCTGGCGGCCAAAGTATTCCGTCACACCTCGGCTTACGATGCGCTCATCTCCGATTATTTCGCGAAGCAGCTGGATAATCCGCTGCCGGAGAGCCTGACGGTTACCTACGAGAAGGTGCAGGAGCTTCGTTACGGCGAGAACCCGCACCAGAAGGCGGCTTTCTATCGCAAGCCGCTGGCCACCACCGGGAACATTACCTCCGCCGAGCAATTGCACGGCAAGGAGCTGTCCTACAACAATATCAGCGACGCGAATGCGGCTCTGGCCATCGTGAAGGAGTTCGACGAGCCTGCGGTCGTGGCGGTGAAGCATATGAACCCTTGCGGCGTCGGCATCGGAGCGGACATCGACGAAGCCTACCGCAAAGCGTACGAAGCCGATCCGACTTCGATCTTCGGCGGCATCGTGGCCGCGAACCGGACGATCGGAGCGGAGACGGCAAACCGTCTGAGCGAGATTTTCCTGGAGATCATTATCGCGCCTGAATTCACGCCGGAAGCGCTGGATATTCTTCAGCGCAAGAAGAACATTCGCCTGATGCGTATCGGCACGTTGCCTTCGGCAGCGGAACGCAGCTCCGAGTGGCTGGTAACCAGCGTAGAGGGCGGTATGCTCGTACAGCAGAGCGATGTTCATAGCTTGAGCGAAAGCGATCTGACCGTCGTGACGGAACGCGCTCCAACCGCTGAAGAGATGAAGCAGCTGTTGTTCGCCTGGAAGGTCGTCAAGCATGTGAAGTCGAACGCGATTCTGCTTGCTAGCGACAGCATGACGGTCGGCGTTGGAGCGGGACAGATGAACCGCGTAGGCGCAGCGCGCATCGCCATCGAGCAAGCCGGCGAGAAGGCTCGCGGCTCCGTCCTTGCTTCCGATGCGTTCTTCCCGATGGGAGATACCGTCGAGCTGGCGGCCAAAGCAGGCATTACGGCGATTATCCAGCCGGGCGGCTCCGTCAAGGACGCGGAATCCATCGCAGCGGCTAACGCCAACAATATCGCGATGGTCGTGACGGGAGTGCGTCATTTCAAGCACTAGACCCTGAGAATCAGGTTCGGAAGCGGCCTGGAGCCGGAGCAGAGCGAGTTAGTTCGACTAGATCGAACTAACTCGCTGTTCGCTTGGTGCTCGGAGCGCGGTAGTTGGCCAAAGTGTAACTAACTCGCTGTCGGTAAAATGCTCGGAGAGCATTAGTTATCCAAAGTCGAACTAACTGGCTGTCGGAAGTGTGCTCGGAGCGCATTAGTTATCCAAAGTCGAATTAATTTGCTGTCGGCAGTGTGCTGGGAGCGCAGTAGTTCACTAAAGTTGACTAACTGGCTGTCGGTAAAATGCTCGGAGAGCATTAGTTATCCAAAGTCGAACTAACTGGCTGTTGGAAGTGTGCTGGGAGAGCATTAGTTTTCCAAAGTTGAACTAATTCGTTGCCGGGAGTGTGCTGGGAGCGCAGTAGTTATCCAAAGTCGAACTAACTGGCTGTCGGAAGTTGCTCGGAGCGCAGTAGTTATCCAAAGTCGAACTAATTTGCTGTCGGCAGTGCGCTGGGAGCGCATTAGTTATCCAAAGTCGAGCTAACTGGTTGTCAGTAGTGTGCTCGGAGCGCATTAGTTATCCAAAGTCGAACTAACTGGCTGTCGGTAGTGTGCTGGGAGCGCATTAGTTATCCAAAGTCGAGCTAACTGGTTGTCAGCAGTGTGCTGGGAGCGCATTAGTTATCCAAAGTCGAGCTAACTGGTTGTCAGTAGTGTGCTGGGAGCGCATTAGTTAACCAAAGTCGAACTAACTGGCTGTCGGCAGTGCGCTGGGAGCACATTAGTTCACTAAAGTTGAACTAACTGGCTGTCGGAAGTGTGCTGGGAGCGCATTAGTTTTCCAAAGTTGAACTAACTCGCTGTCCGCCTACTGGAGAGCAGGAGTCTGCCGTCAGCTTTGCCCAAGCACAGTTTCATACAGGTTACACAGCAGCGTTATTCATCGAAATAACGCTGTTCTAATGAAGGAGGATGCAAACGTGAAAGTATTGGTCATCGGACGGGGCGGTCGCGAGCATGCGATCGTCTGGGCGCTCAAGAAGAGCGAGAGAATCGAACATATCTACTGCGCTCCCGGCAATGCGGGCATCGCCCAATTGGCGGAGAACGTGGACATTGGAGAGTTCGAGTTTGCTCGTCTCGTGGAGTTTGCCCGGGAGAAAGCAATCGATCTCGTCGTAGTCGGGCCCGACGATCCGCTTGCAGCCGGTATCGTTGATGAGTTTGAGGCCGCATCCATACCGGTCTACGGACCTCGCAAGAACGCGGCCGAGATTGAAGGCAGCAAGATTTTCATGAAAGATTTGCTGCGCAAGTACAACATCCCGACAGCCAAATACGAGACATTCACCGATTACGAGTCGGCATCCGCCTATCTGAAAGAGCAAGCTTTGCCTATCGTAATTAAAGCGGACGGACTTGCGGCAGGCAAAGGCGTAACCGTGTGCTTTACCCGCGAAGAAGCGGACCGGGCGCTTGAAGAGACGATGGTGAGCAAATCGTTCGGCGCAGCTGGGGACAAGGTCGTGATCGAGGAGTTTCTGGAAGGGCAGGAAATGTCCATTCTGGCTTTCGTGGACGGCAATACCGTTCGCCCGATGTCGCCGGCCCAAGACCATAAGCAGGTGTTTGACAACGACAAGGGACCGAACACCGGCGGCATGGGGACGTACTCGCCGCTGCCGCACATCGACCCTGCAATTATCGAGGATGCGATCGAAAATATCATCAAGCCGACCGCGCGAGCTATGGTGACCGAAGGGCGTCCCTTCCGGGGGGTTCTGTTCGCCGGCCTGATGATTACGAAAGACGGCCCGAAAACAATCGAATTCAATGCACGATTCGGGGATCCGGAGACGCAAGTGGTGCTGCCTCGCTTGGAGACGGAGCTGCTCGACATTTTCCTGGCATCGCTGGATGGAACGCTCGGCGAGCTGGAGATCAATTGGAGCAACGAGGCTGCAGTCTGCGTTGTGCTGGCTTCCGAAGGTTATCCCGGCAGCTATCCGAAGGGGATTCCGATTGAGGGGCTGGACAATGTGAAGGTCCCTGGGGCTCTAGTATTTCATGCCGGTACGGCGCTCAAGGACGGCCAGATCGTGACGAACGGAGGCCGCGTTCTCGGGATTGTCGGTCGAGGTGCGGGAATCGCGGAAGCGCGGGCCAACGCCTATGCCGCGGCAGAGGGCATTACGTTCCAAGGAAAGCAGAACCGTACGGATATCGCGGCGAAAGCTTTAGTATAGCCGCATAGTCGCATTGCAGGGCCAACCCCTGAATGATATAGCCGCAGAGATCGTGGTCTTGCATTCCGCAGCCGATCTCCGCGGCTATTCTTTGTAAAACAGCGCTTTGCGATGCGCAATTACAAAGGCGATTGCATACACGGTTCCCGCAACAATCAGAACGGTTAAGGCATGTGTCGTAATCCACCGGTACACGCTGGCCATCGTTATTCCTCCTATTCGCGAATGATCGTACATTCAAACGGCTCCCGCCGAGCCCCGTCACCCAGTCGTTCTCTCGACTGCAAGAAGCCGCTAACCTGATTGTAGGTTCTCCTATTGCTCAAGAAATCATGACAAGGCACGGCGGGATCGGCCCAAAAATGTGATCCCCACAACGAAAGTGATCCCCACAACGAAAGTGATCCCCACAACGAAAGTGATCTCCACAACGAATATGATCTCCACAACGAATATGATCTCCTACAACGAGAATGCTCCCAAAGACGCCGGCCAGACATCCGACACCCCCACTCTAGAATCAGCGGGTTGACAGATGGCAGCGTTGCTGATATCTTTAATTCATACTATTTTAATCGGAATATAAGGAAATGGGGATTGTCATCATGGAAAAACCACTGATCATCAGCCACGAGGGTCTCGCATTGACAGCAACTTTGCACTATCCGGTCAAAGACGGAGCCTGCCCGGACCGCAAAATGCCGCTTGTCGTAATCTGCCACGGCTTCATCGGAAGCCGCATCGGCGTAGACCGGCTGTTCCTGCTGGCAAGCCGTCAGCTGGCTCAGAAGGGATTTCTCGTGATTCGTTTCGACTATGCGGGGTGCGGTGAAAGCGAGGGCGTATACGGGGAGCATGGGCTTGATTCGATGATCGCCCAGACGCGCTCCGTGCTGGATTACGGGCTGAGCCTGGATTGCGTCGACCCGTTGAGAGTCACCTTGCTCGGACATAGCCTGGGCGGCGCCGTCGCGCTGCTCGCCGGTTCGAAGGATCGCCGGGTTAAGTCTCTGGCGCTGTGGTCGCCGGTCGCCCATCCCTTCAACGATATTGTTCGCATCGTCGGCCGCGATCTCTACAATGAGACGGTTACGAAGGGGCAGGCAGACTATCAGGGCTACTCGTTGCGACCGGAGTTTT
The DNA here is from genome assembly GCF_042651945.1 of Cohnella boryungensis. Taxonomy (NCBI): domain Bacteria; kingdom Bacillati; phylum Bacillota; class Bacilli; order Caryophanales; family Paenibacillaceae; genus Cohnella; species Cohnella boryungensis. The sequence goes on along the minus strand of NZ_JBHSED010000007.1, from coordinate 13,987 downwards.
TTGAATCTCTTCAGCAGCATCAGCCTTTTCAGGAAGCCCGGAAATTTCAGGGAGACGTGTACATCGCGCACGGAACCTCGGATGATGTTATCCCCACCGATTACAGCTTTTTACTGGAAAAGACGTTCTGGCTGAGAGGCGAGGGACGCTGCGATAAAAACATTCTGTTTCAAGCGGATCATACGTACTCCCATGGTCATCACAAGGAAGAGCTCTACCGCTCCACGGCAGATTGGCTGACGGGACACGAGAAGCGCCAGCAGGACTGGCAGCATTGGAGCATCTAAGCGCCTTCGGAACCTCCTTCGGGCATAATCCTGCAGGCAATCGAATACGGGTAGGAGGAGAGAGGAGTCGATGGGATGAGTTCGATCTATCCGATCTACATCAATTATCCGATAACCCCTACCCCCCGATTCGGCGGCAGGCTGCCGAAGCATGAGCACCTCTATGCAATCATAGCGGGCAACCGCTCACGTTATGAGGCGGAGCTGCGAAGCTATGAACGCTATGCCAAGGAGCTGGCCGCCATTCCGTTCCTCCCCGACAAGGCGAATCCGATACAACCCTGCTGGGACAATGACTGGTTCGGCGGACTGGATGCGATGGCGCTCTATGGTAGAGTCGCCGCTACGAGACCTGCCCGTTATTACGAGATCGGCTCGGGGAACTCGACGATGTTCGCCAGACGGGCCGTTCAGGATCACGGCTGCGAGACGGAGATCGTGTCGATCGATCCTTTCCCGAGAGCGGAGATCGATGCCATCTGCGACCATATTGTCCGCAAGCCGCTGGAAAACGCGAGTCTGACGCTCTTTGATCAGCTGACCGCCGGCGATATTCTGTTCGTGGACAGCAGCCACTACGTGTTCCAGAACTCGGACGCGAATATTGTATTTCTGGAAATTCTGCCGCGCTTGAAGCCGGGGGTAATCATTCACTTCCACGATATATTCCTTCCCGACGATTATCCTGCCGAATGGTCCCGCAGATACTACAACGAGCAATATTTGCTTGCCGCCTACTTGCTGGCGGGCGGGGCTCAACCTCAGTACAAGGTATTGTTCCCAAGCCATTTCGTTTCGCTGGACACTGAACTGGTGAAGCTGGCCGAGCCGATATTTAATTCGATGGAGAAGAGGCCGCCGCTGACGGGAGGCTCCTTCTGGCTGGAGAAGATGCACTAGCCCGACCGCGGCCAACCCGCGAAAATAAAACGGGACGCGGCTATGCGCCGCGCCCCCGTTGCCTAAACATGCTAGAGGAGATTATAATCTGCTCCTTCGTACATGAATCTTACGCGATCCGCCACCTGCTCGGACTTCCCGCCGCCGGCCCGCATCAAGTCTCCGGTCCCGCGTTTTCTATCGTAATTGCCGATATAGTATAGCCCGCTCGACTCGTTGTAATAAAATTCGTTGACGTCTTCGGCGATCTTGACGGATTTCCCGCCTTGATAATGATTCAAGGTACCCGTACGGGTCGCCGAATCGTAGTCGGTGAAATAGTAGACCGAATCCGTCTCCGGGTAATATTTATTTTTATTGTAGCTTACGTTGTCGGAGATTTGACGGCTTGCGCCGTCGGCATACTCATAGAGAACGGAATAATTCGCGTTCCCTTCTGACTGCTTGTAGTAGAAGAGCCTAGGCTTGTCTCCTGCAATGCGCTGCATGAGAAAAACATCCTTGTCCAGCACTTCGCGGCGAACGGGTTTTCCTTCTTCCAGATCGAAGGCGACCAATGAACGGTCTTTTTCGATGCCGTACACTTTGTCGCCGTCCTCGCTCAGAGCGGCCTGAGTGAACGAGGCGCCGGCTTCCTCGCCCATTTTGAAATGGGTTATGTGCGCATTGGAGATGTAGGTTGCTGCGGCTTTGACGACATTGCCTTTGTATTGGGCAATGACGCCATTGGCGAAGGTAGCCTCGGACATAGGCACTTTAGGCACGGAAGCGTAATCTGCCGACCTGTAAATAATAGTGCCGGATTCGGCGTCCGCGTATAGTAAGGCTTCGTAGTTGTCGGCGAGCTTGACGGACTTTCCTTGATTGAAATAGTACAAGCTGCTTAATGGCTCGTAATCGGTCGCTTGCAGCTCCCGGCGCATGCCGTCGCGTTCCTTCTTCTCTTTGTACTTCTCGTTGGCAGCATCAAAGCCGGCCTGATCGAAGACCTCCACATCGGCCTCATAAGGCTTGCCTGTCCAGTAGTTGTTAAGCTTCCGACGTTCAACGGCGGTATAGTCCTCTCTCTTCGGCTCCAGGAGGGCGCGATCGGCCTCGGCCAGATCGTCGTCTACGATATCGGAAAGCTTCAGATTGGACGGCGTGTAGGTCAAATAGAAGAAGGAGCCGTGCTTGATGCCCCCTACCGTAAAACCGATATCGGAGACGAGCTTGACCGGGGATTTGTTCGGAAGCGCGCTGTATAATTCATGGTTCCCGTCGATCGTCGTCATTTTCAAATAGTGGATTTCTCCCGTGTCGGGATCAATGCTGTGAACACCCAGCACATCGGCTGCGATTTCCTTGTTCTCCGTCGGCTTGCTCCGTTTGGCCGTCTTGAGGTTCAGTCTGTTGTTCTCATCGTAGGCCGTATAGTAGATCAAGTCAGGCTCATCGGCATAATAGTAGGCTGCGACACGTTCGTCCACGGCGATTTCTTCCCGCAGATTGTTCATATACAGCGTCCCGCCGTTTTTCTCGCTCGCATCCTTCAGGTAGAGAACGGTTTCCCCGTCTCCGCTGATTTTGAAGAAGGTCTGATTCAGCATCGGACTCGTCGCGGTTATCCCGGATGCCAGCTCGACCCCCGGCTTGCCCTTCCAGCTTGAGGGGTTTTTGGCCATATCGCGATAATAGAGGGTGGCCTCATTATCCTCGCTGACCTCTGTGACGAAAAACATTTTGTCCCGTTGCTCGTTCAGCCTAAAGAACTTATTCATGAAATTAGTTTTCTCCCAGGACTCGGCCGCGTTCAAATCCTTTTGCGGGAGCAGACCGCTTAGCTCCGTCAAGCTCTGTTCCTTCTCCGGCTTCAGCATAAGCTGGCTGTCTCTAACGAATACAACAGGGGTTTCCTCTACCGATTTGGCGGGAGAAGGACGGCCTATTAACCATACTGCCGCGATTACCGCGGCAACGATTCCAATCACAATCAAGATGAGTCCTCTGCGCTGTCTGACTATCTGCAAAACGATTTTCCTCCTCATGATGAAAACAACTCGTGAAATACATATTATAACATTCTAACTTATATCATCCTATCGATCCACAAAATTCTCCGTCTCTCAAGCCTGAAAGATGGGTGGATGCTCTTACGCAATAAGGCGTTAAGCCCGTTCTCTTCAATTCGCAGCATTGGCACGATCGCATTGCCGAGATATAATGATCCCAACGAAGCCGCGGGAGATGATGGGCAATGGACAGATCGGCTTGTCGAGCCGCGAAAAACGGGGTAACCCGATGATACTCAAATTGTGGAATGACATGAGTTACCAGTCGAAGCTTCTATGCGTGCTTTATTTGCTTTGTATCGTTCCGACGGCCTGCGTCGGCTGGATTGCCTATAATCAGTCCATTAATTCGCTGGAGAAAAGAGTGAACGAGGACCTTGAGGTGATTATCGGGCAATTCAACAATACGCTGGAAAAGCAGGTCGAGGACTTCGAACGGTACAGCATGCTCCCTTATTCCACGGAGGAAATCTTCGATATTATCGCTACGCCGTTCTCGCCTCGGGATCAGTGGGGGTACAGAGAATTAACCAATCAGCAGCGTCTGATTCAGTTGATAACGACTTATCCTTCCGTCAACTCGATGATCGAGGGGATGCTCTTCTACGGGACGAACGGGAGCATATACGGCTATCGGACGAGCGGCGACAAGTCGATCAATCCGGAGTACAAGCCCTATGAAGAGGATTGGTTCCGGCAAGCGATTGCCAGAGAGGGCGGACTGGTCATCTCTGGGCTGCGGGACGAAGCGCAATTTAACGGCAAGACGTTCAAGACGATTACGATCGCAAGGCAGCTGATCGACCGGGAGTTCAACCCTGCGGCGGTAGTCGCCGTCGATATCAAGCCGGCATTCATTCAGAAGACGATTCGCTCGCTGAGCTTCAAGAACGTCCATGTGACTGTAGCGGGACCGAGCGGCGCCATCTATTCCACGGACCCGGCCATCGCGGAAGAGCTTCTGGAAACTCGTGACGAGCACATCTATCCGACGGGCTCGCCCGAATCGGCAGAAGCGGGGGCCGACGGGAAAGGCCAGACGGGCAACGGGGTGTCGAAGTATACGGCCTCTCGCGCCGTATCTGCGCCGCCGTCAGGGCCGTCGCGACAGTTCCGGCTGTCGTCCAAGGTGAACGGGGAAAGTCGGGCATGGAACGGCGTATCGAGATATAACGACTATACCGGCTGGACGACGTATTTGCTGGTGGATCGCAAGGAACTGCTGAAAGAAAGCGCCTCGATCAAGAAGATCACCTTTCTCGTGCTGCTGTTCGTATTTGCGGGAGCGGCCCTGCTGTCGTGGCTTCTGGCGAGGGGACTGTCGCGTCCGATTCGCGGCCTGATCCGATCCATGAGCAAGGTGGAGATGGGACGGTTCGAGGTTGCCGCCGCCATTCCTTATGAGCGCAAGGACGAGCTTGGGCAGCTCCACTATCGCTATAATCGTATGGTGGCCCATCTGGACGAGTTGATTAATTCCATCGAGGATTCCGAGCGGAAGAAGAGAAGCGCGGAGCTGTATGCGCTGAGGGCCAGAATCAATCCGCACTTCTTGTACAACACCTTGAATTCGATTCGCATGCTTGCGCTGCTGCAGCAGTCCGATCATATTGCCAAGCTTCTCCAGTCGCTGAGCAAGCTGCTGCATTCCAATATGAAGATGGTCCGCGACCTCGTCACGCTGGAGGAGGAGACGGAACTGCTGAAGGAATATGTGCTGCTTATGGAATTGCGGTACACGAATCGCTTCACGGTTCGATGGTCCGTTGCGGAGGCGGCGCTTAAGGCCCGAATTCCCGTCATGCTGCTGCAGCCGCTGTTGGAGAATGCGATCTTTCACGGCCCTCGCAACATGGAGCAGCAGCTTCGCATCTCGGTGCAGGCAGAGCTTCTGGAGGATAACCGGCATCTGCGCATTGTCGTCGAAGACGACGGACAGGGGATCGATCCCGTCAAGGTCATGGAATTGAATACGTCGGCCAGCGAGGGAGAGCTCAGCATCGGGGTCAGGAATGTTCGCGATCGCATTCGGCTGCGGTATGGCATGCCATACGGCTTGACCATTCAAAGCGAACGGGGACAAGGGACGAAAGCAACGATCATCATGCCCTATCAGCATGGAGAGGAGAATGAAGATGTGGAACCTGCTGGTCGTTGAAGACGAGTCGATCGTCAGAGTCGGATTGCGCTATCTGGTGGAATGGGAAAGCTATGGCGTCGTCTGGAAAGCGGAAGCGTCGAACGGGGAAGAAGCGCTGCGCATTCTGGACAGCCAGGATATCCACATCGTCATGACCGATATTCGCATGCCGGTGATGGACGGCATTCAGCTCGCCAAGAGAATCAAGGAAAGCTACAGCCATATCCAGGTCGTGGTCATCAGCAGCTACGACGATTTCCCTTACGTTCAGGAAGCGCTGCGTCTGGGCGTCTCCGACTATTTGCACAAGCCAACGATGGCTCGGGAAGAAATCGTCGCCATGCTGGAGACGGTGCTCAAGAAGCTCCGGTCGAATTCCGCCGTGCCCGCGGAAGCCGCAACGCCTACGGAGAAGGAGCGCAATGCCTACGTTGGCACTCTACTGGACGGAACGGCGGAAGCGGGAAAGCGGGAGGAGGAGGGGCGCAGGCTCGGCTTGCCGGAGATCGGCCGGGGACTTCGACTCGTGGGCATACGCCTGTCGCCGAAGGGACAGGAGCAGGACGACGCGCAGCATGCGGACAACTCCCGATTCGTGGCCGCCAGATATTTTATCGAAGATTACATCTCGCATGACTGGGGCGGGGTCGTCGCCGCCGTGGAGCCGAACGAATTGATCTGGCTGGCTCCCGAGAAGCCGAAGAACGCGACTCGCGAATGGGCGGAGTATCAGGTCGAGCTGAAGCGGAATCTCGCGAATCTGCTCAACGTTGCACTCCTCTTCTCGGTCAGCGCGGTGCTGTCGGAGGCGGACAGCTTGCCCGAGGCCTATCGCGAGGTTCGCTCGGGTTTTCTGGAGCAGGACGGCTCGATCGGGCAGGCGGTTCGAATGGTTAAGGACTACGTGGACATTCACTTCCGCGAGGAGCTGTCGCTCACGCATTGCGCGGAGCTGGTTCATATCAGCACCGCCCATCTGAGCCGGATTTTCCTGAAGGAAACGGGGATGAACTTCAGCGAATACGTCATCCGCAAAAAAATGGATTACGCGAAGGAGCTGCTGCGGGACACGAATCTGCGAATTTACGAGGTTTCCGCGAAGGCGGGCTACACGCATCCTCACTATTTCAGCAAGCTGTTCAAGGAATACGCCGGGGTGTCTCCGATTGAATATCGAAACGGCCTATAGATCAAAAAAGTGTACGATTTCGTAAAAATCGTACATTTTTTTGTTGGCGGGCGGAGCCGAAGCGGCCAAAGTGCGCAAAAATGTGCGCGGATATCTCATAATCGATGCATGGCGAGGCCTCCGAAACAGCTCCTATAATTAACTTTGTGAACGCTTACTCATCTAAGGGAGGTTTATGAATGAATCATTTTCGTTTTCCCAAATTGCTGCTCATCGCCCTGATCTCCGCCCTGCTGGTATCCGCATGCGGCAACGGGAACGACGCCAAGCCGTCGAATGCCAGCCCAAGCGCTTCGACCAGCGGCGGCTCCGGAGATGCAGCAAGCAACAAGGACCCTGTTACGCTGAAGATTTCCAGTTGGAATCCGATTAGCACCAAGGTCATCGAGAAATTCGAAGAGAAATACCCTTACATCACGATCGAGCCGGATCAAATCGCGGATCAATACAGAGAAGTGATCCGGACGAGAATCGTCTCGAAGGCGGACATGGACATCGCCTGGATGTTCCCGAATCAGATGAGAGAATACGTGGATCAGGGCGTGCTGATGGATTTTTCGGACGCTTCCTGGAAAGGAAACTATCTGGAATCCGCGGTACAGCTGGGCACAGTTAACGGCAAGACCTACGGCGTGCCTTACAACTATTACGCCGTCGTCATTTTCTATAACCGCGACGTCTTTAAGAACCTGAATCTTGAAGTTCCGAAGACCTGGGAAGAGCTGCTTGCGGTCAGCGAGAAGATCAAGGCCAGCGGTCTGGCTCCGTTCGTAACCGGAGGGAAGGATGCTTGGGCAACGCAATTCATGTCCAGCGGCAACTTCGGCGCTTATCAGCATAAGGACCCGCAAATTTTCGAGAAGCTGGCGAGCGGCGAGAAAAAATGGACCGATCCGGAGGTGGCCAACTTCTACGATCCGTTGATTGAATTGGTGGATAAAGGCTACTTCCTGGAAAACTCCGTAGGACTTGGCAACGCGCAGGTCGTACAGGTGTTCAAGGAAGGCAAGGCTGCGATGTATCCGATGGGAAGCTGGGCTCTGGATGAATTCCCGGCCGAATTCAAGGATTTCGAGGTTGGCGCATTCCCGATTCCGCTGAACAAGGGCGGAGAGCCGCTCGTCGTAAACCTGATCTCGGACAACATTTTCACAGGAATCTCTTGGAGCAAGCATCAGGAAGAAATCAAGCTGTTCATGGAGTTTATCGCGCAACCGGAGAATGCAAAGCTGTGGTCAGACGATACGAAAGCGGCCGTAACGGTCGTCGGAGGAACGTCGCCTACCTACCATCCGATCGCCGCGGAGCTTACGGCGAGCATCGAAGCGAATATTTCGACAATCTTCCCTAGCTTGACGCCTTCGATGGAGCCAGCGTACTTCCCGATGCTGCAGCAGATTCTGCTGAAGCAGAACCCGAATCCGGCCGATCTGCTGCAAGAAATGCAGAAGGCTCAGGAGAAGGACTACGCGAAGTAAAGCAAGGCTCGAACGAAAGGTTAATCGTCGACCCGGGAATCTATGCCCGGGTCTTTGTTTCCCATATCAGAAAGTATAAGGTATAGGATGCCTTATCCCATCTGATAGCTCGATACAAAACGTATGCAGACGTACCAAGGACGGCGAAGCCGTTTTTACTTGGACAATCGCCACGTTATGCGGCTGATCTTGAGAAAGGGAGGGACATCATGAAAATCTTCAATCTGAGAACCTACCTGCTGTTTCTGGCCCCCGCCCTCATCCTCTACTCGGTCTTCTATGCGGGACCGATCACGAGCGGGCTGTATTACGGCTTCACAGATTGGAAGGGCCTCTCGTTTAATGCAAACTGGATCGGTCTGGAAAACTTCAAGAACGTCTTCTCCGATCCGATGTTCAAGACTGCGATCAAGAATATGCTAATTCTGTCCGTCATTGTCATTATCATTCAGCACGCGGTGGCGATCTTCCTCGCCGTGCTGCTGGATCAGAAGCTGAAGGGCGTCGTCTGGATGCGGGCGGTCATTTTCTATCCCGCTATTCTGAATACGGTTGTTATCGGCTATATCTGGAGCTACATGTACTCCCCGTTCGTCGGCTTCCTGCCCAAGTTCCTGGAGTCGATCGGCCTGAACCAGCTTGCCGGCATCGACTGGCTGGGGCGGCCGGATATCGCCATCTATGCGATCTCGTTCGTCATTATTTGGCAGTATACGGGGTACTCGATGATGATCTACATGGCCGGGCTTCAAAGCATCCCCTCCGAGGTGTACGAATCGGCCAGCATCGACGGCGCGGGCGCCTGGCAGCGCTTCTACCGGATTACCCTGCCGCTGCTGGTTCCGGCGATTACCGTCAATACGGTGCTATCGATCATCGGGAACATGAAGCAATTCGAGCATATCTGGGTCATGACTCAAGGCGGTCCCGCCAACTCCACCCAAGTGTTCGGAACGCTCATCTATCAATTCGCGTTCAAGACTTCCCAGCCCGGATACGGAACGGCAATGGCGATTATTCTGTCTATCTTCATCATGATCGCCACCGTGCTGCAGATTCGCTTGATGAGGCGTTGGGAGGTTAAATATTGAATACCGCAGCTAGAGTATCGTCGTATACCGTTGTCGCCTTTTTTCTGGCGGTTATCCTTGTTCCGCTGTTCGTTCTGGGGACGGTGTCGCTGCAAAATTCGGCCGGAACGATTAATCCGCTCCGCCTGCCCGAGACATATTTCTGGAGCAACTATCCGAAAGCGATCGAGGTCGGCAATCTGGTAAAGTATTTCTCCAACAGCGTGTCGGTGCTGGTCATGACGTTGTCCGTTACGCTCGTATGCTCGATTATGGCGGGCTATGCGCTTCGTCACGGCAGAGCCTGGAAGTCGGATTGGTTTTTCTCTTATTTCCTGGTGGGGATGATTCTGCCGGGCTTCGCCGGGACGATTCAGTCGTTCCTGCTCCTCCGCGAGCTCTCGCTGCTGAATTCGCATCTCGGTCTCGCGATCATTCAGGTGGCCGGAGGGATGGCGCTGCCGATCTTCCTCTACCTGCAGTTCTTCAAGACGGTGCCGCTGGAAATCGAGGAAGCGGCGACGATCGACGGGTGCAGCCCGGTGCGCATTTTCTGGCAGGTCGTCGTGCCGCTTACGCTGCCGGTGACGTCCACTTGCATTATTATTATCGCAATCAATTCGTGGAACGACTTCTTCGGTCCGCTCGTCTATTTGTCCTCGCCTGCGAGCCGGACGCTGCCGATCGGGCTGATGTTCTTCAAGACGCAATACTCGGCTAACTGGCCTCAGCTGTTCGCGGCTTCCGTCTTCGTGGCGATGCCGATCACGCTGCTCTACATGTTCGTTCAGAGGTTTATCATCAAAGGATTGGTCGGCGGAGCCGTTAAAGGGTAAAGCTGAAGGACAGGAGGATTCAAGCCATGGAGACTCACATCTTCGGGAATGCGGAGCCGCTGGTCATGGAATACAGGGGCGGCTGCCTGGAGAACGTGCATTACGGTCACGTCTGCGGCGTGGACCGGGAGGGGAACATCGTCTACGCGGCGGGGGACCCGGAATGGACGACCTTCATGCGTTCGGCAGCGAAGCCGTTCCAAGCGCTTCCCTTCTTCATGGAGAGGCTGGACGAACGGCTCGGCTTTACGCCGGAGGAGCAGACGATTCTGATGGCTTCCCATCGCGCGCTGCCCTATCATGTCGATGCGCTCGAAGGGATGCTCGGCAAGCTGGGATTAAGCGAGGAGGCGCTTGTGTGCAAGCCGACCTATCCGCTGGACGAGAACGCAAGGGATCGGCTCGTGGAAGCGGGCAAGCCCAAGCGCCGAATCTATCACAACTGCTCGGGCAAGCATTTGGGCGTTCTCGCCTACAGCCAGGCGAAGGGGCTGTCGCTGTCCGGCTATGAGGCCGCCGACCATCCCGCGCAGGCGCGGATCATTGGCGTCATGGCGCAGCTCGCCGGCTGCCGCGCGGAGGATATCCGCATCGGCACGGACGGCTGCGGGTTTCCCGTCTTCGGCATGCCGCTGCGAAATATGGCGTTGGCGTTCCTGAAGCTGGCTTGCCCGGACAGGATCGCGGACGAAGCGCTCCGGTCGGCCGCGATAAAGGTCGCTTCCTTAATGAACAGCTACCCGGCAATGATCTCGGCGGATTACCTGATCTGCCCGAATTTGCTGGAGGATGCCAATATCGTGGCCAAGGGAGGGGCCAAGGGCATCTACTGCTTCTCCCTGAAGGAAGAGGAGCTGGCATTCGCGCTTAAGGTTGCCGACGGCTCGGAGGAAGAATGGCCGCTGATCGTCGCTTCGATTCTGGAGCAGATCGGCTACCGGAACAAGGAGACGATCGAACGGATGTACCGGATCGGCAATCCGCGGATCCGCAACGACAACGATCTTGTCGTAGGGGAGAACCGCAGCGTCTTCAAGCTTCGGAAGGTCGGCGGAGGGGAGGCGGGTCTATGATCATCGAAGTCATCGCGACCTGCATGGCCGACGTTCTCGCTGCGGAGGAAGGCGGGGCGGATCGGATCGAGCTGATTACCGGTATAAGCGAGGGAGGACTGACGCCCAGCCTGGCACTCGTGCGGAATGCGGTGCGAGGAACGTCGCTTCCCGTAAATGTAATGGTAAGGCCCCATGCCCGTTCGTTCGTCTATGACGCGGAGGATGCTGCGGTCATTCTGGAGGATATCGGCTATATTCGCCAAGCGGGAGCGGCGGGCATCGTCTTCGGGGCGCTGACTCCGGACGGAAGAATCGACGGAGGTCTGCTGGAGGCGGTGCTGGAAGCCCGCGGCGAGATGTCCGTTACCTTCCATCGGGCCTTCGACGAGCTGGAGGATCAGCTGGAGGGGCTTCGTCAATTGACGGCCTATTCCGGCGTTGACCGTATTCTGACCTCGGGCGGGCGACTGCCGGCTCCGCAAGCGGTACCCGCTCTTCGCGCTCTGGCGCAAGCGGCGGAGAAGACGTCGATCCGCATCATGGGCGGCTATGGCTTAACGCTGGACAACGCTGTTGCCTTCGTTCGAGAGACGGGCGTGAAGGAAGTCCATTTCGGCTCTGCAGTGCGCTTCGAAGGAAAGGGCGTATGCGCCGTCGAACCCGCACGCATTCGCCGATTGCGGGAGTTGCTGAAGCAATAGCGGAACGATTCGATGCATCAGGATTAACGACGCAAAGCATTCAGAACTGGGAGAGTGAATCGAATTGAAAATCGGCATAAGCACGTATTGTCTGGTAGATAAGCTGCGCAACGGAGAAATGACGGTATTGGACGTTCTGGACTGGGCCAAGGAGCAAGGCTGCGCTCACGTCGAGCTTGTTCCTTACGGCTACAGCCTGGTGGACGATCCCGAGCTGGCGGAACAGGTTCGCCGCAAGGCGGAGGAGTGCGGGCTGGAGCTGTCCAACTATGCGCTTCCGGCGAATTTCGTCCAGTCTTCGGAGGAGGATTTTCTTGCCGAGGTTGAGCGGCTGAAGCAGCACGTAGACCTTCTAGTCCGCATGGGCATTCGGTCGATGCGGCATGACGTGGTGTTGTTCACGATTCCCCCGGAGGAGGCGAGCATCTCCCATTTCAATAAGAGCCTGGACCAGATCGTGGAGGGCAGCCGAAGAATCGCGGATTATGCGGCCCGATTCGGCATTACGACGAACATCGAGAATCACGGCTGGGGCGTTCAGCACAGCGACCGCGTCCAACGGGTGCTGGAAGCGGTGGGCCGTCCGAATTTCAAAACGGTGCTGGATATCGGCAATTTCCTGTGCGTCGACGAGTCCCCTCTGATCGGTACGGCGCGGAATCTGCCCTTCGCCTCTCTCGTTCACGTCAAGGATTTCTATTATCGGCCGGAGGACGAGAACCCGGGTGAAGGAAAGTGGTTCCGCACCGCGAACGGCAATTATCTACGAGGCTCGATCTTCGGGCAAGGCGATATGCCCGTTCGCCGGCTTCTGAAGCTGGTCAAGCAATCCGGCTACGACGGCTGCCTGACGCTGGAATTCGAAGGCATGGAAGAGAGTTGCTCCGCCACGGCAATCGGCTTGCAAAACTTGGCCCGATTATGGGAGGAAGTCTAGTCTTATCAAGCTTTCTGGGTAAGACTTCTCTTGCAGATTAGCATAAAAAGATCAGCTCGCTCTTTTTCCCGGTGTCCCTGTTATGGTTTAATGAGAGGGTACATATCAGCGAAAGGGAGAATGAGCATGACGCAACGAATACGAATCGCGACGCAGCTCGCGCTGGCCGCCGCGCTCGTAGCTGGACTAACCGCTTGCAGCGGCTCCAAGGAAACGACGGCTCCGCCGACAGAATCGGCGTTGCCGACCGCCAGCGCGACCGCGCCGCCGAGCGAGACGGCTGCGCCTCCAACGGCGCAGTTTCTTGCGCCGCTGACCGGCATGCCCGTGGAACGGGAAGTGACGAACAGACCCTTCGCCGTCATGATCAATAACCTTGCTCCGGCCAGGCCGCAATCGGGACTTACGCATGCGGATATCGTATGGGAGATGCTGGCCGAGGGAGGGATTACCCGCCTAGTCGCCGTGTTCCAAAGCCAGGAGTTCGCCGATCCGATCGGGCCGATTCGCAGCATTCGTCCTTATTTTATTCAGGTCGGCGAATTCTACGGAGGCGTGCTCGTCCATGCCGGAGCCAGCAACGACGCCTTCGCGATTCTCCAGCGCCAGAAGAAGGAGGACCTGGACGAGATTACGAATGCGGGGGCATACTTCTATCGGGACAAGTCTCGGAAAGCGCCGCATAACGTGTATTCCACTCTTGAGAAGCTTAGAGAGGGCGCGTTAAAGCGCAAATACAAGGAAGCGGTTACGCTGCCCGTAATGAAGTTCGGCGACAGCTCCGAAGCGCTGGCCATGGGAACCGCCGCCGCCCAGGTCGACATCAAGTTCATGCTGTCGGATTACAAGGTTTCTTATGCCTACGACAGCGCCAAGGCGCTCTACCTTCGTTCGATCAACGACAAGCCGCATATCGATAAGAACAACGATCAACAGCTAACGGCAACGAACCTGGTCGTGCTGTCGACGAAGCACGATATCAAGGATAGCGTCGGCCGTCTGGTCGTCGATCTCGACAGAGGCGGGGATGCGGTGCTGTTCCAGCAGGGCAAAGCCATTGTATGTCAATGGGAGCGCCAGGAGGGCGACATCATTCGATTGATGAAGGACGGGCAGGAGCTGCCGCTGCTGCCGGGCGTGACGTATTATCATGTCGTGCCGAATTCTTCGTCGCTGGACAAGCATGTGACGTATCACTAATTGCGAGAATTGAAGAGCTTTGCCGGAGCTTCCGGCAGGCTCTTTTTCGTATTATCAGGTCAGCCAGAGATTTCTGGTTGGCCTATTTTTGTGGTCGTTCTATGATGGCGGTAGCCGGGAGAACGTGGCTCTTTTTGGGGCTT
>NZ_JBHSED010000006.1:0-58711 GCF_042651945.1 Cohnella boryungensis | reverse complement strand
GACCCCTGGCTCTCTTTATTCATCACCACATTATAAAAGGGATGAAATCCTGCGAATATACGAGCTTGCGTGAGAAAATCAAATCATATCGAGGGAGTTCGACTTTGGAGCACTATTGGTCCCTTCGCACACTACCTGCACGCCATTAGTTCGACTTCTGAGCACTAATGGTCCCTTCTCTCGCTACCTGCCCGCCATTAGTTCGACTTTGGAGCACTAATGCTCTCTTCTCACACTGCCTACCCAACGTTAAGCGCCATTAACTATCTTCACTCGCAGACGCTGGTGAAACAGGCTGCTGCTGCTCCTCTTCCGTCGCGCCGGCTTCCTCCTGACGCTGAAGCCATTGCTCCATCACCCGATCAAGGCGATGCAGTCGTTCCTCGTAGTTGAATACCGCGGCCGTAATGACCAACATGCGCGCGCGTCCGACCTTGTCGTCTTCCAACTGCTCCTCGATCAGCTCCGAGAGCAGGATCGAGGCCTCTGGAGGAGGCGCCGACGAAGCCGCGCCCGGCTTCATCTTCCCATCCCATTTCCAAAGCAGTTGCTCGTGATAGGCACAGAGCGCCTCAATCTCCCGATCGATCAGCCGATTCCAGGATTTCGGAGTGGATACCGCCCAATACTGTTCCTCGACGGCTTCGATCAAGGCATAGCCGCGCTCCAACGCGACAAGCATCGCTTTGTATACGACCAACAGCCGCGCCCGCTGAAGCCTGGCGTCCTTCCGCCATACCCGCTCCTCCGCGAACATATCGTAATATTCCTCAAGCTTGCGGATTTTCGTCCGAAGGTCTCCCTGCTCCTTGCGATACACGTTCTCCTTCAATTCATTGGACACGACCGTGCGCAGCAGCAGGGAGAGCAAGGCCTGCGTCTCTTCGACCCGCTTCAGGAAGCGCGTGCGATGACGAGGCGGCGCTACGGCCACGTTCACCGCAAACGCCGACACCATCCCTGTCAAGATCGCCGCAAGACGATCCCAAGCCACCATCCAGCCCTGGCCTTGAGCTTCCATGATCACGACGACGGTGACCAGCGTGAGGGCGATCGTATCCTCGGTTTTCAGACGAATGCACAATAAAATAACGCCAATGGAGACCAGACCCACCAGAATCGGCGTATTGCCGATTAATGAAACCGCGCCGATGGCGATTATCGCTCCAAGAATGTTGCTCTGCACTTGCTCCAGCACCTGCATCCACGAACGATAGATGGAAGGCTGTATCGTGAAGATCGAGGCGATAGCGGCGATCAAAGGAGACTCCAGGCCCAAAAGCCCGCCGAGCCAGAGCGCAATGGCCACCGCCAGACCGGTTTTGAGCACCCGGGCGCCGATTGTCATGCCTGCGCGCCCCTTTCCGCCTGCCTTGCGCCGCCTCCCGAAGCCGATGCCGCAAGCAGCTCCAGCTCGGCGTGAGCCACTTCCCGTCCGTTTACGACCAGAGCCATGCGGTGGACGCCCGGATAATGCTTACGGGTCGATAGATCGGCAAAGGAGAAGCTGCGTCCGCCTTGAACGTCAGCCTCGCAAGCGACGGCCTTCTCCGTGAGCTTGAACAGCTTGCGATACTGCTTGCCTGTCGAACGAGGGAAATAAACAGCCAGCTCGATGCGCAGCTTGACCTCCCCGGGCGCCGCTACGCGCACCCCATAGCGAAAGCTAACCGATTCGCCGATGGCGATTACGCTCTCGCTCAACGACCATTCGGTCACTTCAAGACCTTCCTGCGGAACAATGCCGAACAGCGCCATCGCCTCGGGATTAGCGGCTTTGAGCAGCCCCCTGCACGCATGCCGAATGATCCAATCCGTTCCCGGTCCAAGCCCCTGCCATGCTTTCGCAAGCTTCAGAACAAGCTCCGGATGATCCTTGGAAATGTCGTTCAGATTGTTCGCTACGCTGCGTCTGACATACTCGGCCCCGTCTGCCTTAAGCCGCTCCAGAATAGGCAGAATAGGCGCAGGGTCCCGCTTCAACGCCGGCAGCGCGTCGGCCCACGGCAGACGCGGACGGCAGCCCTCGCTGGCCAGTCTGCGCACATGCTCGTCCGGGTGAACGCTCCACTCCAGCATCTGCGCCATCATGCGCTCGGGATCCCGCTTAATGAAAGGGCGCACGGCGAATTCCGAGCTCGACATCGGGGTGAATTTCTTTAATGCCGCAAGGGAGCGAACCCAATGGTTCAAGCCGTACTTTTCCACGAAGTCGGGAAAAAACAAGTAAGGAAAGCCTCGGCATTGTTCCGCAATGGACTCCAGCACGTCCAGCGCTTGCTCGTAATCCTCCGGAAGCGTAGCGCGCAGGCTTTCCGTAATTCTGCGCATTCTTTGCTTGAGCTCCAGCGTCTCCCAGCCCTCTCCCAAAGCAAGCCGAAGAAACGCCGCTTCGTCGAACGCTTCATATGCCTTCTTGACTTTATGTCCAAATGCTTGCAAAAAAGACTCGTTATACATCGCCTTGAGCGGTTCCGCCATTCTTGATTCCTCCTAAGCTAATCCATTATAGCACGTCAGGGCCCCGAGTGAATTCCGCCTTTCCCAAGCCCTGCGCCTGATGGATCAGCCCGCCGATCTTTCTTGTCCACACGCAGAGGAAAGCGGATAGAAACGAAGCCATGGCGATCGTCTCCAGCACCTCCTCGACCGATTGCAGCAGTCTCTCTGTGTCCTTATCCAGCTCACGAATATTGATAGTATCCATGGCAACTGCGCAGAAGGCCAGAAGCAGTGCAGCGGCAAAAAAGTAGCGCGCAGTACGGTTCCTCCCCAGCAGCCGCCAGATGCTCCAGACTGCGGCCAGTCCGCAGACGGCGTACAAAGGGATGATCCAGTCTCCCGCCTCCATCCACGGGAGCAATCTGAATCCGGTAGGCTTCAGGAACCGATCGCGAAGCCTCTCGTGCAAGGCGAATCTTTCGTCCAGCGACAGCCAGACGAAGGCGGCGGCCATAACCGCCCAGCTTAATCCCGCCTTGCGGGAGCCGCCGCTCGCATTTTCCGTAAAAGCCATCAATCCGGCGACGAAGGCCGTCAGCAGGAGCAACACGCTTTCCAGCCAAGCCAGCGGAGCCGTCTCGGACGCTACGTATCGCCAGTAGTCGGGCCATGAAGCGGCAATCATCAGTCCGATGAAGCCGGTTGTCGCGATCCATAGGACCAGCAGTATGTACCGTTCTCCTCGTCGAAGCCTCTCTCCGCCTTCTTTCCTCATAACTGTCCCTCCTCTTCGCCCATCTGCGCTAGATGAATCGGCTTCCCCTCGGCCATCGCGATCAGATTATCAATCCAGGTCTCGTATCCCCGCCGGATCACCTCCTGCGAATACCAAGCGGTGTGGCCGGTCTGCAGAATGCGGCCTTCCGAGATCTGCCGCTTTGCCCGTTCGTCCGACTCGCCAAGCGGGAAAAAATCATCGACCGCATAGCCGAGCAGCGAACCCGCTTCAATCGCGGCGACCACCGCCGAAGCGTCCACCAATGCGCATCGGGATACATTGATCAGCGTCGCGCCCGGTTTCATCGCCGCAAGCTGCCGCGACCCGAAGGCCGCCTCCCCCTGCCACCTGGCGGGAAAATGCAAGCTTACCACATCGCTGGAGGCCAGCAGCTCATCCATATCGATGTTGGGCACATCGCAGGCCGATTGCTTGGGATCGTGCCCCAGCACGCGCATTCCGAATGCCCGCGCTAAATCGGCCACGCGGCTGCCGATGCGCCCCAGCCCGACGATGCCGATCGTTTTCCCGCGAAGCTCCCAGCCTCTGACGGAGGTTCCTTGAGGCACGCGCCCCCTCACCCGATCCTGGCTGAGGTGAATGCGTCGCGACATCGTCAGCAGCAGGCCCAGCGTATGCTCGGCGACCGATTCCGTCGAATAGTCCGGCAGATGGCTCAACCAAATCCCTCTGCGCTTGAGCTCGTCCATATCGATGTAGTCTACGCCCGTCGCGAATACCGCTATGCCCTTCAATCGAGGAAGCAGCCTCAGCCAGCTTCCGTCTATTGCCGGGACCGAACGGGGAGTCAGGCCTGCATAATCCGCATCGGCAAGCCTGGCCGCCAGCTCCTCCGTCTCAAGCACATCAGGCGCCGAATCGAAGACGACATCCGCCACGGCTTCCAGCCGCGCGGCCTGGCCCTCCTCGAATGAGCTTCTGCCCTGCGCCGTTAGAACAACAATGCGTGGTTTTTTGTTCAACACGCATTCCCCTTTCCCTCTTAGTGTAGCCGTACAGGCAAGGAGAATAGACGGCTCACCCGGACGAATCGAAAGAAGCCCGTCCGCCCTCCCGGACGGCGGGCCTCCTATAGGAGATGAGCCTCTATGCGCCTTCATGCCGTAATCGGCAACGATCAGCTAGACTTCTTAATCTCGGTTTCCGGATAGCGGAACGGAAGCATGATCTCGAAGGAGGTGCCTTTGCCGATCTCGCTCTTCACATCGATTTTCCCTTGATGGTTGTCCACGATTTTGTAGCTGACCATCAGCCCGAGCCCGGTTCCCTTCTCCTTGGTCGTATAGAAGGGCTGCCCCATTTTCGCCAACTGGTCCTCCCCGATGCCCGGCCCCTCGTCGCGAATACGGACGAACACGCCGTCCTGCTCGCGAGTCAGCTTAATTCCGATTGCCCCCCCGTCGCTCATCGCTTCTATGGCGTTTTTGATCACATTAATGAACACCTGCTTAACCTGATTCTCCACGCCATAGATCCACAACGGCTCGCTTCCGTACTCCGCTTCAATCGCGATATTGTGCAGAATCGCCTGAGTCTCCAGCAGCGTCACCGTGTCTCTCATCATTACCCGCAAATCCTGATAAGCAAGCTCGTAGACCTGCGGCTTCGACAGCATGAGCAGCTCGCTGACAATGTCCTCGATTCTGTCCAGCTCGGCATTCATAATATCGTAATAGCTGTTGTTGTTCTTTTTGCCCGACACGATGAGCTGCAGGAAGCCCTTCAGCGACGTTAACGGATTGCGGATCTCGTGGGCGATCCCCGCCGCGAGCTGTCCTGCGACATACAGCTTCTCCGAGTTGATCAGCAATTCCTCGTTCTTCTTCCGCTCCGATATATCGCGGATAATGATCTGGATGGCAGGCTCGTTGTCAAGCGTCGTCATCGTTTCCACGATCTCGGTATGCAGCACCTTGCCGTTCAGCGTGAACCACTCCTGCTCCGTCGGTTTGCCGCTGCCCGCGAACACAAGATTGTGCAGCCGCTCCCGAATGGCGTTATGATCCTTAGCCGGAAGGAAGGAATAGATCGATTTCCCCAGCAGATCGCCCGCCGATTCCGCTTCGAACATGCGCAGGCCGGCGATGTTCACGAAGCCCCATTTGTCCCCTTTAAGAATGGCGATCGTATCGAGCGAGTTTTCCACCAATAGCTTGTAACGCTCATCCATCTGGTTCAACCGCTTGTCGATGTACCAGGTGATCAGAGTAGATACGAGGATAAGCAGCGCTCCTACGCCCAGAATCAGCGCCAGCAGATTGATATCCTGGATCAGCTTGTCCGAGGTCACGTAGATTCCGTCCGAATACTCGATCTGGATCGCTTGCATACCCAGCAGTTGGACCGCGACGACCAGCACGCCCAGCAGCAGGCTGGCCATAAACTTCTTGCGCTTGTATTCCGATTCCGAGAGCAGGAAAGAAAGATGCGTTCCGATGAACAGCATAGCCAAGGACAGGAACAGCTTGCCGGGGTGAACGTCCAGACGGTCGATCTTCGGTCCGAACACGCTGAAGTAGTTCATGATCGCGACGCCGAAGGCCAGAATCGAGCTCCCGAACAGCAGCCGCTGCTTGAAAACGCCCTGGAAAGTCAGCATAATAAACGACATTAGCGAGAAAAAAATGATAAAGATCAAGGCCACCGGCATGACCCACGAGAATAAAATAGGCTCATGGTTGCTCAGCAGCGCGACAAAATGCTTCGCCCACAGTCCGATGCCGAAGACGAAGGCTCCCCCGGCCAGCCAGAACTGGCGGAAGGTGCCGTTCGAACGTTTAAGATTGCTAATAAAGTTGAACATCGTATATGATGCGAGTATGCTAATTAACAGTGCCAGCAGCAGAAAAAAGGGAGGCCATGAGGCTACGGTACCGTTCATCTTTTTATCCCTCGCAGAAACAGACATCACTAGCTTTAGTTTTATAGCATTCGACGAATACCAGCAAATTCCTTTTCTGAAAAACTCTAAAGTTGGAGGTTATTTGAATGTTTAAGTCATTTTTTAACGAATTTAAATCCTTTGCGATGCGCGGCAATGTGGTGGATCTGGCTGTCGGGGTCATTATCGGGGCGGCCTTCGGCAAAATCGTCACCTCTCTCGTCAACGATATCGTCATGCCGCCTATCGGCAAATTGCTAGGGAATGTTAATTTCAAAGATTTATATTGGAATTTGGACCCGGACAAGACGGAGGCTGCCGGCAAGACGATCGAATCTCTGGATCAGGCAAGAGAAGCCGGCGTGGCGGTCATCGCTTACGGTCAGTTCATCAACATCCTTATCGACTTCCTGCTGGTCGCCCTGTGCGTGTTCGTGCTGGTGAAATTCATCAACAAGCTGAGCCGCAAGAAGGTCCAGGAGGAAGCCGCTCCGGCCGCTCCGACTACGCGCGAATGCCCGTACTGCCTGTCCGACATTCCGCTGGCCGCGACGAAATGCTCGCATTGCACGTCCGAAGTGAAGCCTGTGGGACAAGTCTCCCCGGCCAACGGCTAGTCGGCCATGGCCGAAATCTTCGACATATACGATGAACAGGGCAACTGGACGGGAACGGCGGATCGGCGCGAGGTGCATGCGAAAGGGTTGTGGCATCGCACCGTTCACTGCTGGCTGGTGCGCAGGGAGTACGGCAACGGCAGCTGCGCTGCGAAGGTCTTGATCCAACAGCGCTCGGACCGCAAGGATACGAATCCCGGCTGCTTCGACATAACGGCGGCCGGCCACCTGCAAGCCGGAGAATCGCCCGAAGCGGTCGTACGCGAGCTGGAAGAGGAATTGGGCGTTAAAGCTCGCTTCGAGCAATTGCGAGAATACGGAATCATCCGCGAACAGTGCAGCGGGGTCGTCGGCAATATCGCCTACATAGACAACGAGGTCAGTTACGTGTTCGGTCTTGAAACCCGAATGAAGCTGGAGGATTATCGGCTTCAGGAGGAAGAGGTGTCCGGCTTGTACGAAGCGGACGCCGACGAATTGCTGGCGCTCATGGAGAACCGGCTTGAGCGTGCGCTCGTCCGCGGCATAGTCTTAAAGGGCGGCAAGCCGCAAGCCGCAGACGCCCAAATCACCCGCTCCTCATTCGTGGAACGGGATGTCGCTTATTACATTAACGTAATTAAGTTTCTGCAAGAGATGATCAAGAGCTGAACGGCTGACCGCAATGCTGCAGCTGAACCGGCCGCCAGTCAAGCCTTCCTTGCCTCACCTTGCCTTCTATCCAGCCTCCCCGAACCGGGCATTCGAACAGCACTTCCAGCTTGCCGTCGCCGTCCGCGTCCCAGATGCGGAAGCGGCGGCCGTCATTCATCGGCCCGAAGCTCCGGCTGTCTCCGATCGCGGTCCATTCCACCCTCGTCTCCTTCAGCCTGTCTGCTTCTTTCGCACTTGCAATCAGCTTCCCCAGCCACCAATCGCCGAATAAGGAGCTGTACAGCAGAATTTCGTCTCCTCCGCCTTCGAATGCGCCATACCAATGTCCGCCTTCCTCCCGAAAGCGCCCAAGCCCTTCCCAATTGCGGTACCACCGATCGATCATGGAGTGAATATTGTAGAAAACCGTGTTGCGAGGAGCCCAGTCGAAATCGTTGATCTCCGGGTCCCCGAACACTCTCGCCGACTCCTGATGGATACAGGCGTGCAGGTTGGAGGACTCGATGAATCGTCCCAATTCATCCGCGCTCGCGAACGATTCGGGCTGGAAGAGAATACGGGCCTCCGCTGCGCGATTGTAGCAGGGGGCCTGGCGAATGACTTCGGGCACGGTGTTCCACGCTTCCACCAAGCGAGGGTCCAGCCCGTTGCGATGATACCAATCCAGCGCCCGACCGATAAAATCGCGATGAAACCGAAGAAATTCCAGCCCGTATCCGGGCGGCGGGTTGTTCACGTTGACGTTGTGGCGGGCATGGTGCCACTGCTTATGCTCTTCGAGCAGATCTGCGGGAAAATTAGGGATGCGCGACATGGAGACGTCCCCTCCAGATTTAGACTTGTCGCGCAGCGCTAAGTCAGAGCGCGGCGATTGCGCGATTGCCTATAGCCTATGCTGCGGAAGCGATAGATGCAACTTGTATCCGCCCTTCGGTCTTGAACAAAACAAAGGCCCGTTTCTTCCTTAGGAAGAGCGGGCCTTTGCGGCTAAGCGATGATGTTATTGCGCCGGTGCGGCTTCAGGCAGAACGGTCGTATCGAAAATCTCGCCCGTGCTTTCGTCAATCAAATTAAAAGTGACTTTGAGGTCAGTTTCCTCTACTCCCGAGTAGATCTGGTACATCATGCTTTGCATGGCAAGACCGAAGATAACCAGTCCATCCATGCTGTCTGCGGACGTGTAAGCGGCTTTGTCAACCGTGATGTCATACTCTTGGAATGTATCTTCATCGTAAGTCAGATCCTTGATGGAAGAAGCGTTTTCTTCCGAATGAACGCCTTCGATCATGGTCATCAATTCCGAATGGTATTTCTCCAGCAACTTATCGAGATTTTTTTGCGAGATAGTTGCGGTTACGCTGCCGTCGCCATTCGTAACAATGTTGGTAGCGCCAGCTTCCTTCACTTCTGCTGTCATGCCTTCAACTTCCCCATTTTGGTTCAAGGAAGCCGGAAAGACAATGTTTACTTCTTCCTCGCCTGGAGCAGCGCTTGCTTCAGGGCTTTTACTTGCCTCGGGGGAGCTGCTTGCTTCAGGACTTTGACTTGGCGTGCTGCTTGCCTCCACGCTGCTGCTTGCCTTGTTGTCCTTGTCCCCGCTGTTGCTTGAACATCCTGCTGTCAGTAAAGCGATTGCAATAGCTACGACCCAGACCTTTTTCATTTTTTCTCTCTCCTATTTCAATATGAGTACCACGAATCCTAGTTCATACTACCGAATAGCTGGGGGGATTTCAATAATTTGTCGAGTAAGATGTCGAATTTTGTATGCTTATTAGAAATGATCGAGAGAGAAGGGTAACTGAAAAAGGGGATCGTTCCGGTTTCTGGCTCTATTGCAGCGAACCGGAACGCGGGCACTCTTCATTAGCCGGAAAATGTCTAGCTGTAAGGGGGAGCATTTCTAGCTGGAGATTCGAGGTTACGCGGTCGTGAGGTCAACGGAATTGGCATCTTTGTTCCATGTAACTTTGGCTTTGGGCTGTATGGCGGCCAGCTCTCTTATCGGGACGTAGCCTTTGCCGTCGAACACCTGGGTTGGCAATGGCTTGTTGTTCGCAAGCACCGTCTTATCCTTCCAGCCGATCTTGAGCCCTAGCGCCTCTCCTACGACTCTTGCGGGAACCCAAGTCTGGCTATCGATCAGACGGCCTTCCGCAAGCGAGACGCCGTTCAAGCGAACCGGGATCGGAATCGGCGCATCCTTGGCCGGAGCGGCAGGCCCGGGATCAGGCGCGGCGGCTTGCGCGTCGTATTGGGTCAAGCGATAGGTCTGGATAAGAGCGGAAATTTTCGAGCCGTATTGAGGGTCCGTCGCGTATCCGCACAGACGCAAGGCCTCCGCTTGAGCGTAAGGCGTAGAGGCCTTTCTGACGCGATCATAACGGGGAAGCTGAAGCAGCAAATCCTGATCCTTGTAGAAATCGTAGACGCTGCCATAAGCGCGGAACAGTGCGGACGTGTCGGTTCTTACGCCGTTTTCGACCTCCCAGGTGCCCTTCCGCACCCACTGTCCGCGCCAATACGCATTCGGCTTGCCGCTCCCGACTTTAATGCCGCCGAGGTTGTTCCACGCATGAATCACTCCGCCGGTCTCCAGCAGATTTTGCGCCAGCCGAACCGACGGCAGCAGCGGAGAGCCTTCCTTCCTAGCGCGAATTGCCATCGGCGCCAACATTGCGATAAACTCCGGCTTGCTGAGCTTGGCCATCAGGCAGCTCCTCCCTCTTTTTGGTAAAATGATAGACCCCCGATGCCGTAAGTCCGACAATCGAGATCGTCGTCAGCGTCTGCTGGATAACATGCGGCACCAGCACGAACACGGCTGCAATCAGCAGACTGACGAGATGATAATAGCGGCTGGGAACGCGAAATTCCTTCGCAATGCCCACGTATGCAGCCACGATCGGCGCCAACAGCGCAACCTGATCGGTCATGGAAATCAGTTTGTCCATATTGTATTCATCCTCCTTGCAGATTGGTCACGGCCGCAATCACGGCCGCGATAATTGCCCCAACCAGCGTTCGCCAGAGCCAACGCTGGTTGTCGGCAATCTCGTCGATGCGCAGATGCGACGACCGCACGGACTGCAGCGCCTCAAGCGCCGCCGTCCTCGCAGCCTCCGCCGTCTCGCGAACATCCGAAATCGCATCGATCTTCGTCTCCAATCGAACTACGCGCTCCCGGATTTCCGAGAGCACGCGCGCTTCTTCGCTGGACATAGGGCACCTCCTAGGTATTAGATATTTCATGACTATACGGAATTTCAGAAAAAGAAAAAAAGACACCGGTCGGGTGCCACTGTTTGCCCACAAACCCATCATTACATGAGCTGAAAGGAAATTCCTTCAAGGGGATAGCCATGTACTCCCTGCCGTGTATTCGGTTTATTCGGATGTTGCCAGGATTGCTTCTACTTCCGCCCGCTTCCCTGCGGGTACGTCTTCGATTGATTTGAGTCCCTTGCGGATCAAGTTGGAGTAGACTTGTGCCATTTAGTTTTCACCTTCTTCGAAAGGAGGTTCCAGAGCGGAGACGCGAGCCGAAAGACTGTCGATTGTCGCTTGATGCGTGTGACACGCTGTTCCGTCGCGACAGGCTGCTGGAAAGCCCGGATCTCGTCAACTTCTTTCTCCGTCAAACCCTCGCCCCATTCGGAGTTCGTAAAATCCCATCGGGGCGTATACAGCCCTTCCGGGACTTTCTCGGCGATAATATATCCAGTTACGATATTTACCGGTTCCTCGCCAACTTCAGCCGGTGACATCTCCAGAATCTCTGATACGCCCGTTTGCGAGAATGGAACGATGACAGGCTCGATGTAAAAGCCGTCGAGGTCTACTTGTATGGCTTCTTTCATTTGCTTTTCCCTCCTTATTGTTCGGCTCTGAATGAAATTCCGTCCAATGGCACGAAACTTTTTGCAACAAAAGTTAAAGTCACGGAGCCGTTTAGATCAACACTTACTGCAAATGGGCTAGCATCTGAATTTGTCGAGTAAGTTATCGTACTTATCGGTGTAAGCTGGGACGGCCTATATCCTTTAGGCAAATAAAATAACACAGTCCCTTGCGCCACTGCTCCGTTCTGCAAAAATCCCTTTAGATGAACGATGCCAGAGTCATCTTTATAGTATCCGGCAGCTCCGTATCGGTTGGTCCACCCATTTAGCAAAGTCGCGCTAATCCATTGCGGCGGCTGCTTCTGTGCCTTCGTATTCCGTAATACGGACGTTTCCGTCCGCGCCTCTACCGCTTCGCGTACAAGCGATTCGACGGACTCCCGGATGTTCGGTGCGTATTCGGCGCTGATTGTCTGCGGGACGATGCCGAGTGTGTAGGTGTCGAGTGCTAGATATGTCGAACTATATGCACCAGTTTTGTCAAAATGAGCTTCTGGAATCTCTCCATAACCAAGACCTAGTATTGTGGAGTAAGGTTGATTGGCAAATTTCCAATCGTCTTTTTCTTGAAACTTATAGATTCGAACCATTTTGTTGACTCTATATTTCATTGGTGCAGCACTACTGCCATTAATAAAGTATTTCCCATTGACCGTTGTAGGATTTGCGACTTCCCTAACCACAACCCCCGTTCCGACCTCAACCTGGTTGTCACCTTCATGAAGCATTAAAGCACCCTCATAGGTGACGGGCTCATCTACGCTTTGGGCGAGTTGGTACATGAGGCGATAAGGGGTGAAGTTGAGCGACATTTCCGCAGGTACGCTGGTACGTACATCTGTAAGGGTGAGTCCTACTTCCGATCTACGGCACCACAGTTTAGTACCCGATGAGAATTTATCGGTACTAAGCCCCCCTTGCGGATACATCTTCCAGCCCCAAAAATAAGCCTTAATCTCATCTGCCGTAGGCGTATAGGAATCTCCCCACCCACTGTCGCTTTCTGCAATGGAGATACCGAATGTAACTCTATTAGATGAGTTAACGGCAACTTGGTCTGCACCTGTCGTGATACCTGAAGTAAAAAGTACTTTTCCGTCGTATTTTACACATCTAAGATTATTTGAGTTATTCAAACCAGTAGAAGCAACCGGCAGAGTATATTCAGCATATTTATAACCTGAATAATTTCCCGCCATTACCCACCCAAGCGTCCCATCCAATACCATCTCCCGAAATCTTCTCGTTGCTCTTGGTCTACCCTGTCCATCCGTATACAGTCGATCCGCTACACTGCCATCTAGATCGGAGCGTAGGTTGCAGTCGGGCAGATAGAGATAGGACGGTTTCTGAGGCTCGAACGGGAGGGCCTCTGAACCGATATTGAGCATGGGACTAGCAAATTTAAAAAATCCATTCCCTATTTTCCAAGTCGCAATTCTCAGTCTTCTTGTATTGGCTGAGGTGGTGAAGGTTGTAACATTCAAACCGTTTGTAGGCATTAAATTGCTAATTCCGCCAGTAGCGTTTCCATTCTTGTCAAATTCATCAATGTAGTAATACGGTTTGTTCGTTGTATTTATATATCCTTCAACAACAAGCGAAAAAGTATATGTTGTTCCCAAAGGAATATCTATCTCCCAAGTTGCTCCACCATAATCACTAGTATTAGAAACGTCGATTTTATACGAATCAGTTATTACACAGCCACTACTGATCGCTGCTTCCGAAAAAGGCGGAAGCAGATTCTTCCCCTTATTCTCGATATAGACCGCATTGACATGCTTCATATCGTCTACGTAGGGATATTTTGTGGCGACCTCGTCGCGAGTCATCGATGGAATTGCATCGTATTCGGCCTGAGAAACTTCATATAGACGAATACCATCAAAAAAGGCGAATTGTCCTGGACCTGAGACGTTTATGACGAGGAATAAATCCATAGACGTCATGCCTGCCAATTCATTAGGTCCAACTCTAGCATAGCTAAGGCTAAACATAGACGAGTCGGTGATATTCTGCGTATCGTAGTAAGTTAGGTTTCCGTTTTTAAGAAATCCAATTTTCGCCCATGTGGTGTTTCCGTTTTTCACGTCGCCCAGTACGAGGTAATATTTCGACGGATTGATTAGCGACGTAATGTTACGGGATAACGCTGTCCATGTTTGGGTAGATTTATTCCATGTCAATTTCAGGCTGTTATTTCCGTAAGCTTTATTGTTGGAGTCTAGAGCGGATACAGCATCGGGCGCGGCGATAACATTCCACTTACTTGCATCCTCGCAATTCCCATCTCGCCCCAGCAGATTGACGAGCGTCCGGCCCTTCATCGTTGGGTGAAGGATCGCCGGCAAGTCTCCTCCTTGAACCATCTGAACGCCGTTTTTCAACGTAACCTGCTGCGAAGGTTTGTTCTTCACATGTTCGTTCAATTCCGCAATTGCTCCGGCCGCGCTTTTTGCAGCCGTAGGAAGTTGGCTCATTGCTCCCATAGCCTGGTCGATTGCATCCATATTGCCATTCAGTTCACCAATATCTACAAACTCGCTCTCCAGCGGTTTCTTCAATCCAATATTCGGCGTTGTCTCAGACATTAGCTCCAACTCCTAGTCATCACTTCACCCCAGGTGAAGTTGTTGAGATTGTCCCACGTCGTTTGCTTTAATTCCCCCCACTGGGTGTAGGTGAAGGCATATTCGACGGCCAAATGGGCTGGCTTGATTTCTTCGATGACCGCTTTAAGGTCGTCCAGATTCGGAGGAATGCCCCGCGTATCGACGAATTTTATCGTAAAAGTGTAAGCTTCCGGCTGAAGCGTCACCTCGACCGCCCCGCCGTCGTAAGCCTCTGCAACCGATTTGATGAGGCTGACTGTTACCGTCCCGATCCCGCGCAGCTTGGACAGAATAACGCTTCGTCTCTGCGCGTCAGGCTTGGAAGCATCGATGGAGATGCCCAGCTCGCGTTCCCAATGCTCCAGCCCCCAAGTCGCCGTCGAGACAAAATATTGCTCCAGCGTCCCATCGAGCGCCTGCCATAGCGCATCCAGCTCCTGACCTTGAGCCTCCATACTGGCGCTCATAATTCGCGAAGTCGCATAATAATCCGGGAGGAAGGACATCATCTCCTTCCCCCGGGCGCTTGTCATCGCATAATTACTCACTTAAGCTCACCGTCCCGATTACTGCGACCTCGCCAAGCGATAAATCGATATTATCGACGCCGCCGCTCACCAGCATACCTTCATAATCGACGATTCGCGGAATGTCCAGCAAAATCGCCGAAATCCGATTATAACGAATGAGCGGATCGACAAAAGCAAGCTGCTCCAAATAATCGGCCAGCCCCGCTTCAAAATCTTCCCTAGCTTGCTCCAAAGTCGATCCGCTTGCCAGTGTCAGTTTAGCTTCTATATTAAGCGGCACTTCAACCGCTGCTTCTACCTTTACCGCAGCGCCGATCGGAGCTTTGCCTTCCCCTTGACCGGCAACTGGTGAAATATGCTGCTGCACAGCATCAACGATCGTCTGACTAGGGGCGCGCTTATCTTCACCCAGCACATAGAGTCTGACCGTTCCCGGACCGTCCCATAACGGTTCCACTTGAACCCGGCTGACTCCCGGCGTTTCCAAAGCCCATTGTTGATAGTCCGACCGATTGCCGCTTGTGCCAGGCTGACGCACCTTCAACAGATAGCGAGCGAGCAGAGCTTCATCGGACTCCTCGTCCGTTCCCCCAGTTATCGCTACTTGATTTGTAATTCCCGTTATGCCCGTAATCGGCTGAACGAGCAAGCTGACTGCGCCGATTGGCACGTTGCCGCGACTGCCCGGCTCGACCGCACGAATTGGAACGACCGCCTCACCCTGGCTGTCCAGAACGGCAGCCTCCGTCGTTTCATACTCAATAGACGAAGTTTCCGTCATCTCATCGGCCGGAGTCGCCACTCTGGATCCAAGAGGGACAACGGCGCCCGCGCTCCCCGTCAACACAACTAATCCAGTCGCTGCAACAGCCGACCGCAGAAGCACGCCGTGCTCCTCACTGCGCATTCTCAAATACGGGCCAAATGTCGTCATAGCAAAGCCCCGATCCAGCACCTCTCGCGCCCACTCGGACGCTCGGTACAACTGATAAGCCGTGGGAGCCAGCGAATCCCAAATGTATGAGCCCTCCGACTTATCGAGATCTGCGGGCACGCGTTCCAGCATTCTCGACAGCATCGCTTCTTCCGTCTGTTCCTGCAAAAATTCCGGCATCGTCGCCATTACACACTCACCGCCATTCCTTGAATTTCTGCCGTTTCGTCATGGACGTTGGAGACAACGCAGCTGAAATGACAGCTGTCTCCCGACCATTCATACACAAAATCGTCAACGCCCGCGGTCCGGGGATCGCTCATCAGCGTCTCGGTCGCAATTCTTTGAATCTCCATTTCGATCGCGGAACGAGGCAGTCCGGAACGAAGCAGCTCTTCGAACTCTTGACCGTAATCCCGTGAATACACAAGATGCCGGTAACGCTCGGTCAGCAATGCCTTCTTGCACCATTCAACCCAAGCATCCTTGCCCTCACTGATAGCAACCTTCCCGCTCGGCGTCGTGACGAACTCACCCGCTTCGAAATCAAAACGCCAGCTCCGCCCGAAAAACACCCCGGGCTCCACCACTTCCTCCGGCTCCTCCACCGGTAATTCCTTGGGAAATAAATTAGCCACCTGAGTTCACCACCTTGCAAACGATTACGGCATCCTTACCGCCGTTCACCGGAACGGCCAGCACGCGATCACCAGGTTTGATCCCGGCAGACCAATTCAGCCGCACTTCGCCTATTTTTGTCTCGTCAAAATCAAATCGCGTCCGTTGTGAGGGCGCGCCGCCCCCTGTAGGGTTGCCTGCCGCGTCCACCGGAGCGATCATTGTGCCAATCAGGGAAAAAGCGGGCAGTTCCAGCTCCGCCATCCACTCGGCAACGTAATAATCCGGAATTTCATATTTAAAGGAATCCAGCTTAACTCCTGATCCCGTAATCGTTCCAAGCTCCGAAGGCACACCAGATAACGACTTGGCCGCAATGCCGGAAAACCGGCTTTCAAGCGTGGAAACCAAGCTCTTGAACGGATCAGACACCGAAATCCCTCCTGACTTTGCCTTCCGCGGCAAGCTCAAGCTCCATGCGTCCCGGATCGCCGAGCTGATGACGCACCTTCGTGACGATCAGTACCCATTCGTCTAAGCGTACGCGATCTCCCGCGCGAATCGTATTGATATCCAGCGCCGTGAGCGATACGGTTTCCTGAAGGCCCAGCAACGTCTTCGCAGCAACCTTTTTCGCTTGCTCCACCGTCTCGACTTTGTTGTCCATGATCAGCTTTTGCAGTGTTCCGTACTTCTCAGTATCCTTTTTCTCTATAACAAGCGTCTTGGCCACCCAATTCTCGCTTTCCTGCGGGCCAATGACTTTAACCTGTGTAATTGCGCCTTCAAGCGTCCGGTTCTGGGTCATCTCTTCGATCGCGGTCAGCTCCCAAATGATCGGATTGCTGCCGATTTCGCCCAATTCCAGCCCCCGCTCGGTCATCCTCAGCCGATACAACGCGCCGCCCTTGTCCGCCGTTTCCTTCAAATCCTCCGTAATCATCGAAAAAATCGTCTGTGTACGCTTGATGTTTTTGGCGAGTTTAATGCGGGTATCGGCAATGTTGCCTACAGGGATTCCCCAATCCTTGGCATACTGCTTAATTCGCTGGGTTGCGGTCTGCCCCGCCGGCATAAGGCGTTCATCGTCAGACTTGGCGAGATAGATTGTTTTCTCGTATGCCGTAACGCTGAGATGCTTTCGGCCCAAGTTCGAGCTGTGACACTCCCATATGACGCCCGGGTTTAGCAAAACTTCCTTCTTCGTGCTTCCAAACGGAATACCGGAAACGCGAATTTCCTGACCCGGAGAAATGACCGGCATGTCGGGAGTGACCACCAGCTTCATATTGGCGCAATAGGCGATCTCCTCAAGCGATTCCTCTAAGGAAAGCTCCTCAATCAACTGAGTCAAATCATACTGATTGGCGTATACAACCTCGAAGCTCATGGCATCACCAGCTTTTGCCCGGGTCTGATCAGGTTGGGATCGCGTCCGATTACTTTCGTATTGGCGTTATAAAGTTCGCGCCACTTCGAACTGTTTCCCAACTCCAGCTTGGCGATCGCCTTCAGCGTGTCGCCCGGCTTGACCGTGTACACTTTGGGAATCGGTTTTGTATCCGGCCTATCAACCGCC
The DNA here is from genome assembly GCF_042651945.1 of Cohnella boryungensis. Lineage (NCBI taxonomy): Bacteria > Bacillati > Bacillota > Bacilli > Caryophanales > Paenibacillaceae > Cohnella > Cohnella boryungensis. The sequence continues at coordinate 41,140 of NZ_JBHSED010000006.1, read as the reverse complement.
TTATGCGCTTTCCCAACCTTAATTCCCCGATAAGTACGAAAGGTGATATCAAAATAAATGTCGTCTCTTTCTCCGCCTTTGATTGTCGAATCGTGAGCAGAAACGTAAGCAAGGGTATTAATGATGGTCCCCGTAATCATCAGCCGAATCGGCTGTCTCTTCATTAGAAAGGCGGTCAATTGATTCATCGCCTTTTGGGGTTCGGGAATATTCGCCAAACGGCAATACCTCGGATCGTACACTTTAGGAAAAAAAGAGGAGAAGGCGATCTCCTTGACCCTCTCCCCTTGAATGAGATCGATCTCGCCAAGCGACAAAATCGTTGCAGTCTCATACTGCTTCTCCCGCCGGATCAACACTTCTTCGGGATTAACCGGGAAGTGAAAAATTTTCTTCGTGGCGGGGTCCCTAATGATAAAGTCCAACCGGGATCACCTTCTCTCGTTTCATTATGCTTATCAGTCTCTGTTCTCCATCGCGCGCCTTATGGCGTCCGCAACTTTGCTGCCGATGATCGCAGACAGCTCTTCATAGTTCAAATCCATGCCTTGAACCGTAAGCTGAACGGCTCCAACCGGCAAGTTCACGTTAAGAGGACCGGATGGAGCGGAAAACGGCGCGGAAAACGGCGCGGCCGGGGAAGGCATCAGTTGCGGTCCGCTTGGCGTTTCCGGCTCCGGCAATGCCACCGGTTCCTCTTCTTTCTTCTTCTTTTTGCCCCATGAAAATAAGCCGCCGATTTTTTTGCCGAAGTCTCCTATCGACTTGCCAATATTTCCGATGTTCTCGGCGATTTTGCTGCCGCCAAGTCCTCCGATTGCTCCGCCGACAAAGCCTCCGATTGCAGTGCCGATCCCGGGGATAATGGAGCCGATGGCCGCGCCCGTTGCAGCTCCGGCCGCAGCGCCCGCCCAGCCTCCTGCTGCGCTTCGGATCGCTTTATTTCGCTCTTCTCCCGGCTTGGCTCCTATGATGTCAACCGCATCGGTAAGGAATCCAAGCGGCTTAATCGCTTTGCCTGCAAATTTAGCTGCCTTGCCTAGGCCAGATGCCGCTTTTCCTCCAAAAAAGCCTTTCGCTCCATCGGCCAGTTTGCCGAATATCCCTTTTGGCTTCGGCGGACTGACCGCTGCGGCAGGAGGCTTGATTCCGCCGGGTTTGCTTGTCTTCGCACCACCTTTAGGCTGTTCACGATCCGGAAGCGGCATTTTTTTACGTGTATCTTTGGCTGGACGCTGACGACGTCCCCCTTTTTCAGGGGGGCAAGGAAAGCTGAACTTTCCTCCTTTTGCCCCTTTTCCTCCGCGACCGCCTCCTGATGAACGCGATTTGTCCTTCCCCGGTGAACACTTACCCTTCCCGAGTCCTCCTGCAGGCCCTTTGCCTTTCCCAGGAGGACAGCTGCTTTTCCCCAGGTTCGGCGGACACGGTTTTCCCTTTCCGGGAGGACTGCCGCCTTTCCCTTTTCCCGAACCTTTGCACGGAGGGCACTTTCCTTTGAGAATGCCTTTAATGAACACCGTAAGCGAGGCCTTCACCCGTAAAACGGCCGTGAGCTTTAGCTTCAGTGCAGCAGTAAGCTTGGCCTTCAGCGTTGCAGCAGCTTTTAGCGCCGCATTGATATCCGCATTGATCTTGACCTTCAAAACCGGCTTGAAGGTAGCCTCCAACTTGGCGGATAGCTTTGCCGCCGCCTCCAGTTTAAGCACGGGCACGATCGTAACCCTTCGAATTTGTCCGGTCAACCGGTTAAGCAGCCGATTGATTTTCTCAATCTGGGGAGTGACTCTGTCATTCAAACGGGCCATCGGATGTACCCGCATACGGCCAAGTTTGTCCACCCGCCTGTGAATTCTCTCCAAATACTTATCTACGGACTTGAATACTTGCTCCGTTCTGGCGACACCGTTGGCATTGATAATAATTTCAATTTGCTCGCCTGCCATTCCATCATCCTCCTTCCTTTGCCGACATCGCTCTTTCCGCTTCCCACTCCAGCTCCATGCTGGCCATCAGGAACAGCTGCTCGCCGCGAGGCAGGTTCCAGAACTGTCCGGGGCGCAGGTGGTGGCGAACCCACAACGCATGAATCATGCCGGCGAGCGCCCCGGATCGGATCAGTTTTTTACATCTTCCAGCTCCGTATTGAAGCCGGACAGATCAAGCACGACATCGCCAAGCGCGGACATTTCGCCCGCAAGCAAAATGCGTTTGATTACTTCCTCAGCACTACTGGCCGAGAACTTGGTCAGCAGCTGAGGATTACCCCAGTTCGGGGAAATGGTCGAAGCGGCGATCAACGATACGTTGAACAACTCCTCGTCCAAACGCTCGATCGTCTGGCCCCGCTTCTCCTTGCGCTCCGTGCAGCGCTCGCGAATGCTGAACACTTGTTTGCCGGTCAGGCCGCGCAGCTTAACCGGAATGTCCAGTCGCTCCAAGCGAACCGCACGTTCAGGAAGCGTATCTGCACCCAGAAGGCGCTGTAAAATCTGTTCTTCCGTCAATTGTTCAAAAGACATGTTTTCGTTCCTCCCCTTCTTAATTAGCAACGATCGGATCAAGCAGACGATACCCTTCGAAGGTGAACGCCGTCTCTTCCGTCACTTCCTCGCCTGCCGTCCAGTTGGCCAATTGAATTTTGTCGGGAACACAGTTGATCAGCTCGATGCGCTCGAAGCCGTAGGACTCCGGATCGGACAGTTTGTTAATAATGTTAAACTTCGCGAAGCCGCGGCTGATCATATCGCTGGTCAGCTTATAGCCGCTCATCGTGCCCGTGCCTTTCTTCGTGCCGAGCTTGTGGACGGTCCATTCCATGCCCGCCAGCTTCAGCTCGCGCTTCTCCACCTCGACAGAGGCTTCCAGCTTATTGATGTTCGTCTGCCACACCCCGTCGATAAACACTTGCCCGTACGTTCCCAAAATCGCTCTTGTCGGATCCATCATGTTTCTCGTTCCCCCTTATCGCACGATAAACGTGCTGAAAATTTGTTCCATAACGTCCGTCAGACGAGCTTCCCACTTCAGGAAAACTTGATCCGGCTCCGGAGTAAACTCTGGATCGACGTATACGTCGTAGCCTTCGGCTTCAATGACGCCCGCTTGAGCAAGCGACTGCATGTACTGCTTGCAAGCGCTGATCAACGCCAGCCGGCCTTCTTCGGTGTTGTTCACCTTGCCGATATAGGAATCCTCGGCCGTCCGCTGCAAATCGGAGTTGATGCTGTCCATGACGCGGATCGTGCGGATCTTTTTCCACGGATGGTTCTGGCCTTCGCGCAGCGTAACGAGACTGTTGATTCCCCGAAGCGCTTTAACAAGACGACCGTCATGAACAAGCAGGAAAACGCCGCCGCGAACCGCTTGCTCCTGTTCCGCCCGCGTCCAGCGACGCGTGACGTCCTCGAACGGAGACGGCGCGTAAGTGGTAGATTGGCTCAAGCCCTGGCCTGCAATCAAGCCCGCAACGTATGCGGCAACTTGTGCGGAGCTGTAAACCGCATCGCCCAGCTTGGCTCCCGTTCCGACATTCACGATGCCTTCGTGGTTCAGCGAAGCGCTGCGGGCGATCGCCTTCGCAACTGCATCCGCGGCCGTATCGTCCGCCGCAGTGCCGCCGAGAACCGCAACGATGCCTTTGCCTTCATTGCGCAACCGGCTTACCCAAGCCGCAACGCTGGCGTGAATAGATGCATCGGATACGCCATCCAGCGCGATCACGTTAAACTCCCGAGTCTCGAAAGCAGCCAGCGCGTCCAGATAGTCCGCGTTCGCTAGACCGGAGATGCCGGAAGCGCCGCCGCTCAGAGAAGTGCCGGATACGTTGGCGAGCGTACCGCTGCCTTCGGCCAGTTTCTCGGCTACGACCCACAGGTTGCCGGAATCGCCATTGATGGCGTCCGCCGCCGCTTGGATCGAATCGCCGGCAAATGTAAAGGTACGCAGAAGCGTCGTTCCCTCAAACAGCTTCAGATCCTTTTTCGCGGCGTCGACCGCATTCGCTTGAACGGTTACCTTGAAGTCGTTGCCCCGAGCGCCCGAATACTTCGCCGTCAGCTTCAGCACATTCGCAGGCGTACCGGCCGTATCGGCCAAAGTCAGTGCGGACGCAGCCGCACTGCTTGCCGCCAGACGATAGGCGATGACCTTCTTCGCTCCGCCGAGCAGAGCCAATCGAATGGTACGATACGCGGTTGCGCCGTCCGCCTCCGATCGCGTGAATGCCTTCGCGGCATCGGCTTCGCTGGAAATCTCCACAAATTCATTCGCCGGGCCCCAATGCGCCCTCACCGGAACGATGGCCGTTCCCCTTGCTCCCGGTTGAATCGCAGCTGCCGCAGCAGCTTGAAAAGTCATATAAAATCCCGGCAATACCGGTTTGTCTGTCGCGCTCCAAGTTCCTCCCGCCATGTTACAGCACCTTCCCTTTCAGAAATTGTCCGACCAAGCGTCTCGCTTCGTCGACGGTAAATTCGTTTTTGCCTGTGGAGTGCAGCGCCCCGATTACGGCCTCAGGCTTGGCCTGAAACAGCTCGATCGCATGATGAATCAGTTCGTCCCGGGGATAGACCGCCTCGGGATTTTTCTTGTTAGCCATCTGTGTGCCACCTCGTTTATGAATTTGGATTCGGTTGAATCTTGACTTCCCGCATCAGCGGGCCTTGTTCGGCATAGCGTTCGACTTTGCGCGAGAAGGTGGCGTAAATCTGTCCTTCCGTCACCGCATCCCTTGTCAGATCGACGTTCGGGGCGCTCACGGTCAAGTACCGACGCTCAAGCGGGTTAAGCGGAATTTTCACGGCTTCGCTCAAGCTTTGCGTCAGTGCGGTGACCGTCATCGTCTGCTCGTTCACCGATCGGCCAAGCACGTGCCCGATCGCTCTCTTGCGCACTTCAATCGTAGAAACTCTTGAACCGGCAATCGTCTCGATGCTGTCCCATCTCCAGAGGACGGAAGGGCGAGTATAGTTCGCCGGCCACTTGCCGCCGTACGCCTGCCAGTCAGGATCTCCTAACGTACTTTGCGTCCAGTCGCACAGAGCGTCCAACCAATCGTCCTGCACGGTCTCCTCGACGGCTCGAGCTCCGATTACCAAGAAACGAAGCCCCCGGGTGATCACATCCCGATCGGCATCGGCCTTGTCTGCCCCCACAGTGCCTTCATACCGGCATGTGAATTCGACCTGCGATACAGGATCGACGAGAGCCTGTCCATCCAATGCTTCTACAATTAGCTCCGCCAACTCGTCTACTTCAGCAAAATCAGACTGCTGCGATACGCTGGGCCAGCATTCGAACAAAGCGCTGTACCCCATCCAATCGGTATCTGCCGTATCGGCTCCTTGGATGAGCAGGACGTAAGGTTTGTCCAAGGTCGCAGCCGATTCGTGAGCTTCGAACACGCGGCCGGAGATGGCCGGAATTTGTTGAATCAGCCGCTCGCGAATACCTGCCCTCATCGGAGGACCCCACGGTTAATCAGAAATAAGTGCTTTACCATGCTTCAACCTCCTGGATTCAAAATGTCCTCTCATAACTAAGTGGCAATCGTACGACAAGCGATGCGACCCATCAGCCGACGAGGATATGGATGCAGATATTGTCCTCGACTTTGCGCTGGGCACGAACCATGTAGGTGCCGACGCTGGACTTGCTGATGTTCAGCATGGCGGCGATCTCGGCGAAGGAGAAGCTTTCTCCGTGAGCGAGCGTATAACAGCTCCTTTCCCGTTCCGTCAGTCCGCGCAGGGCCCCTTCGAGGCGAAATCGCGCCGCCTCGTTCATCCCTCCCGCAGACGACGGCTCTGCTCCCCTGTCGGAGACGGCCGGCAACCGGCTCGGGTCCATCGGAATTTCCCGTTGATAGCCGGCCCGCCGTTCAATGCCTCTGCGATTGCCCGGCCTTCTCCCGGTCTCCAGCCATTCGATCACATAAGAGCAGCTTGCGATCATATCCATGACTAGCTTGCGGTCGTGATCCAGAGCGAGCAATTGCTCCATCTCCTCCATCGTGCGAACCGGCTCCATCTTGGCGATACGAACGCACAAGACGTCCGCCTGACGAAGCAGCATTCTTCTTGTTTCCAGGTAGCTTTGCAGAGAGGCGTCTCCCAACTCCGTTATGTGTAAGCTTTTCATAGGCCCACTCCTTCTTTTATTTTTGCCATTTTGGCAAACTATCAAAACATGTAATCTTTTAAATGCGTTTTTCCGATGTCGAATCAACTCATCGTTTCTCGGCAAATCACTTTATATTTTTGCCATTTCGGTAACATAAACTCATTTTATATTGCCATACAGGCAAAGTCAATCCCATTTTTTCCATTTCGGCAAAGGTTTTTGTTTTACCAATACGGAAAATGTGGTATACTATAGTTATCCTTATATAGTGAAGGAAGATTAAAATGTCTTTAGGGAATCGCCTCCGGGAAAGACGTGAGAAATTCGCCAAAACCCAGCTGGAAGCGGCCAGAGGACTGGGCATCAGCAACGTTCAGCTCTCCCGCTACGAATCGGATGACCGCAAGCCCGATCCCGAGATGCTGGGCCGATTCGCGGAATACTACCGCACGACAACCGATTACCTGCTCGGACGGACGGACAATGCCTCCGCCGACCTGGGCGCGCCTTCGGGCAACCGCGAGGAACGGGAGCATCCCGCCTTCGAGGAATTCATTAACAATCCGGAGCATGGCGTGTTTTTCAAGGATTACTTGAACGCTCCCGAGGAGCGCAAAGAGGAAATGCGAAGGTTCTGGGAATTCATTATGGAGAAGGAAAAGGGTCGCAAACCCGGAGAACGGCAAAAGTAAATGAAGCGCAGGGCCCTCGCGGGCTTTTCTTTTCACCCAAAAAGCGAACATACATTCTTATTCCGAGGACGAAACTATGTACAGCTACTATCGAACGACCCCGCTGGAACAGTGGATCGAACATCTGTGGATGAAATCGGGCATTCTCACGCCTGCGCAACTGAATGTTGAAGAGGTCGCCGCCAAGCTGGACGTATGGGTTCACTTCATGCGGGACACAAGCCGTGCACTGGAGTATATGGGGCTAAGATCCATCTTGGTCGACCAGCGGCTGGGGCGCGAGGCGCAATGGGAGGATTTCCTGCACGAGCTGTGCCACGTGCTCCGGCATGCAGGCAACCAGACGATTATGCCGAAGCTCTTCTGCGAGAGCCAGGAGGCGGAGGCTAACCGCTTCGTGCTGTACGCTGCCATGCCTTTCTATATGATGCGCCACCTGAAGCTTCCGCAGCGAATCGACGAGGCTGTAGAAGTCATCGCCGTCCATTTCGGCGTCACCTTCGAGCTCGCCCGCAAGAGGCTGGAGCAGATTCAACGTCGAACGCTGGCTGCGATCTTGTGGGAGGAAGCGCTCAAGCACGAGGCCATGGCCTTCCCGCAGAAATTCGAGCGCAAGATCAAAAACGCGGCCCTTTGAGGGCCGCGTCGTTGTTCCGTATAGCCGGTGCTAGAGGACAGTCCAGGAATCGATAATTTGTCCGGCAATGTCGTAGAACTTGTCGAATTTGTCTTCTTCCGCCGTGTAGGTAGCAACAATCGCTTTTCCGTCGATGATCGTCAGCACCTGCTGCCATTTAAATTTGAAATCCCCTTGAGAGCCCGTATAGGCAAGCAGATATGCCTTTTCGCCGCTGTCCAGCGTCTGGGATTCCTCTTCGACTACTTTGAAGTCGCTAATGACGCCTTGCAGTTGTTGCTTAGTGGCCTCTAAAAATTGATCGACAGTGGCCTCTTCGCCGCCCATATCCTGCATCGCCACCGAGACGTTATCCTGGAACTTGTCCGAATCGTCCTCCGGCGGGGATTTGAACATCGCAATCGAACCAAAGGCGTTAGGCTCAACCGTCCAATCCTCTGGATACAAGATGGATGTACCCGATGTCGGGTCTTCATATCGTTTAAACCCGGCCGGCACTTCCGATTCATTAGCAGCAGACGCCGAAGGCGCAGCGGATGCGGATGGAGAAGCCGACGGCGTTTCCGATGCGGGTGCAGATGGTGAAGCGGATGCCGTAGCCGAAGGAGTCGCTGACGGCGAAGCGCTGCTTTTCTCCTCTTTATTCCCTCCGCATGCGCTTAGCGCCAAAGCCAACAATCCCAGTGCGATAGACATTTGTAACAGCTTCATAGATGATTTCTTCATTCCTACATCTCCCTAGTGAACGCATAAATTTGTTATAAAATCCCATGGGCTGAGCGTCCTTTGGCAAGAATACAGGATTTCCCTAATTTAGTAAAGCCATTTCTACTAAAAATAAGACTTTTTCCTTATCTTCGGAAACGGACTCGGACGCAGTAGCAATCGTCCTTTCCCTATGCAAAAAGCGCGTCCCCGAGGGACGCGCTTCTCGCATGTACACCGCTTCTTATTTTAGATAAACGGTCCAAGAGCCGATGATTTCTTGAGCTGTCTCTTGGAACTTATCGAAGCTGCCCACTTCCGCCACATAGGTTGCAACGATTGCATTGCCGTTGACGATCGAAATGATTTGCTGCCACTTCAATTCGAACTCGCCTTGCTTGCCTGTGTAGATCAGGTTATGAGCTTCCACGCCCGAATCCAGCGTTACGGCTTCGTCCGTATCGACCTTCATATCGGTGATCACGGCTTGAAGCTGCTGTCTGGAAAGGTCCATATATTGTTCAAGAGTAACTTCTTGGCCGCCAAGATCCTGCATGATGAAAGTCACGTTATCCTGGAACTTGTCGCTGTCGCTTTCCTTCGGAGAAACGATAGCCGCAAGCGCTCCGCCCACATTGGCTTGCGCAGTCCAATCTTCCGGATAAATAATCGTCGTTCCGTTTGCGGCATCCTCAAACAGCTTGTAGCCGGCTGGAACCCCTGCAGCCGACGAAGCCGATGGCGGTGCAGATGCGGACGGCGACTCCGAAGCCGGAGCGGATGCGGACGGCGATGCAGACGGCGACGCCGATGGCGATGCGCTGCTCTTCTCGTCTTTGTTTCCTCCGCAAGCGCTCAATACCATAGCAAGCAGGCCAAGAGCAATTGACATTTTCAACAAGTTTTTAGATGGTTTCTTCATTCTCCATATCCCCCTGTGAGCACATTATTTGTTATTATATTCCATTCGAAGCGTGCCCTTCGATAAGAATACAAGATTTCCCTGCTGGAGTAAAGCTGCTCTTTAGAATTGAGACTTTGTTCTTACGCAAATCCCGAATTAGCGAAATTAGTCCTATTGGTTTATTTTTCCGCCCCTAGGGTAATACGGCTTAACGGCATTTTACTACTCCATACGGGCGGTGATTCAATTGAGGGATATGAGGGACAGCATTCATGCAATGGATGATGAATTCCTGATTAACCGGTTCCATGTCGCTTCCGAGCAGTCGGCAGATGACGAGTGGATTCAGCTGCTTCTAGGAGAAATCCTGGAGCGCGAGCTGACGATTGAAGAGGTATGGCTTGGACTCCGATTGCACTAGCTTGCTGCACGCGCAAAAATCCCCTTCCCGTCAGGACGGAAAGGGGATTCATTATTTGGGAAATGGTGCCGACTAGAGGACTTGAACCCCCAACCTACTGATTACAAGTCAGTTGCTCTACCAATTGAGCTAAGTCGGCATTTTGTTGCTCACAAGAAAATATTCTACCATCCTTCTTCTTCGTTTGCAAGATATAATTTACGAGGCTTAACTTGCCATCTTCATCACATTTTTCAACTTCAATAAGGATTGTCCCTGAGCTCAGTTAGCTCCAGGGACAATCCTATATCGCAAACGATTAGGCGATTTACGAACGCTCGTCCGCGCCGATATCTACGCCAGTCCCCTGCACTCTCGCATCTCCGTCAATATCATAGGTTCCGATAATGGACAGATCGGTAATTCCCGCGTTGATGGCTAGGGAGGACGCCGTCAGATGCAAATCTCCCGCTGCGGCATTCACCAAGAGCGGGTCCGTAAACAAGGAGTTGGCGTCGTTGCCGCTCGCCGTCTTGTAGGCGGAGAACCCGGTGTAGGTCACGCCCTTCCAGCGCCACTTGGCCCCAGTGGAGCCGCCCGGAGCATCATACAGATTGTAGTCGATGACGTTTCCGCTGTTGAGCGTATAGTCGTTATAGAACAGAATATTGCTGGAGCTGGCCACCATAATATTGTTTTTCACAATATTGTTTTTCGTATCGTATTGAATAAGCAGCTGACCGCCATTCAAGCCCTTCGTATCGTTCTTGTACAGCGTATTGCCTACGATCACGCAATTGGCGGTCGAGCCGCGGGCGGTGTCATAGCCGCCCATCGCGATCCCCGTATAGTTGTTATTGTAGACGAAATTGTTGCGAATCGTAATTCCACTGGTTGATTTGCCGGCATGCTCGCTGGCGATTTCGATGCCGATATCGTTGTTGTAGCTATAGTTCATTTCAATGATACTATCCTTGCCCCCATCCACGTAAATACCGTCCGCGCCATACGACCCGTTGGGAAGCGTGCGGCCATAAGAAGGATTGTTGACAGAGGTGATGTTGTAGACGGTGTTCCCTTTGACAACGCCGTTGCGGGCCTGATCGTAAGCCGTAGAAGGCGCCGTGCCCTCGAAGCCGATCAGATCGATGCCAATGTTGTCGTTGTCGTGGACCAGATTGTTCGTAATATAGAAAGTATCGACGTTGCCGTTGACGACCAGCGATTCGCTGGAGCCGAGCACGAGGTTGTAAAGCTCGTTGCCGTCTATGGTCAGATTGTTCAGGGAAGCAGGAGCCTTCGTGCCGTATACGGCAATTCCGTGCGCATCCCGGCCTGCCAGATTAGAGCTCAGCGTTGCCGTATTTTTAATATCGTGAATTTTATTATTTCGAATTTCGATGTTGCTCCCCGCTCCATGGATAAAGATACCCATCGGCACTCTGTTTTTCGTGCTCGTCTGAAGATTGCGGATTTCAAAGCCTTTGACGACGATATAGCTGGCATCCTCGATCTCGATCAGGCTGTCTTCCGAAGCCACGCTCAGCCCCGTCCCGTCCAGAACTGCCGTCTGCGAAGCGTAATTCTGGAAGGTAATCGGACCTGCCGCAGCCGAACCGGATCGCGTAATTTTCAGCTTCTGATTATATACGCCGCCCATGACGTGCACCGTGCTGCCTGCGGGAACCGTGTTGGCGGCATACTGCAGCGTTTTCCAGGCGGTTGTCGTACTCGTCCCGGCATTGCTGTCGCTTCCGGTCGTCGATACGTAATAATCCGTGCCGGCCGCATAGGTGCGACCTTCCGACGTTACAGCCGAAGAGATTCCCAATACCACCATCATTGCCGCAAGCAGGACCATCCACTTCTTCATCCTCATTCATCTCCCGTTCGCTGATTTTTAAAGCTGGCTTACCGTTTGCATGAAGTCACTCAAGCTGCGATCGAACCAACCTTCCCAGGTCGGCCTCACCTCCTTTCCATGTCGGCGCAAAGCGCCCCGCTTTCGCAGAGGCGTCGATCAGCGCTGCCCCGCTATAAACTGCCGCACTTCGTCCGCCGTAGGCGCTCCCTTGACGCCTCCGATCCGAAGGGTCGCCATTGCGCCGCAGGCCGACGCGAAGCGGAGACGTTCCTCGGCCGACGCTCCGTGCAGGGTTGCATACAGAAATCCGGCGTTGAAGGAATCTCCCGCTCCTGTCGTATCGATCGGCGATACGCGGAACGGTTCGGCATGAATCCATGTCCCCGAAGGCTCCAGCAAAGACGCCCCTTCGCTCCCGCGCTTCAAAGCCACGAGCCCCCGCTTCTCGGGAAGGGCGTTCATCAGCCCGGCAGAGTCCGAGGACCCGAAAATATGCTCGGCCTCTGTCTCGCTCGGCACGAAATAATCCGTATGAGCCAGCAGCGAAGCAATGGTCTCGCGATCCCAGCGCTCATGCGGATCATATCCGGTATCGAAGCTGGTCGTCACGCCCTTCTCCCGAACTTGACGGAACAGCTCCTGCCAGTGCGGCTTCATCCCCTCCTGCAGGAAAAACGAGCCGAAATGAAGATGGTCCGCCTCGCGCGCAATCTCGCCTAGAGGAATAAGGCTCGGCTCCACTAACGGAATCGTGCCCATGTAGGTCAACAACGAACGGTCCGTCGGATTGGACAGCGAGAAGGTAACGCCCGTCTTCTCCCGTTCCGTAATCGCCACGTTATCCGTGTTGACGCCATATTGGTTAAGCTGCTCGATGCAGAAGCGACCGTACTCGTCATTGCCTGCGATGGAGACAAACCTTACCTCCACGCCCAACCGGGCAAGCACACACGCGGTAATGGCCGATGAGGAGCCGAGCGTCAGCTCGAAATGCTCGATCAGCTTTTCCTTGTTCGGCTCCGGCTTCACGTCCGGCCCGGACAGTATCGCATCGGGATTCAGTTCCCCGACAATGTAGACGATTTTGCTCATGTTAGTTCCCTCTCTCTAATTCGTGAAATGCTTCGTCCTTCGAAAAGTCAGCCACACCGCGGCGCCTTGCAGAGTTCCCGCGCAAGCGAACGCGATCCAGAGCGCCTCCGCCCGCAGCGAATCGGCGAATGGAAGCAGAACGACCAAGGGGACGACCCGGCCGAAGTTCAGCAGCGATTCGTACAGGACGACGGATTCGATCCGAAAGGCCCCCTTCAGCGGAAGCTTGTCCGTCTCGGCAAAAAAACGGGAAATAAACGTATTGTGATAGACCGGATTCAGACAGGCGACAACGACCAGAAACACAAGCGCCTGCACCGTTCCCGTCCCTCCGGACAGGAGCAGCGCGCCCAGCGCGATGCCGAAGGAGCACACCCCCATATAGACGGGAGCGCGTTCCATCGTCCCCCTGCGGGACATGTAAAAGCTCGACGCCACCGAGACGAGCGATGTCGCCGCCAGCGCAACGCTGACGACATTCTCGCGTTCGAACACCTCATAGAGCAGCAGCGCCGGAATGAAGAGCGTTAGTCCTTCCAGAAATCCGGTGCAGAACCACAGGCCCAGCAGCTTCGTCCATTGCGGATTCCGCCGGGCCATCGCCCCTGTCAAGCCAAGCAGATAACGCCTCCGTCTTGGGGGCTGCTTGCCGATAAGGAGGGAGATCGCGAACACTGCCGCGAACACCGCCAAGGTCAAGCCAAAGGCATACAGATAGCCGGTCAGGCTCACGCTTCCGCCGATCAGCCATCCGCCCGCGAGGGGACCGATCAAGCCAGCCCCCGTAAGCGTCACCGTGCTGATCCCCACATATCGGACCCGATTCATCTTGGCCGACACATCATATAGCAGCACCAGAATGCCGGCCCAGTAGAATCCGACGGCAAGCCCTTGGCAAAGCGCGATCGCACCGTAAACCTCGATGATTCCGTCACCCAGCATCAGGATGAGCGCGAAAAACATCATGTGCAGAATCAGGCTGATTCTAAGGGTATGCAGCCGGTCATACCGTTTCGCGAACCAGCCCCCGATCCAGAATCCGAGCGGCGTCAATACATAGAAGAGCGCGTTGTAAATGAGATTAAGCGCAAACGATTCGCTCAGCCGCAGAAAATAAATGTTGAAGAACGTCAGAGATACCGAGCTTCCGAAAATAAACAGCCCGTGCATCGCCAAGGTCAAGGTCGCTTCCCGTGTCATGCGATCCTTCCGAATAACCATGCGTCAAGCTCCCCTGGAACAGGGACGAACGATCAACCGAATTCACTTGAATCCGGTCATCGTCAGTCCTTTGATGAATTGCTTCTGGAAGATCAGGAAGATGATGACCACAGGAATCATGATCAGCACCGCCGCCGACATGACCACGTTATAGTTCACGACATTTTGCCCGTTGAAGAATACGAGCGCCAGCGGAACGGTCATTTTCGACTCTTCGTTCAAAATAATCAGCGGCCACAAATAGTTGTTCCACGCGGCCATGAACGAGAAGATCGCGAGCGCCGACAACGCCGGCTTGATCTGCGGAAGAACAAGCGACCAGAACGTGCGGAATTCGGACGCTCCGTCCATGCGCGCGGCTTCGATCAATTCGTTCGGAATCGCCTCGATGAACTGCTTTGCCAGGAAAACGCCAAATGCGCTCACAAGATAAGGAATGACGATCGCCGACAGATCGTTAACCAGGTTAAGCTTGGAGATGATGATATAGGTCGGCACCATCACGATTTGAAAAGGAACCATCATCGTGGCCAGAATAACGACGAAGAGCAAGCGCTTGCCCCGGAAACGGAATTTGGCGAAGATGTAGCCGGCCAACGCGCTGGTGAACATCGCGCCGATCGTAACGATAGCCGAGGTCGACAAGCTGTTCAGGAACCAGCGAAAAAAAGGCACCTCTCCAAGCACCTTCCTGTAGCCCGACAGCGTCGGCTCCTGAGGCAGCAGATGATTGGAGGCGGTCAATATTTCCGAATTGCTCTTGAAAGAGGTCAATACCATCCACAGATAGGGCACGAACATAAGCAAAGACCCGATTAACAAAGCCGTAAATAGCAGCATATACGACCATTTCCATTTTTTCGTCCGCATGTCGTCCTCCTTAATGCTCCCATTGGGATCGGCCGATCCGCATCTGGATCAGGGTTAGTATGAGGATAATAATCAGCATGACGAAGGCCATGGCAGACGCATAGCTCATGTTCATGAACGAGAAGGCCTGGTCATAGATGTTCAACGCCAGCACATAGGTTTCATACAATGGGCCGCCCTTGGTCATAATCTGGAACTGCGGGAACATCTGGAAGTAGGAGATGCTGGTCATGATGAAGACAAAGAGCATCGTGCGGCTGAGCATAGGCAGCGTAATACTCCAGAACACATGCCAAGGGGAGGCGCCGTCCAGCTCAGCCGCTTCATAAAGCGAATCCGGAATGGAATCGAGCCCTGCCATGAACAGCACGATATTGTAGCCGACATCCGCCCATAGCGTCATGATGATGACGGACAGAAGCGCCGTGGAAGGATCGGTCAGCCAATCGACCGAAGGCAAGCCCAGCATCTTGAACGCCATGTTCACAACCCCGCTGTCCGCATTAAACATCGTCGTCCAGATGACCGCCGAGCCGGCCAACGGCGCGATCGCGGGAAGGAAGAACATCGTGCGGAAGCTGTTTTTCCAGAAGCGGCCGCGAATCTTGTTAATGCCCATTGCAATCAACAGCGTTACGGCGATATTCGCCGGAATGGCTATCCCCACGAAGGTGAACGTAACTCGCAGCGATTTGTAGAACATATCGTCGGCGAACAGTTCCCGGATATGCTTCAAGCCCGCGAACGGAGTCGAAGAGGATAAGGGAGAATAATCAAAAAACATCAGCACGGTGCCGATTCCGATGGGAATGACCGAGAACACCAAAAATAGAAGAACAATTGGCGTCAGCGATAAGGCGATGAACCTCCGCTCGGATACTTGCTGTTTCGACATCTGTGGACCGCCTCCAAATCTAAGCATCGGGAGGCCTCGAACGCCTCCCGAGCTTCATCATCGATTACTGCTTAGCCTTCAGCATCTTGTTGATGTCGTCCTCCGCCTTCTTCAAACCGTCCTTCACGCTCGTTTTGTCATAGACGATCTGGGCGTACGTATCGTTGATCGCCTTGAAGAAATAATCCCGGTCGGCCAAAGGTCCAATCCAGCGTCCGTTTGGCAGTGCCTCCACAGCCGCCTTCACGGTAGGCGCGCTCTCCAGATACTTCGGATCCTCGGCAACATGCTTATTGGCCGGAATCGAAGAGGTACGGAGATTCCATGCCGACGCATTTTCGTTCTTCATCATGAATTGTACGAATTCCCATGCCGCTTGGGTGTTCGCGCTTTGCTTCGACACAACCTCTCCCCAGCCCGATTCCGCGCTGAACACCGCAGGCTTGTCGCTGTAGGAAGGAATCGGCATATAATCGAAGTCCTGAATATTGAACGTATTGTGTCCTTCCGCGATCGTCCAAGGTCCCGCAGTCGTCATCGCCGATTGGCCTTTGAAGAACACCATATAAGGCTCCTCCGGCGTTCCCAGCTTGGACAGGTCGGTTACCTTGTGCACCTTGACCAAGTCCACCAGCTCTTGCATCGCTTTCTCGGCCTCCGGGCTGGAGAAGTTGACCTGAGTCTGGTCCTGGTTCCAGAAATCGACGCCCTGCTGCTGAATGAGCGCGAGGAAGTAGAACACGACGCTATCGTTGGAGGTAATATCCAGACCCCGAACGGTAATCTTGTCGCCATTGCGCTTGGTCAGCTTTTTCGCGGTATCGATCAGCTCCGCCCATGTTGCCGGATCCTTGTCGATGCCCGCTTCCTTGAACATTTTGGGATAGCGCAGCGCCGCTGCGTTCTCGATATTGAATTCGTGGGGAACGCCATAGACTTTGCCTTCGTACTGGAAGCCGCCGATAGCTGCGGGATAGACCTCGGCTTCGAGCGCCGCTCCGTCCGCCGCTGGCTCCAGCAAGCCGTTCTTCGCATATTCCCGCACCCAAGTTCCGAACATTTGCACAATATCCGGGGCTGTTTTCGTATTCATCGATACTCTGATCTTCTGAATAAACGCATCGTACGGGAAGACTTGAAGATCGATCGTCACATTGGGCTTCACTTTCTTGTAGTCTTCAATCAGCTTTTTGTTGGCTTCGACGAACGAAGGATTCTCATGCACCCACCAGACGAGCTTGATCGGCTTATCCCCGCCCGCTCCGCTCGAATCGCCGGCATTATTGCCGTTGCTGGAACAACCTGCAAGTACAATGCTTACCATCAACATAAGAGCCACGATCATTGCCAACGTTTTTTTCATGAAACGTTCCCCCTGATTGAATAGATTATGGACCCTTGCCAAGCCTTGCTGCTTGCCGATCAGCGCAGATCCGCAATATACGGCTTCTCCGCCTCGTACAATTCATTGAACATCGATTGGATTTCATCGAGAGAGCAGACTGCGGACGTAAGCGGATCGATCATCAGCGCATGCATCGCGGCTTCCTTGTCGTTGTTCAGAACCGCGGATACCGCAAGCTCGAAGAAGGCCATATTGCTGCGGCACAAGGCTGCCAGATGCTCGGGTAGCTTTCCGAAGTGAGTCGGATGGATGCCGTTGCGATCGATCAGGCATGCGACCTCGACGACTCCGTCATTCGAAAGATTGTCAATCAACCCGGTGTTGGCGACGTTTCCGTAGATGACCTTAGGCGTATGATTAATCATCGCATCCATGATCACCGCCGCATATTCATTGGAGGATTCGAAGCCGATCTCTTCCTGGCCGGAGATGCGGCGCAAGATCTGCTCGTCGTTCTCTTGTCTCCAGATCGGCCAATTGTTGGCGTAGAATCCGGTACCGCCGTTATAGCCCACTCCGCAATGCCGCTCAAGCAAGTCCTCGCGCTTCCGGTAGTAGGGAATATATTCTGAGAAATGACCGCTCGATTCGGATACGAACGCGCCCAGGTACTTCATGGCGTCCAATCTTACCGGATCCTTCCTCAGCAGCTCGGGATTTTTCATCCTCTCTTTAAGCTCGGGATACAAATCCCGTCCGTTCCGCGACAACTCCGTGAACCAGGACATGTGGTTAATGCCGCCCGCTTTCCACTTTAGCTCCTCGTAAGGAACGTCCAAATACTTCGCGAGCTGCGAGGACGTATTCTGAATCGAGTGGCATAAGCCGACGACGGGAATTTGCGTTGTTTTGACCGTGGCCAGCGTCACCGCCGACATCGGATTCGTGTAGTTCAGGATGACGCACTCCGGACAGTAAGCTTCGATATCGCGAATGATTTCCAGCCAGGCCGGAAGCGTTCTCAAAGTTTTGAACAGCCCCCCGGGACCGAGCGTATCGCCGATGCATTGCTTCACTCCGTACTTCAAAGGAATCTCATACTCGTACTTGACGGTTTGAAGCCCGTGAACCTCGATTTGATTAATGACGAAGTTCGAGCCGGGAAGCACTTCCTTGCGATCTGTGGAAGCCGTTACGCTCCATTTCCTGCCTGCAAGGGAAACAACTTTCTCCACCAGCTGTCTGGCCAGATCCAGCCGACCCGGATCAAGATCGATCAGACCAATGGTCAAGTCGTCGCCCAAATTTGGAATATTCGTCATATCCACGACGATGTCTTTGGTGAAACTGCTGCCTGCGCCTATAATCGTCACTTTGTTCATCGATATTCCCCTTTGCAAATCTGATTTTTTGGGCCCAACATTTTAGGTCAATTCCGCAAATTTTGGCCCAAAGTTTTCTAAGACGATCTTATATCTTTTGGGGCAAAAATGTCAATGAAAAAGTTGGCGCTCCTTGCCGGTTTTATAGCTTTTCACAAATTCACCCTCATGGAACAACGGAAAAATAGGCAAAAGTAAATGCATTTCCGCCACGCTCCCCGCATAGCAAAGAGGCTGTCCCCCCTCATCGGGAGGACAGCCTCTTGATCGTCGCCCTGCTCGGACAAGCCGCCGCCGTCTATTCTAGGCCTTGGTCGAAGAGCGCCTGATTTTCAGGTCATAAGGAAGCAGCGCTTTGATCGGAAAGTTCAGCCTTCCCTCCAGGCAATCGGACAACAGATAAGCCGCCGTTTGGCCGATCTCGTATTTAGGAACATGTATCGTCGACAACGGCGGGGAAGTGTATTGGGAAATATCGATATTGTCGACTCCGAAGAAGGCGATGTCATCCGGGACGCGCAGGCCGACTTCCGTAACCGCGCGCATAGCCGCAATCGCCATAACATCGCTTGCCACGAAGAAGGCGGTCGGCAGCTCCGCTCGAGGCTCCTCCTTCACCAACCGGCTCATCAATTCAAAGCTGGTCTCAATCTGCCACTCGGCGTTCAGAATCCACTTGCGCTCCGGTTCGATGCCGGCTTCGAGCAGCGCGTAGCGATAGCCCCGAAATCGCTTCTCGCGAAAGATGTCTCCCGACAACCCCAGGCCGCCGATAAAGCCGATTTTCCGATGTCCTTGCTCGATCAAATGCCGAACCGCCGCTTGAGATGCGGACACCCTGTCGTAAGAAACCGTAGGAATCGTCGGATCGTTCACATCGACGCCGACAATGGTCGGTATGTGCTTCTTGAGCGCCTCGTAGATCGGCGAGTCGATTCCTTCGATAATAATTGCGCCGTCTACGTGGCTGTCCTGAATGATCTGCTGCTGTACCGAAGGATCGCGAAGCTCGTCCCTCGTATGAATGAAAGCCAGACCGTAGCCTCTGTCGGCCAAGCCTTTCTCTATTCCCTTCAACACAAGCGAGAAGTAAGGATACGAATAATTTTCCTGGGGAAGCGAAATAATGCACCCGGCCCGCTTCGTGACCGCAGGCTTTGCGCCCCCGTCCCCCGTCGACCGCCTTGACCACCCGCTGGTTCGGTAACCGAGCTCCTTGGCGGTGATCAAAATCTTTTCCTTCGTAACGGCGTTGACGATTTTGCTGTCATCGTTGTTCAACACCCGAGATACGGTCGATATCGAGACGCCCACCTTCTCGGCAATATCTTTTAAAGTAGCCACTGTTTCACCACCTTGAATTTTTGGGCCCAAATCGAACCTCTTCATCATAGCGAATACAGGACACACCTGTCAAACTGTAATTCCGCACGTCTTAAGCCTCTCTTGTTGCCCACAGCAAAAGGCGTCCCCCGGTATTTCCCGGAAGACGCCCTCCCGCCAGCGATCTTTACTTCCCGCTCGCCCGGCGCGGCATTAAGATTTTCCGTAATCCATCAGCCTGAGCGACACAGCAAGCGATCTCCAGAAATCCGCCGTGCCGGTCGGGTCGCTCATTCGCGCGGTCACCTCTCCGCCGAATTCGGTTAAGAACCATTTCGGAGCGGGAATCTTCTCGCTCGCCCGCTTCGCTTGAGCCGCAAGTATGTTCTGCGACCAAGTTAATAAGACATTATCGCAACATGATCATGAGGTTGTTAGTCTGTAAGTCAATCCCCCGATAATTCAGGATTTTCTTTTTGTATAATTGATCAGCCCAGAGCCGAAGCCCTCGGGCGTGATGGTTTTGGTCATTGCTTCCACATATCGCCATCTTGCGACTTTTATAGTAGAATGATGGCGATCATGCGAGAGTAAAAATACCCCAGAAGATGGGAATAGCGAAGGTGAAACCGTGGAAGAATTGACCACAAATGCACACAATAAACAGATATCTCTAGTTCAAAAAAAATCAAAACTCCCTATTATTCTTTCGTCTATCGCTTTAGTATTATCATTGCTGTCATTTTTCATTACTAAAGCTACGTGGGAAACACTGGCAAAAAGAGTTACGATAATAGATATTGCGCAAAAACTCGAAAACGGTACTGTAACAGATGATTTTTTTCTTAATAGGGCTTCATTCAATGTTACAGGTGATAACAAGGAAGCAAAATTTGATCTCTTAATGCAACCTTCAATGGCTAAAAAATATATGAATCGTGGTCAATTTGATTTACCAGATCAAGAAGTAAAAAATAAAATGATATCATTAATTGACATAGTTAAAGACTATTATGTTGCCTCTAACGGAAATAAAATTGTTCAATGGGATACAATCTCTATTATTGTAACAGTACATAATCATGAAATTGGTACATATAAAAATGGATCCGTAACGCTAAAAGGAGAATAAGTCCCCAAAGGCTTTTTCATGATCAATATCTGAGAGTAGCAGCCCCGGGCGTGATGGTTATTCTCAGTCTAAACTATCTGGATTCAAAGGGAGAATTGAGCGCCGTAACCTTTGAAGACGTATTTACGATCGTGATTAAAAACTTTGGAGACGGAATAACAAAAAAATCCCTATCCCAAGTCTCCCATGAAGATGTTCAACTTTAAAAGACCCCGCCGGCCAAACTTAGAAATTTGTTAGAACAACGCTCGTTAGAACAAAAAAGGCGCGCTCCCGATAACCTCGGAAGGCGCGCCATTACGGTATTCTTTATGGTGCTGATGAAGGGATTCGAACCCCCGACCTACGCATTACGAATGCGTTGCTCTACCAGCTGAGCTACATCAGCAAATCCTTTATTATATTAGTCATTTCCAGAGCAAATGTCAAGTCTTTTGCTTGCCGCATTTTTTATCACACCGATCTGCCTCGGAACCCACGACTCGGAAGCCGCTCATCCTGCGTGGAATGGCGCTTTTCGCCGATTCTCTTGCAATTCGGAACAAGTGATTAAGTCGCAAGCCGCGCTAAGCTCAGGCTGTTCAAATGCGCAGGTTGATCTATAATGGAAAAGAAAGGGGGAAATGGAATGCTGAGAATATTGATTGCAGACGATCAAGCTCTGATGAGGGATGGCTTGCAAACCATTCTCCAATTGGAGGAGGACATCGAGGTGATCGCTGTCGCCGAGAACGGAGAGGAAGCCTGCAGACTGGTCGCTCTCCATAACCCGGATCTGGTGCTGATGGACATCCGCATGCCTGTCATGAACGGAATCGAGGCGGTCAAGAAGCTGCGCATCGAGTCTCCCGACACCCGAGTGCTCGTATTGACGACCTTCGATGAGGATGAATATATTATCGATGCGTTGGCAAGCGGAGCGGTCGGCTTTCTGCTGAAGGACATTCCGACCGAGAAGCTGCTGCAGGCGATTCGAGACGCCGCGCGCGGCGAATTGATGCTGCCCTCCTCGGTTGCCGTCAAGCTCGCCTCGCGGCTCAGCGCTCCGGCTCCGGGACGCGCAGTCGCTGCACGCACCCGCCCCCGCACCGCCGAGTTGAAGTTCACCAACCGGGAACTGAGTATTATCGCGCATATGGTGGAAGGACGCAACAATCGGGAGATCGCTCAGCTTCTCTTCATGAGCGAAGGCACCGTCAAAAATTACATCAGCGGCATCTATGACAAAATCGGAACGAACGATAGAACCCAGGCCGTGATCTGGTTGAAAGACATGGCCATTCTATAACCCGCGCCCGTATATGGCAGGCATTGCATGAGACGGTCTAGCTTCCGGCGACGCGCGGGACCACCGGAAGCCGAAGCTCGAAGCAGCTTCCCCAGCCCTTCTCGCTTTCCAGCTCCAACCGGCCCCCCAGCATTTCGGTCAGCTGTTTACTGATCGCAAGCCCCAGCCCCGAACCTCCGTACCGGCGACTGATCGATCCGTCCGCCTGTTTGAACACCTCAAAGATCGCCTCCTGCTTATCTGCTTCGATCCCGGCTCCCGTGTCCCACACCTGAAAGACGACCTCCTCCTCATCGTGATTTGTTCGGGTCGTCACCCGCAACCCAACCTCTCCCTTTGCCGTGAACTTGAAGGCATTGCCCAGCAGATTGCGCAATATCTGATTCAAGCGCATTGGGTCCGTCGTAATCCAATCGACTGACGCTGCGTGGATTTCCGTCGTGTAGGCAAGGCCTTTGCTTTCCGCAACAGGCCGGAACTGCTCATCCATGAGCTGCAGGATATCCTTAAGAGCAATCGGCTGCAGGACTACATCCAACTTGCCCGCTTCCACCTTCGACAGATCGAGAATGTCGTTTACCAGGCTCAGAAGCTCCCCGCCCGATTGATGAATCAGCCGGGCATAGCGGATGCGGTCCTCCTCCTGCAATTGTTGTTCGATTTGCATTTCCGACAACAGCATGATGCTGTTCAGCGGCGTCTTAAGCTCGTGGGACATATTGGCCAGAAACTCCGATTTGTAGCGGGAAGCCGCCTCCAGCTGAACGGCTTTGTTTTCCAGCTCCACCTTCGCCGCATTCAAATCCTGGGTTCGGGTCCGCAACAGCCGATTCGCTCGGCTTAACTCGTCCATTCGGGATTGATTGTGCTGGAAGTCGCGAATCATCACCAGGAAAAAGAGGCTTAATACGATACTGGTCGGAAGTGTAATAGGCATGATTTTTGTCGCATATTCGCCTAGCGGGATCACGCCGAAGAAGGCGATATTAATCGTATTTGCCGCGTTGATCGCCAGCACGGAGAGGAAAGCCCGCGTCCAATAGGACCATTCCTTGCGTCTATTAAACCAGATGCACAGCAGCGCGGCCAGCACCCCCTGCATCGCCAGGTTGTAACATCCGACCCACGCCGCCGTGTCCAGCCCGAACGTCAATCTCAGTGCGCCTATACTGAGGCCGATAATCATAAGCGTCGCCGGATGGGAGAATACCATCAGACCGAAAATAAGCGGAACGCTTCGCAGATCAAACTTCGCATCGTTACCCACGTCGAAGCTGAAGAACATAGCCAGCCATCCCGCCAATATAAAGATCAGCACCGAAAGTCCGTACTTCGTTGTTTTCGACAGCCTGTCGAGCATAAACTTTCCAAACAGATTAATGAGATAGGCGAATGTAGTCAAGATGCTGATATTGAGCAAGTAGACCTTGAAAATTTGCATCTCGCTTCCCCCTTCATCGTCGCGGCTTGGCGCTGGACGATCTGTTCAATTGTAGCATAATCGGCAGCATAGGGATCGGGTCTGCGGTCGGGAAGCGGGAGAGGCCCGATACGCGGGTCTCTGGCACGAACGGAATAGGTCTTTAGTGCATAGACTGGGAGGACACTAGCCCATCGGCAGGGGGAATAACAATGAACGGGCAGACCTTAATGCTCCCGATTCGGGTTCGAACGTTTACGGCCAAAAATGTTAAGGTGAACGTACCCTACGTGAGCGGTGGAACGACGGTCGCGGCTCGGGAGAAGATGAATGAAGCGATCGCGGCGGAGACGCACGCGCTAATGAAGGAACAAGGCTTCCCAAGCGAGGATATTCAGGAGATGGACGGAACGTTCGAGGTCAAGACCAATGAACGCGGCGTGCTTAGCCTCTCCCTGCTCAATTACGTATTTACGGGAGGAGCGCACGGGAACACGCTGCAGCGCTCGCTTACCTTCGACGCCGACACCGGACGCAGCTACCAGCTGAGCGAGCTGTTCAAGCCCGGCAGCAATTATGAGGAGCGTCTGAACGCGATCATCGAGGCCCAGATCAAGGCGAGGAAGCTCCCTCTGCTCGTCAAGTATCCGGGAATATCTGCGGATCAAGACTTTTATCTAGCGGATAAATCGTTGGTGATTTATTTTCAGCTGTACGATATTGTGCCCTATGCCTGGGGTTTTCCTTACTTCCCAATCTCGGTATTCGAGATCGAGGATATCATAGACGAAGAAGGACCGCTTGGTGTTCTCATCTACTAAGAACTGAACGTACGACGCCTGTTCGCGTTTCTATTAAAAACAGAGGCGCAGGGAATCTCCCGCACCTCTGTTTTTTGATCTGCTCAGCGTAGCCCTTAGGCTTGCATGGCAGATCAGATGGCCAATTCACGCCCCGTGTAGTCCACAAAGAACACATTCTCCCCGACAGCCGTCCGCCCTTCCAGCAAATCCAGCATCCCGCCCGCGCTTTCCGATGCGTTCAGCGGCGCTTGCTCGCCGCCCATGTCGGTGCGCATCCATCCCGGATGCACCGCCAATACGCGGATGCCTCGACCGCGCAGCTCGCTCCCCAATTGCTTGGAGAAATAATTAAGCGCCGCCTTAGAGATGGCGTAAGGATAATCTCCGCCGTAGGCCCTGGAGAAGCTCCCGGACTCGGAGGAAACATTCATGACGACGGCTCCGGATTGCTCCGAGATTAGCGGAACCATATGCTTAGCGACGTTAATCGCGCCAACCACGTTCACATCGAACGATTCCTTCATCATCTGCAAAGCCAGCGATTCGATCTTCAGCTCCCGCCCCTGCAAGATCGCAGCATTGTTCACGATGCCGTCCAGCTTCAAGGACTCCGAGCGCAGCTTGTCCGCTAACGCCGCAGCATCCGCTTCGCTCGTAACCTCCAAGCGCTCGATGCGAATCAGCCCCGGGAATTGCGAGCTTGCAGCGGCCAGGCTCTCCGAAATCTCCGTCGTTTCCCGCACGCATGCGATAACGCTATGTCCACGCTCCGCCGCTAGCTTAACCAGCTCGACGCCGAGCCCTCTTCCTGCCCCGGTTATCAGTATATTCATCCGCTCGTCTCCCTTATCTGTCCTTCTCCAGAAGCTCAATCAACAATTTAAGGTCCTTGAACGTATCCATATAAGCATAACGCCCGCCTGTATACTCGCCTTTCTGCAGCAGCGGCATTCCGCCTGCTTCCAGCAAGGAAATCTTCTCCTTCATTCCCTCGATGACAAATGCGATATGATGGAAGCCCTCTCCGTTGCTGTCGAGAGATTCCCGCCATGTGCTGGGATTGCGGTCGGGTTCAATCAGTTCAAGCTGCAAGGAGCCCATATTGAAGAAGGCCAGCTTCGCCCGCGCCTCCGTCGGCTTCCCGCGATGCTCCGTCTTCGCCTTCTCCGCCTCGTCCGTCCAGAACCACTGCGGCTTGTCGACGCCGAAGAAATCGGCGTAAGCCCGCGAAGTTTTCTCGATGTCGTGAACCAACAGTCCAATTTGCGTAATGACGTTGTTGCCGAGCGCATAATTGACCAAAATGGATCGTCCCCTCTTCGATTGGAATGAGCGACAGTCTTCGACAGACCTGATGATGCTCGCTGTCCACTTCATTATAGCCGGGGATTCCGGGATATGGCTTTCTTTTGCCCAATATTCTTCAAAATCGTCCCTATTCCCCCCCGCGCGAAGCCGCCTTGAGATCGCTCACCATTTTCCCGCATCGATCTCCGACGGCTTTAATCCCGCCCAGATATTAGGGACCTCGATGGCTTCCGGGTTCTCAAATACGAGAAATCCCGTCGGCAAATAACGCTCGCCGGAGGAAGAGGAGGGCTTATTGACGATCTCGCCCTTGTCATTCACCAGCACCGTGGAAGAACCGCCGTCCAGATTCGCCGCAATGACTGCGCCGTGGGACAGCAACACCTCTTGGGCGTCATATAGAGTCGCTCCAATGCTGTATCCCGGCTGACGACCGTCGATCATCAGGAACAGAATCGCGCCGTCCTCCCGTTGGCCCATAACCGTGCGTGGAGCGACGCCCCAGCCTTGGGAGCGGTTGGCAATCAAACCCTTGCCGTTAACGATAATTCTCGGAGAGAAGCTGACCGCTTCCGAAATTCCCAGTTCTATCAGCTCATTCAGCGAATACTTGCCGGCCAGCATCTTGCCCTGCTTGTCGATTCCGACGATCTGAACGCTTTTCTTGCTGCCCAGCCCGTTGTAGTATACTTTGCCCCCGCTGATCACCAGCCCGATCGGTTTAAATCCGTTGCCTCTCCAATTGGGGTCGGAGAAGCCTCCCGCATTCACGCCGGCAATCGCTCCCGTCCTCTTCACCATGCTGGATACCTTTTCCCCGCGGCCTTTCTTGGCCGGCACGACAAGCCGAATCTTCTTCGGATCGCGCACCGTCAACAAGAAGCCGTGGAAGCCCTCCCCGTCGATTTCCTCGACAGAGGTAAGCGCTTCGGACTGCTCTTGCGTTCCCTCATCCGGCTCTGCCTCGGCCGGTATCGTATGCGTGTCGCGCTCCTCGCCCATTTCCTCGAACTGCTGCACATATTGCGCAACCCGCTCTCGAAGAGCCTTCTCTCCGATAATATACTTTGCCCATTCGCGATGCTGGGTCGTGATGAGCGTATCCGCCAACATATAGCGATAGGTATTTCCCGAGGGAGTCAAATAAAACCAGATCGCGAACAGGGCGACCAGGGTGCAGCCCGCTATGAAAAACAGCTTATATAATCGCCACAGTAGCGATCTCTTCCTGCGTGCAGGCGGCTTCCTTCGGTTGGGCGAGGCTACCGCCGCACTCCCGGTTAAAGAAGCAGACGCCGCTTTCGTTGATCTTGGCGGTAAGGGTGCCATAGCGTTCATGCTCCTTTGCATGTTTGTCGGTACCTCCTATATACGACTCATCCGGCCAAGTTGTTGCGCAGGTGTATGAGCAGGAGTCACTCGACAGCATTTCCCAGGAAATGACGGAATCCGTCTGCGCCAAGGCGATCTTGATGTTTGATGCGGCAGCGTACAGATTATATTGATATAATAAGACAAGCAATTCATTCGAACTACGATAGAGGAGGCAGCCCCTTGAGCACCAACGAAATCTACCACATCCGCAGCTTTACCGACGGTTACCTTATGTACGAATTGACGGAGTCGAGCACGAACTCCTCATTTACGATATGCCCGGAGCGGGGCGGCATCGTCACGAGCTGCCGACTGCGGGGCCAAGAAATCTTCTATCTGGATCGGGATACGTTCCTGAACCCGAAGACGAATATACGCGGCGGGAACCCTGTGTTATTCCCGATTGCCGGACAGCTGGTGAACGGCGAATACGAATGGCAGGGCCGCTCCTATGCGATGAAAAATCACGGCGTAGCCCGCACCTCTGTCTGGGAAGTATTGGCTACAGGCACAGAGGATTCCGTCTTCATCACGCTGGCCTTGCGCAGCAACGAAGAGACCTTAGCCGAGTATCCCTTCGAGTTCGAGCTGCGGTTCACCTATCGGTTGAAGGACGGAACCCTGACGATCGAGCAGCAATACCTGAATCTGTCGGGTCAGGAGATGCCTATGGTAGCCGGCTTCCACCCTTATTTCGCCACGGAAAGCAAAAATCTGAGCTACGAGACGGACGCTACCCGGATACTCGACTATAACGACAATACCGAGAAGGCTTTTGACGGGTATTTGCAGCTGGAAGGCATGGTGGAGTCGGCCGCTCTGCTTGATGCGGGCAAGCGAGAAATCGCCTTCCCGCTCGCCCAAGGCCGCAGAGTAAGACTCGCTTACAGCGAGCAGTTCCGCTATGTCGTTCTGTGGTCCGTAGCAGGAAAGTCCTTCGTATGCGTGGAGCCGTGGACGGCTTTGAACGAAGCGCTCAACGACCGCAAGGGCTTGCTCATGATCGCGCCTGAGCAAACCCTGCATTTGACTCTTAGCTTCGCGCTTGAAGGGTAACCGACGGGAGCGAATAAGCTTCCTCTTGTTCGCCTGATCGCACAACGGCGCCGGCAATCCTGCGCAGCGCCAACTTATTCACGCAAGCAAAAACGCCTTCGGCGTCCTCCGACAGCCGGAGAAGCTTTGCGGAGACGATTCAGAGAAGGATAAGCGTGAAACTTATAAAACCTGTATCGTCGAAGAAGCCTTCGAATCTTGTCGATTCGAAGGCTTCTTAAGGCTATCCCAACACGATAAACCACTTGTCCCCGATCTTCTTGAGCTTATGATTGGACTCCTGCTCATACTTCTCTTCCATGTAAGCAAAGTGTTGACGATATCTCACGTTCGCGGAATTCGTCTGCTCCTCCACTTCCAGAATTTCGTACTCCCCAAGGACAAGTTCCTCTTCCATGAACGCCTTTTTCCATTCTGCTGCAATATCCTTCAAGCTCTGGTCTTCACGCAAGTCGGCAGGGTTAACAGACACATAAGTCAGCATCTTTTCCGGGTCCTTCGCCTGCGCCGCTTGCAAAAATCCCTCCACGGCTTTTTGCGGCGTCGACTGCGCGCCTTCCTGTTGGCCAACATACCTCAGCGCCAAAAAGATGATTGCTCCTATTGCAAGCAGCAACAATATGATCGCCTTCGCGCGCTGCGACAGTACAAATGTCCTGACCGGGGGAAAAGCAGCAAACGGGTCCTCCTCCTGATGATTGCCTTGCCGAGACAAAGGCGACCGCTCGTCCATCTCCCAATGGCCCCCTTCAAGCTTAATACTCTCACTATAGCATACGACAGCGGACCCTAGACAGAATTCGTTCCCCCGATAAAGAGAAGTCCGCGATCGTCAAAGAGCGACAGGATGCGCAAAAGGCCCTGCTTTCTCCCGTTATTTCTGCCTGTCGACAAGCCGTTGCTCCAGTGCCTCCAGGGTCGTCTGCAAGTCATCGGGAATATGCCGCCTAAGCAAGGCCAGCATGGCTCTCACCAGCATTCGATGCTTTAAGGCAGGCTTCTCGATCTCTTCCTTCAGCATGGTCAGCGCGGCCAGCAGATCGCTCTGCACCTGCTCTTCGCGAGCGAAAGCGGACGATACGATCTCATCGGCGACTAGGCGCAGAAGCTGGAGCTCTGCGGCCGTATCATCCGGCATCAGACCCGCGCGACTGCGCAGCTCGGCCAGCTGAAGAGGCGGCAGCATAGGGTCCTCCTCGGCGTTCATCATTCCTGTCATCAGATTATCGAACCGCCTGATCAGAAACCGACTGAGTCGCCGCTCGTCCAGCTGCTTTTCTTCGAAGAGGAGCGCTTCGAAATAAGGAAGGGCGATGCCCGAGAACAACGCCGCCGCGTCTCCGGAATAAGCGATAGCTTCCTCTCCGTAAATATCCAGCACATGGGAGAGCGAGTACAGCTGGGATCTCGCGCGGAATCTCTCCATCATCTCTTGGACTTGCGGCTTTAAGCCCGTCAAGGGCTCCTTCAGCAGCATTCTCATGAAATCCAAATGCTCGCGAATGAATTTGAATTGCCGTTCGATCTGCAGAGCGGCCTTCTCGCGGGGAGGAAGCCCAGCCTCATCAGGCTGGCCCCCCATCGAATCGAACAGGATCTCTCCATAATAGTCCATGATCGAGATAAGAAGATCATCCTTGGATTTGAAATAAAAATAGATGGAGCCCTTGGCCATGCCCAGCTCGTCGACGATCTCCTGAATGGAAGTCGCATTAAAGCCTTTGCGGGCAAAGCAATGAATCGCCGCGTCAATGATTTGCTTCTTTTTATCTTGCACGACTACCTATCCTTCCCCAGTCTATTACTCCAGCTACGCAGCGGTCTTGCCTGGCTTGCGTCTCAATTTCATCAGAAGCTCATATACGATCGGAACGATGATCAGCGTCAGCAGCGTAGAACTGATCAGCCCTCCGATGACCGTCACGCCGAGGCCCTTGGCGATAATGCCGGAGCTCTCGAAGCCGAAGGCCAGCGGCAGAAGTGCGCCGATCGTTGCCAGAGCGGTCATCAGGATCGGACGCAGACGCGTAGCTCCCGCTTCGAGCAACGCCTCGCGGGTAGACATCCCAGCTTGCTCATTATGAAGCACCCGATCGATTAATACAATCGCGTTCGTAACGACAATGCCGATGAGCATCAGCGCCCCCATCAAAGCGGATACGCTAAGCGTCTCTCCGGCGATGAGCAGCGCCACCAGACCGCCGATAATGGCGAACGGCAGGGAGAACATGATCGCGAACGGAGCGAGGCCGCCTCCGAATGTCAGCACCAGAACCAGATAAACGATGGCGATTGCCGCCACCATAGCCAGTCCAAGCTGTGTGAATGTTTCCTGGATCTGCTCCGTTACGCCGCCGAAGGTCACCTCTACGGCAGGCGGCTTCTCCAACTGATCAACCTTCTTCTGCAGATCGGAAGAAGCCTTCGCCACGTCCGACTTCGTAATTTCCGCCGTCACGTTCACGACCATTTTACCGTTCAATCTGGTAATCGTGTTCGGAGAGGTGCCTTCCTCGACCTTCGCCACCTCGCGAATCGGCACCTCCACGCCCATAGGAGATTGCAGCTTCGTATCGAGAATGTCTTCCACGTTGCGGTACGTCACAGTTTCCGCGGCAACATAGACGTTATAAGCTGTTCCCTGCTCCTGAATCTGGGTAAGCACCGGGCGATCGCGCTGCGGGCTAAGCGCCATGGCAATCTGGCCTGCCGTCAATCCGTACTGGCTCAGCTTCTGCTGATCGGCCACGAAGGTATATTGCTCATAGGTCTTGGACAGGCTGGTCTCCACCTTCTCGAAGGCGTCGTCCGCTTTCATGAGATCGGCGATCTGATTCACGACCGGAGCAATCTCGTCCAACGTTTCGCCGAAGACGCTGAGGCTGAATTGGCCGCCTCCCATTCCTCCGCTCATATCCATCTCGGCCCACTGCCCTGTCGGAACCGCCTTGCGCAAGCCTTCGAGATGGGCTTTCTTCTTGTCGGCGAAATCCTTGGTCTCGCTGTCGTACAGCATGAAGAACAAGCCCGATTTCGACGGCCCCGGCTGAAGCGGGTTTTTGCCGCCGATCGAATACTGCAAGCTGGTAATATCCGCTTGCTCCAGAAGATATTTCTCCGCGACCAACGCGCGAGCTTCAACATCCTCTATGCGCTCTCCCGGATCGGGGGTGTAAGTTACCATCGCGTATTTGTCTTCCTGATCCGGCAGGAAGCTCGCACCGATCAGAGGCACCAGAAATAGACTGCCGACGAGCAGAGCCACCGCGACAACAAGCGTCACGATTTTATGGTTCAGCGTGGAGGAGAGCACACGACGATAGCTTTGTGCTAATTTCCCCGGCTTTTCTTCATGGCCCTTGCTCTCTTTAACGCCTTTCTTGAACATTTGATGAGCAAGCATCGGCACGACTGTAATGGCCACGATCAGCGAAGCCAGCAGCGAGAAGACGATAGTCAGCGCAAACGGAAGGAAAATCTGGCCGACGACTCCGCTCACGAGACCGAGCGGGAGGAAGACCGCAATGGTCACGATTGTGGACGACATGATCGGCAGGAACATTTCCCTCGTGGCTTCTAGCATAAGCTCTTTGCCCTTAAGCTTCTCGCCTTTCAACGCCATGCGTCGGTAAATATTCTCAATGACGACAATCGAGTCGTCTACTACCCGCCCGATAGCGACCGTCATTGCTCCTAAGGTCATAATGTTCAGCGTAATATCGAATTGCTTCAGAAGCAGCACCGCAATGATGAGCGATAATGGAATCGAGACGACGGAGATAAGCGTCGTACGAATGTTTCTCAGGAAGAGCAAAATGACGACAACCGCGAACAGGGCGCCGAACAGCGCCTTGCTGAACATCGTTTCGACCGATTTCTCGATCGGCTTGCCTTGGTCAAGCAGTACGTCCAGCTTCAGCTCGCCATACTTTTCCTTCAGCTTGTCCGCTTCCGCTTTTACACCGTTTACAACGTCAACCGTGTTGGCGTCGTTCGCCTTAACGACCTGGATGCCGATGGATTCCTCGCCGTTCGTACGGGAGATGGATTCCGCCTGGCCGGTAAATGCGATATCCGCAATCTCGCCAAGCGTTACCGTCGGCAAGCCTGCGCCTTGTGCCGGCGCTTGCGCGTTCGGAAGCTCTTCTGCCGTCGCCGGCTGTTGCCCCCCGCTCGGCGCGGCTTCCCCCTCGTTAGGCGCGGCCCCCGGGTTGCCCTGAGCAGCGCCCGGACCGCCTTGTGCCGGCGCTCCGGCCGAAGGAATGACCGGAATGGCGATGTTCTTCAGATCGTCAATGGTCGTAATCCTGCCGTCGACCACAAGCGTTTTCTGAGCCTGATCCAGCTGGTACAAGCCGAGCGGCACCTTCAAGGCCGACCCCTGCACGATCCCTTTGACCATTTGCTCCGTCAACCCAAGCTCGGCCAATTTGTCCGCCTTGAAGCTCAACGTTACTTCCTTTACATATTGACCTGCGACCTGTACCGAAGCGACGCCCGGCACGCCTTCCATCGCTGGCTGAATCTCGGTCTCCACGATTCTCGTCAGCTCTTCCAGATTGCCGTATCCGGATGCGCTAATCGAGATAACCGGAAAGGAGTTAATCGAGAATTTGGATATTTCGGGTGCATGCACCCCTTGAGGAAGCATCACGTCCGCCGCGGATTCGCGCAGCTGCGCGATCGCTTGGTCCATATCCTGACCGAACTTGTATTCCACGAATATCGAGGATACGTTCTCCATGGAGGTAGACGTCAGGTTTGTAACGCCCTCCGCATTTTTCAGCCTTTTCTCCAACGGCTCCGTAATTTCCTTGACAATGGCGTCAGGCGCCATGCCCGGAGACACCGTCGTTACGCTCAGGAATGGAAGGCTCAAATCCGGCATGCTTTCCTTCTTCATGTTCATCCCGGAATACAAGCCGGCCGCAATCACAATAATCGTAATCATCCACAACGCGAATTTGTTTTTTAACGAAAACCCGATGACGCTTCTCATCTCTCCTACTCCTCCTCTTATCTGTATGCACATGAGCTTATCGAACGAACGTTCAAAAGTCAAATGAAAGGATATCTAAAATCAACAAATATCAAAAGAACTCAGTCGACCGACCGTTCGAATCAATCTCGATCCTACCCGCGGACAGGTTTGCACTCACCGTGCTTCAGCCACCTTCCCTTGTCGTCGAAGCCTCCTGGACGATACTTGATTTAAGTGAAGTTTGCGCTGAGGCAGACAAAAAAAACCGGACACCCTTAACGGATTGTCCGGTACGGCAAACCTTCTTCTCATTCTTCCTTGCTTCCCCCCGTTTGGACCGTCTGCCGCTTCGCGCCCCCCCGGCGGGCGGCCGCGTTCTGCCGATACTCCAGCGGGGCTACGCCGACGCTCTCGCGGAAAACGCGGTTGAAATGCTTCGTGTTCTCGAAGCCCGCCCTCTCCCCGATATCCATTACCTTTAGCTCTGTCGTTTCCAGCAATTCCTTGGCCTTCTCGATACGCAGCTTTTTCAAATACTGGACGAAGCTCATCCCTGCATATTCCTTAAACGCCTGACTGAAGTAAGAGTAGTTCAAAGACACATAATTGGACACCATCGTCATGCTTAGCTCATTCGCATAGTTCGCCTTGATGTACTCCAGCGCCCGCACCATATCTTTCTGATCCACATGCACCGAACGAAGATGCCGAATATAGTCGTTTAATCCAAACAATAAACCTTCCACGCAATGAATATAGTCTTGAATGTGCGTAAAATGGTACAGACTGCCGGCCATCTTGTACATCCTGATAATGTCGACCGAGGCTTCCCCATATGTTCGGAACACTTGATCGAAGATTTGCTCGTTCAAAAGTCGGCCGACCTCCTCGAAATACCCGATATCCGCTTCCGCGAGCGCCTCCTCCCCGAAGAGCTCAAGCAGCAGCGCCTTCATTTCCTTCACGCGATCGGTGCCCATCATACGGGCAAGACGGGCAATTGCCTCTCCGGGAACGGGATAATAGCGGTTTCTTCGCTTAAGCTCGTCATAACGGATCAAGGTTGTGTCCGCCCTCCCGAGCAGCAGCCGATATTTCAGAGCATGTCCCGCCTCCTCATACTTGGCCTTCAGTTGTCCTAGCCCCTCTCCCCTGCCGCTGATCGCCGCAGAGAACGTTCCCGTACCGCCGTCGGAAGCTTCGGCAAGAGCCTGCGCCATCCCCGTAAGCAGCTCCTCGCGCGAAGCCAGAACGACAAGTCGGCCCTCCTTATCCTCCAGTGCGACGTAAATTCCCTTTCCGGCGTAGGCCGACAAATATTCGTTGCCCTTAATGATGTTCCGCTGATGCTCGGAGAAGTCCAACACCCCTACGTAGAAGGAGGGCTCGAAATCCTGCAGTCCCGCTTCATCGGCCAGCGAAGAGATCGTATCCGCATCGATGTGAGGACTGAACCAGATATGCCTGAGCGCATTAGCCCGCATCCCATCCCGGTATTTATCCGTCTCTTCCAGCCGACCGAGCAGCGAATCGCGTTCCGCAAGCTCCGCTTCGGCCTTGCTCAACGCGGCGAACAAATCCTCCCGCACAATCGGCTTCAGCAAATATTCCTTTACCCTATGCCTAATCGCTTCCTTCGCATATTGAAAATCGTCATACCCGCTCAGAATGAGCAGGGCCGGACAATTCGGGAGCGCCGCCAGACGCTTGATCAGCTCAATCCCGTCCATGTTCGGCATCCGAATGTCCGTCAGCACGATATCTGCGCCTTGGCGGTCGAATTGCTCGATGGCCTGGTTGCCGTCAGCAGCCAGACAGATGTCATAAACGTCGGGAAACTCTCGTTCAATCATCGCCTTGAGCCCCAGCCGGATGTTGCGTTCATCGTCGGCGATCAACAGCGTTCTCCTCATTTGGCCAGCCTCCCGTCCAGAATAAGATGAGGAATGCGGAGCGTTACACGCGTATAGCTGCCCGGCTCGCTCTCCACCTGCAGGCCGTAATCCTTGCCAAAATGCATCTGAATTCGGCTGTGTACGTTCGGAAGACCGATTCCGTTGCCCCTGCCGGGCGCATCGCCGGCATCCCGTTCCACCCCTGCCGCCGCGCCGACGCTTCGCTGGATTCGTCCGTTTAGCGCCTGAACCCGGTCCGGGCGAATCCCCGTTCCGTCGTCCGTCACCGAAATCAGCATCGCATCCCGAGCGATTTCGGCGCGAATGACGATGACCAGCCCTTTGTCGCTAAGTCCGTGCTGAACGGCATTCTCGATGACAGGCTGCAACGACATTTTCAACAGCTCCTGACTGAGGAAGCGCTCAGGAATGTCCGTAACCAGCTTAATCCGATCCTCGAAGCGAATGTTGGCAATGCGGATATAATTTTCGATATGATTCAATTCATCGCGCAGGCGCACGTATTCGCTCGTCCAGCGCATGTTGTATCTCATCATGCTGCCCAGAGAGGTCAGAGCATTGGAAATCTCCCGCTGATCGTTGATTTCGGCCATCATCTTGATGTTTTCCAGCGTATTGTACAGGAAGTGCGAATCGATCTGATTTTTGAGCGTGGCCAGCTCGGCCTCCTTGGCCGCCGCCTGCTTATTGACCGCATCGGCAATCAACTCGTTGATCTTCCTCAGCATTTTGCGGAAATGATGAGCCAGGTCGCCTACCTCGCCTCCGCCGCGAATAGGAATATCGAATCCAAAATCCCCCTGCCGCACTTTTTTCATGGAATCGGTCAGCACGTGCAGCTTCTTGAGAATAAACGAGTTCAGGAAAGAGGTCGCCAGCGTCAGGATGACGAGCAGGATGACATTCGCCATAATAATGCGATTACGCGTTTCGTTAATGCCGTCATACACCGGCTTCAATGAGGCCACCTTGATCATGTAGGCGTTCAGCGGCTCAACGAACGAATAGACGCCAAGAAACGGAACTCCGGATACGTTGAATTTAAAACTGCCTTTGCCGCTGTTGTCCGTCTTGACCTGTGAAAATTGCTTTTGCAATATCTCGTCCTCGACCCCGTAGCGATCCAGGAAGCCGTTCGCGGGACTGCGAATCAGATTGCCGTATTCGTCCAGAACGACCATCTGGGATTGAACGTCCTGCAGCGGGCCGAACGTATTGGGCATGAAATTCGTGAGCAGCATATCGATCTCCAGTATGCCGACATGCGTGCCCTGCGGGCGCTGAAGCTCCTTGTAGAGCACGATCTTCGGCTTGGAAATCTCCTCGTCGCTCAGCCTTGGCTGCGTGACGTCCCGGTTGAGTCGGCTCAGCCTCCATACGTCTCGCTCGTCCGAGGCCATAACCGTCTCGTACCAGGGCTCATTCTGAATTCTGCTTTCGTGAACAAGCACGGGCCACATCTCGTTGGTCGCGGGATTGCTCATGAAAATGCGAATCATCTCGATTCCCGGATTGTTGTATTGGAGCCGGAGTATCGCTTTCAGATTGAGCTGGTCGAGATCTATCAGCTCGGCGACGCTAAAGCTGTTCGGCTGGGCGATATAATCCAGCACCTTGGGATCGGAGGTCGTGACCTGGGCCGCTCGCGTCATCGTCTCCATATTGTTCTTGATATTGATCTGCTCGATCTCCAGCGCATTTTCGTTATTCTTCTGCAGCTCCTGTACCGTATTCCCCGTCAATCCCCGGAAGATATAGAGCGAGATGAGGATACTCGGCACAAGCATGATCATAATGTAGGCGATGACGAGCCTCTTCTGCAACGACAGCTGCTCCAGGCGGAACGTCAGCTTCTCCTTCTTCTGCTTCCAATAGCGTTGCATGGCTCGTCACCTCGCATTCTGCATCATTCGTGCACCTATTCTATCCTGCCGCCGCATCCGATAACTCGGCAGAAATCCGAAAAACCCAGAGATTCTGGGTTCTTCGGAAGCCTTATAATTCCCCTATTTGATGAATTCGGCCAGCTTCTTGACGTTCTCCTCGTATTTGCCCTGACGGTAAGCCATCAGCTCGGCAAACCCGGTCTTGTCGCGCTTCTCGATGAAATCGCCGAAGATTTGATCGAAATCCGCGTCTGACTTGGAGAGCAGCAGCTTCGGCAATACTTTGCCCCACTCGTTGGCGATTTTCGTGGCGTTGATGCCCTCCTTGGAGGTGGCTGGCGGATTGATAAGGTCGTACTGGGAGTAGCTCATCGTCTTGCCCTTCGTCCAATCCTCCAGCTGCTTGAACGGCTCTACCGAAGGCGGCTGCCATTGCAGCTGCATGTTCGTATCCATCAGCATCCAGAAGGTATGGGACGAACCGTATTGCTTGTCGAAGGCGGAGCGGTCCTTGTTCAACAATTCCAGAACCTCCGGCTTGAACTGTTCCTTGCCGTCGATCGTGTCGTAGGAAACGCCCTTCTCTCCCAGATACATATCCTTCTGGCCTTCCTCGCTGATCAGATAGCTCAGGAACTGGATTGCCCGTTCCTTGTCCTTGACGTTCTTGGAGATCAGCGTAACCGTCCAGCCGGAGATTGCCGGTCCCGCCAGCGTAGGCGGCTCAAGCTTCTCGTTGGCAGGGCCGTCTATGGCGATGTAGACGGAATTCGGGTCCTTGGCGAACAACACGTTCTGCTGGGCGGCGAAGTCCGTCCGCTGATACAGCATGGCGAAATAGCGGCCTTGCGAGATTTTCTCCTCCATCTGCGCCCGTTTGTCGACGAACACGTCCTTGGAGATTAGACCGTCCTGGTTCGCTTTGCGGAACACCTTCAGCCACTTGATGAACTCAGGGTCCGTCAGACGGTCGTACAGCTTGCCTTCCTTCTCGCGCGGAAGAGCCAGGAAGCTCGCGAGATAAGAGGAATCCTGCTGATAATCAATGAACGAATAGTTGCCGACTTCTCCGAATTCATGGAAGCCGATCGGGATCAGCGGCTGTCCGTTCACTTCCGGGAACTTCTCCTTCGCCAGCTTCAGCGCATTCAGGAAGCCTTCCGGCGTTCTCATATCCGGCTTGCCAATCGCCTCGTATATGTCCTTGCGCACAACGAACGTCTGGTTGGACGTAAATTGCGTACCGAATTTATCGAAGTCCATCGGCGAGGAAGAGGCGTTCGGATAGACATAGGTTTGGCCATCCGGCTGCGCGTACCAGCTCAGCTTGGCTGCATCCGCAACCTTGAAGAAATAGGGATCGTATTGATCGGCCAGAGCGGTGAGAGATTCCACAAGGCCGCCCTCCACCATCTTCTTGACGCCTTCCTCCCACCAGCCCAGCGTAACGAAGTCGGGCAGCTGATTGGCCGCGATCATTGCGTTAAGCTTCTCGTTCTCATTGCCGGCCGGCACAATCAGATTCAGATTAACGCCGGTTTTTTTCGTAATATACTGAGAGGTCGGGTCGACTCCCCACTTGTTCGGAAACCAGGCGAAGTTCAAGTACCAGTCGAATGTAATCGGCGAAGTATCCGCCTTCCATCCCGGCTCATCCGCAGCCGGCTGAGATTCGCTGGCGGTGGGACTGGCGCTGGATTCGGACGGCGGCGCCGATGCGCTCGGACTCACGCTCGCCTCCGGTTCGTTCTTGCCGCCGGCACAGGCGACAAGGGCCAACATAAGCGCGGCAATCATCGATAAGCTTAGCCACTTTTTCATGCTCATACCCCTTTATCTGGTTAATATATAAGATTCCCCTTGCGGGAAGTAAAACCTCTATTGCCAATCAGCCTTTTAACGAGCCGATCATCAGCCCTTTTACGAAATAGCGCTGGAGGAACGGATAGGCTACCACGATAGGAACCGTTGTTATAATCATGGTCGCCAGCTTGATCGACTGCGAGGTCACGGTCCGATTGATGGCGCCGCCGGTCGCTCCCATGATCTGATTCGAGCTCGACTGAGCAATGACCCGGTACAGGAAGGTCTGTATCGGCTGAAGGTAGTCGCTGTTCGTATAAAGCAATCCGGTAAAGTAGTCGTTCCACTGCCACACGCCATGGAACAGCGCGATCGTGGCGACGACAGGGAGCGATACGGGCAGAACGATGCGCAGGAATATGGAGAAATCGTTCGCGCCGTCGATCTTGGCCGCCTCCTCCAGCCCGTCGGGAATTTCCCGGAAGAACGCCAGGAAAATAATGAGATCGAAGAAGCTGAACATCGCAGGATAGATATATACGCCGAATGTATCCAGCAGCCCCAGATCGCGCAGCCACAAATAGTTCGGGATGAGCGGAGCGCTGAAAAACAAGGTCACCGTCCCCATCACCATATAGACGTTGCGGAAGATCAACTCCCGGCGAGACAAGGCGTAAGCGACCATCGCGGTAAAAAAAACGTGAATGACCGTGCCGAGCAGCGTCTTGGCTACCGTAATTCCCATTGCGGTCATGATGCCGGCATTGTTGAACACGGTCGCGTAGTTTTCCAGACTGAATTTGCGCGGGATCCAGTAAATATGGCCTCCGGTCATGGCGTCCGTCCCGTCGTTGAACGAATTGACGAGGACGTACCAGATCGGATACAAGGTAGCAAAACAGATAACAAGCATCACCGTGACGTTCAGGTTGTCGAACAGCACATCTCCACGGGTTCTGCGATCTCGCGTCCACATAGGTTGACACCGCCTTTTGCTAGAATAGGGACGATTGATTCATCCGTTTGGAGAAGGAGTTGGCCAGCAGCAGCAGGAACAGGGCGATGACGCCTTTCACCAGACCTACCGCAGCCGAATAGGAAAACCGTCCTTGCTTGATGCCGATCTCGTAGACATAAATATCGATTACGCTGCTGGCGCTTTCGTTCAACTGGTTTTTCAGCACCAGAATCTGATCGAAATTGGAGTTGAGAATGTTGCCTACGGCCAGAATGAACAAAATCGAGATCGTGCCCTTAATGCTCGGCAGCGTAACATAGCGCATTCTCTGAAACCGCCCCGCCCCGTCAATCGTCGCGGCCTCATACAGCTCTGGCGATATGCTCGCGATAGCGGCAATATAAATGATCGCCGACCAGCCGAATTCCTTCCAGATGTCGGAGGAGATGACGATGGTCCAGAAATAGCCGGGCTCGCTTAAGTAAAAGATCGGCTCCTTCACCAGGCCCAGCGCCATCAGCACATCGTTGACAATCCCTATGTCGGCCAGCCAAGTCGTCAGAATCCCTCCGAGAATGACCCATGACAAGAAGTGCGGAAGATACGTAATCGTCTGTACGATCCGATTAAACCTCAACGAGCGAAGCTCGTTCAGAAATAAGGCGAACAGAATCGGGATGGGAAACCCGATGACCAGCTTCAGCAGGCTGATTCCCAGCGTATTCTTAATGACCTGAAGCATTTGGTCGTCCTCGAAGATCGCTTGGAAGTGCGTCCATCCGGCCCAAGGCGCTTTCGTGTAATCGCCGATGCCGATGTATTCCTTAAACGCGATCGTGATTCCGTACATCGGGAAGTAATTGAACAGGAGCATCCACGCGACGCCGAGCAGCGCCATGACCTGTAAATAACGCTGACCGTACAGTTTGCGAAACAGGTTTGTCCTTCTGTTCGCAGGCTTTTGCATCCGGACTTGAACCTCTGCGTTCGCTTCCATGAAGGCACATCTCCTCGCTGCTTGTAAGCATTTTCATTACGAGTATAAGCTTTGTTTTAGGGGAAAATAAGGCTTCAAATTTCGCTTGAGGTTGCATTTTTTTAGGTGTCGGAGCGGGAGAGAACTGGGCTTTTCCAGGCCCGATTCCGCGAAAACGGAGAGACGAAGGACATGACAAATGAGCCGCCGAAAAATTCCGGCGGCTCGCGTACATCGGTTGCGGTTAGCCCTCTAGCGTCCTCTTGCTTGTGGGGCCGTTCGAGATGGCCGCATACCGAAACACCCCATAACCGGCCGCTGCGTAGATAGCGGCCTGCACGAAATGCGCCAGACGCAAGTACTCGAACGGAAACAACGCAAGAAACGCATAGAACCACAAGCCGTAAGCCAAGTATTTTACATTCGGCGAGATTAAAGTCAGCCACAAGCCGACGAAAAATCCGTAATACGCGACCAAGTGCAGCGGGATATCGAAGAATAGCGTATTCAGCGTGTCATACCCGGAATAAGAGACGCTCCGATACAACAGCTCCTCCAGGAACAGCACCCCCAAACTCCCGAACAAAATATGTTGATGATACGGCAGCAACGTCCTGAGCAGCTTAATAGAGAGAAGCAGCTTCCGAACCTCCCGAACCACAACGGCGAATTGTTGCATTACAATCCCTCCTCGTATAGTATCTTTTGAAAGCATCTTTAAGTCAGTTTCCAGTCCCCGAGGGGCTGGAAAGGAACTTTTGAAATTTCCAGCGAATCGCTCCTTGA
>NZ_JBHSED010000005.1:0-269633 GCF_042651945.1 Cohnella boryungensis | reverse complement strand
GGCAATGCGATTCGCCCGCGTTTCCAGCTCGCCATACGTCAGCCGCTCCGCGCCGAAGACGGCCGCGATGCGATCCGGCGTCCGCTCCGCCTGCCGCCGGAACAGCTCGGGCAGCGTCAGCTCGGACGGGAACGACGCCTCCGTGGCGTTGAACGTCTCCACCACTTGTCTGCGCTCTTCCTCCGTCAGCAGGCTGATGTCGTCCAGCCTCTGCTCCGGATCGCTTGCCGCCTGCTCCGCCAAGCGCAGGAAGTGGCGTGCCATTCTTTCTACCGTTTCTCTGCGGAACAGCTGCTCATTATATTCCCATACACAGGACAGCGATCCCGTTGGCTCAGGGTAGACATCCAGCTTCAAATCCAGCTTCGCCGTCCCCGTCTCCAGCGGAAGCTGCGTGAACCAGCAGCCGGCTGCCGCGAAACGCGCTTGCGCCTCCTGTGCTTGATTGTGGTAAACCAGCATCGTGTCAAACAACGGATTCCTCGATCGATCTACCCCGCGGCCCGACCATTCTATCAGCTCCTCATAGGAAACGTTCGAATGGTTGAGCGCATCCCAAAGCCGGTCTCCCGTGCCGCTCAGTAATTCGCCGAACGCCGCTGCTCCGTCGACGTTCACGCGAACGGGAACGTAATTGTTGAACATCCCGACCATATTATGCGTCTCGGGGTGAGCCCTTCCCGCCAGCAGCATGCCGATCGAGAAATCGCGCTGCCTGCTGTAGCGGCTGACAATGGCGGCATGAAGGGCCAGCAGTAGAGACGAAATCGTTCCCTTGCGTCCCAGCAGTAGCCTCTGCCAATTGCCCATCAGCTCTGCAGGAAGCTCCAGCCGCACCGTTCCTCCCCGAAAGCTTCGCTTATCCGGCCGCGCCGCGACATCCGGCCAATCCAGCGCTGAGACCGAAGCCTCCAGCTCCTTGCGCCAATAAGCCTCGCTGTCCGGCTTCACGCTTCCGCGCTGCCGCGCCCACTCCGAGTATGCGACATAGGGCTTGCCCGGCGACGGCAGCGTCTCTCCGTTCAACAACGCCGAGAACTCCTTCATCAGCACGTTCATGCCGATTCCGTCGGAGGCGATATGATGTATGTTCAGGAGCAGCACATGCCGATCGTTCCCATCCGTCCACATTCCTGCTCTTAACGGCTGCGGCCGGTCAAGCTCAAACGGAGCCAGCAACGCGTTGGCTTCCGAATTCGCTAACGCGGCCACATCGTTCAGATGCTCGGTTTGAACCGAATACACGCTCAGCTCGAAACGAACCGTTTCCCCGTTGTGTACCTGCTGAACAAGCTTGTCGTCTTCCCAATGATAGGAGGTCCGAAGCGTCGCATGCCGCTGGATCAGCTGCCCGATGGCGCTTTGTACCGCTTCCGGCCGCAGCGTGCCTTCGATCCGGAAAGCCAGGGGAATGTGATAGGCGCTTCCTATGCCTTCCGCCTGCTCGACGAATGCCATTCGCAGCTGCGCCACCGACGCCGGATAATGGCCGTCGGCTGAGTCGGTCGGCTCGGATACCTCGGGCAGAGCTTCCATTATCGGTGAACTCCCCGCTGCCGCGCTTTGCTGGATTCTAGCCAGAAGCAGGCTCGGCGTCGGATGATCGAACAGCTCGCGGATGGTCAGCTCGGCTCCCCATTCCTTCTGAATGAGCGCCAGCAGCCGAGCGGCCTTTAACGAATTCCCTCCCAGCTCCTGAAAATGATCGTGAGACCGCACATCCGCCGCTCCCAGCGCTTCGCGCCAGATTTGCTTGAGCGCGGTCATCTCCGGAGCGTCGTGCTCCTCCGAAGCGGCTTGAGCCTCTTCATTGGCATTCGCGGCCATCAGCTCGGCAAGCTCGCGCAGCGTTTCGTCCCACTCCCCGGACCTTAAACGGTCGGACAGCTTATAACGCTGGATTTTGCCGCTGGTCGTGCGGGGGATTTGGCGAATCGGCAGCACGAGTCCGATATCGAAGCCCGTTTCCCGGGCCAGGCGGCGCTTGACTTTGTCCGCGACCTGAGCGAACTTCTCCAGCTTCCCCCGATGCTGGACGAATATCACGATGTCCTCCTCGCCCGTATCGGGGTGCGGCGCGCCGCACGCCGCCGCTTTGCCGTAGCCGATGCCGTCAATCGCCTCGACCCGCTTCTCCAGATCGTGCGGATAGACGTTCTGTCCCCGAACGAAAATAATATCTTTATGTCGGCCGGTAATGACGAGCCGTCCTGCGCGCATGAAGCCGAGATCGCCGGTTCTCAGCCAGCCTCCGGAGGCGAAAGACTTCTCTGTCTGCTGCGGCGCATTATAGTAGCCCTTCGTCACGTTCAGCCCGCGAATGAGAATATGTCCCGTCAATCCGTCGCCCAGCTCGTCGTCATCCTCGCCGCGTATGGAAACCTCGCAATCCTCGACCGGGTAGCCGACGTCGACGAACACGATTGCCCGCTCATCTCCCTGATCCGCCAGTCGGGTTTCATCGCCGATGCCCAACGTTCGCGGATCGACCCGTACAGGCACAAGGGGCTCTCCAACCGGCGGGAAGGTGACGGCCAGCGTCGCTTCCGCCATGCCGTACACGGGAAACATCGCTTCCTCGCGCAGGCCGAACGGAGATAGCGCAGCCGTGAATTTATCTGCCCATTCGGCAGAGATCGGCTCTGCCCCGTTAAAGATCAGACGGATGCAGCTCAAATCCCAGCCCTCGGCTTCCGCCGGCTTGAAGCAGCCTAGAAAATGCTTGTATCCGAAATTCGGGGAAGCGATGGAGGTAATGCGATGCTCGTTCGCCTTGGAGAGCCATAGCATCGGATCGAGCATAAACTGGGCCGGCTGCATGAGGTACTGCTCCATTCCGGCATAAATCGGGGCGAGATGGAAACCGATCAGCCCCATATCGTGGGTGAGCGGCATCCAGCTTAAGGAAGTATCGTCCGAAGTCGTGCCCGAACGGGTGACGATGGCTTTCATATTCGACAGCAGATTGCTGTGCGTAAGCATAACGCCTTTCGGATCTCCGGTAGAGCCGGAGGAAAATTGCAGGAAAGCGAGATCATCCCCCGAGGCTTTATAAAGCAGGTCATCCGGACGGCTTGGACCGATTTCCGGGAAAGCTGCATCAGGGTCGATACGGTACACGGAGCCGTTCAACCTCTCCGCTCCGATCGTCTCCTCGGCGTCGGCGGCGCCCGCTGCATCCGCGAGCAGCCTTGGCCGGCGCAGAGTCCCCCACACCTGCAGCAGCTTGGTTCGATTTTCTTCGCTGCCGCCCGCCGTCACCGGAACGGGA
The DNA here is from genome assembly GCF_042651945.1 of Cohnella boryungensis. NCBI lineage: Bacteria > Bacillati > Bacillota > Bacilli > Caryophanales > Paenibacillaceae > Cohnella > Cohnella boryungensis. The sequence continues at coordinate 266,362 of NZ_JBHSED010000005.1, read as the reverse complement.
ACCCAGCCCCCGAGCACGCAGCCCCAGAACGCCACGACGAATGTCCGCGGATCGTCGATCCGAATGACCACTTCCTCTCTCGTTTGCCAGCCTTGGGCAAGCAACTGGGCGGCCAAAGCCAGCCCTTCTTCATACAATTGCCGATAGGTCAACCGGGATTCCGATTTCTTATGTATAAACACGATGCCTTTCCCGCTACCCGCCGCGCTTTCCAGCATTTCCGCCAAATGGGTGAACGGCTTCATCGCGCGCCTCCTCTATGCATAATTCGTTTCAACTAAGGGTGATGCCGACAGCTCCTCCCGCAGCAACGCATGCAGCGTCTGCAGCGAATCGGGGCGGTCTTGCCAGTAAAAGTGGCCTCCAGGCAGCCGTACGACACCGCAATCCGCGGACGTATGGCTTCTCCAGCCCTCCACCTCCGCCGGCGTCCACTTCTCCTCTTCTCCCGCAATGGCCGTGATTTCCCATGGCAGCGGGGGCTTCGCTTCGTATTTGTACGTTTCGACCAGGCGGAAATCCGCCCTTAAGATCGGCATAAACACGTCTCTAAGGGGCTTGTTTGCAAAAATCTCCGATGAGGTGGCTCCCATCTCCAATATCCGCTTGGAGAACTCCTCGTCCGGCAGACGATGAATCGGACTGTCCGGGGCGGGAGTTTCAGGAGCGGGACGCCCCGAGAAAACAAGCTTGACCGGGGCCGGAAGCTTGCGGTCACGGATCAGCCGCGCGGTTTCATACAGAATCATGCCGCCCATGGAGTGTCCGAACAGGGCATAAGGCGTTCCGTCCATTCGCTCCTCCAGCAGGCGTAGGACATCCTCCCTTGCATCCTCCATGCCTTCATAGAAGCGCTCTCCCGAACGCGTCCCCCGTCCGGCCAGTTCCAGCGGAACACACTCCAGCTCCGGCGCAAGACTCCTTTTCCACCTGAAATAAATCGCAGCCGACGCCCCTGCGTACGGCAAACAAAAAAGTTTCATGCGATTTTCCCCATTTCGAGTTTGATCAGCTTATCGGCCATCCCGAAATAGCGATCGTCATGGGTGATGACGATCACGCACTTGCCCTTGCTCCGCAGCTCGGGAAGCAGCGCTGTGTAGAAATATTCCCGGTATTCCGGGTCTTGGTCCGCCGCCCATTCGTCGAACAGGCAGATCGGCTTATCGTCGAGATAGCTGACCAGCAGAGCAAGCCGTTTCCGCTGTCCGGTGGACAGCCGTGTCGTGCTGAAGCGGCCGCCCTCTATCGCGACCTTGTCATGCAATCCCAGCACCTGCAAATAGTGGCGCGCTTCCTCGGCCTTGGCTTCGAAATCGATGCCGTACAGCCGATCGAATAAATACGCGTCGCTGAATATTGTCGACACGTAATCTCCAATAGCTCCTGCGCCAATCGGCTCTCCATTAAGCGTAATCCTGCCCGCATTCGGTTCGTATAGCCCCGTGACCAGCTTCGCAAGCGTCGATTTGCCGCTGCCGTTGCCGCCGATGACGAATACGAGCTCGCCGGAGCGGAATTCGTAATCGATCGGCCCGACGGAGAAGCTTCCCTCGGAACCGCGGCTGTACTCGTACACGGCTTGCTCCAGACGAAGCATGACTTCCGCAGCTTCCTTCGACCCCGGTTCCAAGTCGGTTCTTCCCCCCAGCTCGGAGAGTTCTTCGGTAAATTTGCGGATGCGCCTCCAGCTTATGCGGGCTTGGAACAGATCCGGCAGCGTATTCAGAATCGAGGTCAGCGGTCCGGCCATATACAGGAACACGAATACGAAGCTTCGCAATTCTCCATTGCCGATCCCGGGCAAGAGATGCGGAAAAGCAAACACAACGGTTCCGATGACCGATGCGAACAGCAGGTCGCCGATGACGACGACATTCGCCACTTTGACTTCCGCCTGGGAGCGCTTGTCGCGATAGGACGCGCAGCTTTGCTCCATATCGTCGCGAAAGTCGAATGCTTTGCGACGGTTCAAATACAGCTCCTTGAAGCCGTAAATCAAGTCGTGGATGAACTTGAAAAAGACGTTCTGGATGTCCCGGGTCTGCTCCCACAGACGGTTAGCGGAGCGAAGAATGCCGAAGAACGCTCCCGATGCGGCAATCACGACCGCAAGCGAGAACAGAAAGCCCGGCAGGCTCAATACGGCCAGGTACGTGAAGCCCGCAATGATGGTGACCGACCATGTGCCGACGCTGACCATCCGGTTCGCGAAGCTGCTCACCGTCTCCGTATCATTATTCAGACAAGCCTCGATTTTGCCTCTTTCCATCGCTTCCACGTTCGCATAAGGCGCGTTCAGAACGACGGACAGCACTTCCATTCTTTTGTCATATACGATGCCGTTCGTCATGCGTATGAGCCGCGACCTTAGCAGCTTCTGTCCGCAGACGAAGGCAAGCATGCCGAGCACGAAATACGGCAGCAATTCGGTGCTGAAGTTTCCGTTGCCCGCAATTGCCGCATTTACAACGAAGATCATCGAAGCGTTGCCGAAGCCGCTGGCGATACTGAGCAGCAGCATTGTTCCGTAAGGCCGGTCCTTCTTCTTCGAGTACGCGGAAGTCAGCCACAGATATACGCCGAACAAGACAAAGGCCGCATACGCCTCGCCCAGCACGATTTTTTCCGTTACCGCAGCGTCATCCCACAGACGGGTCATGCAATAGCCCAGCCAGCCATAGAACACCGTCGCGAAGATCGCTTGCACTGCAGCCGCGGCTGCAGTGCTGCCCTTCTTCTCCCGAACCCGCGTTTTCCTGCGAACTCCGCGAAGCACCCAGATGATGTTAATAATAGTTCCGACAATTGCCAGCGCCGGTAGTGCGATCCAAAGCGCGCTCACTCCCCGCATTCTCCTCTCATTGCTTCAATCTCATGATCCAGCAGGCTCCAGATGTCGAAAGGGGACAGAATGGCCCACAGTTGCGGAAGCCCCCCCATGGCGCATACCGCTGCCGGATGGCTGTCGTCCAGCCAATATCCGGCTGCGCGGTAAGGCGCTAAAGCGCCGAGAGATGCGGCCGTGACAGAGAACGTGCTCAGCCCGTGGGAGAGCCCCCGTCCCAGCGCTTTGACATAGCTTTCCTTTAATGTCCAGATTTCGTAGAACCGCTTCAACCGGTCATATCCCGTCAGCGCAAGCAGCTCCGCCTTCTCATCGTCGGCCAGCAGCTTGTCCGCCCAATCCAGCTCCTGCTGCCTGATCTGCTCCACGTCAATGCCGACAGCCGACTCCGCAACGGCGCAGACGCACCAATCACCGGAATGCGACAGATTAAACTGCAGGCGAGCCGCGCCTCTAAGACTCGGCTTGCCGTAACGATTCTCCTCGAAATCAAGCGATGCCGGGCTACCGCTCGTCTGCCAGTCCTTGCGTAATGCGGCTCGAAGCAGCATCTCCGCCAGCAAAGAGCGTCTCGCGTCTTCTTCCCGTGCAAAGCGCTGCAGCCTGTCCCTCCTCGCAGGAGAGCATATGGCATAGAAGCGCCGGTGCAAATCGCGAGGGAGCGGGCGATCCGCCCTGACGGCATACAGCATCACCCGTCCCTGCGCCGGATTCCGTTCGTTGTCGGCTGTCGTCTCAGGTTTGGCCCCGGCCTTAGGAAGCCTCATTGCAAGCCCGCGTCGTGTACTGGCTCAGATCGCGAATCGTGTAGCATTGCTGGAAGTCCTCGGGAGAGATGACCAGGCCTCGCTCCTCCATCTCGATCTCCAGCTTGACCGCAAGCAGGGAATGACCTCCCAGCTCGAAGAAATTGTCGTTTACGCCCACCGTATCGATCTCCAGCAGCTGCTTCCAGAGCTCGGCGAGCTCGGCTTCAATATCGTTGGCCGGCGGCTCGTAGGCGACTTCGGAGCGAACCTGGGATTGCGGAGCAGGCAGCGCTGCGCGATCCACCTTGCCGTTGGAGGTCACCGGAATGGCCGGCAGTCTGACGAAATAGGAAGGGATCATATAAGCCGGCAGATCCGCCGCCAGGAAATCCTTAAGGGAGCGGGCGGAAATCTCCTCGGACGCCGCGTAATAGGCGCACAACGCTTTTTGTCCCGACGCGTCCGCGCTATCGATGACCACGCATTGCTCGATTTCCGAGTGGCTCAGCAGCTTAGCCTGAATTTCCCCAAGCTCGATTCGATATCCCCGGATTTTCACTTGATGGTCGACGCGTCCCAAAAACTCGATGTTGCCGTCGGCCCTGTATTTGGCCAGATCGCCCGTTCGATACATCCTTGCCGACGGCTCCGAACGGAACGGATCGGGAATAAACCGCTCTCGCGTCAACTCTTCCGCATGGTAGCCGTTCGCAAGGCATTCGCCGCCGATGAACAACTCTCCTCTGGCCCCGATCGGACAAGCCTTCATGGAGCGATCCAGAATATAGTACCTCGCGTTGCGAATCGGCTTGCCGTACGGAATACTGAGCCAGCTCGGATCGGTCTCGCCCACCTCGTAGCAATTAGACCATATGCAGGCTTCCGTCGCGCCTCCGAGCGCGGCGATCGCGCATCCCGGAAACAACTGACGCAATTGGCCCGGAAGCGGAACCGGAATCCAGTCCCCGCTAAGCATAAACAAGCGAACCTGAGCTTGCTGACCGTCATGCTTCTGGAAGAATGGAATACTCTGGGCAAGCGCGGCCGGCGCGGAATCCCAGATCGTAATCCCGCTGTCCGCCATGCGCTGCGGCCAGGTTTCCGGCTTACGAACGTCCTCCTCCGTAATAATGTCGATCGCTCCGCCAGCCGACAGCATACCGAATACGTCGTATACGGACAGATCGAAGCAGAAGGAAGTAATAAAGAACAGCCTGTCCTTCTCGTTCACGCCGAAGCGCCCGTTGACCCAATCGATGACATTAACGACTGGACGGTGGGAGACGACGACACCCTTCGGAGTACCCGTCGATCCGGAGGTAAACAGTACGTATGCGGTGCGCGATGCATCTTCCACCAGCTCAGGCGCGCGGCTTCCGTCTTCCGCATTCAGATGGGCGCGCGTGATCATCGGCAAGCTCGGCGCCGATTGCTCATCAATGGACTGCAAAGCGCTCGCAACGGAGATAACCACGTCGTAACGGAAGCGCAGCTCGTTCTTGAAGCCCCTCGTGCGCTTGCGTACTTCGACCTTTAATCCCGGATGCCGCTTCTCCAGGCCGGTAAAATAATCCTCGTGGCAGTACAGATGCTGATCCAGATGAACGCGGGTTTTGTAGAATGCGCCGTGATTGCGCTTGAACTCCTCCAGCGAAGCGCGGAACTCCTCCTTGGCCGATTCGTCGGGAATGTCCGCCAGAATAACCGCGCCTCCCGGGCGCACAAGACGAACGGCATCCGACACGACACGGTCCAGGTAAAGATAATCCGGGAAAAATTGAATCGTGCTCGGCAGAAGCACAACGTCGTAGCTTTGATCGGGCATACCGGCGATCTCGTCGGCAAAGCCCGTCATCAACCGGATATTCGCTTCGCGATTGCCCTCCTTCACGCGCCGGAGGTTGCGTTCCTGCGTGACGGCAGAGGCATCCAGGCCGGTATATTGACCGAATGCGTTCGCCAGCTCGAACAGGACAAGTCCCGAGCCGCAGCCGATTTCCAGAGCGCTCTTCCCGTCGCCGGCGAAGGGGCGGGCTAATTCGAGCACTCTGTCGCGGTATTCGTCAACCTCCGCTTCGGTGAAATATAGGCCCGTATAGGAGCTGATGAATCCGCCTGCGGACACTTTGTCCGTCGCATTCTCCGCCAGGTCGTCGAACATTTTCGCCATGGCCTCGCGGTCAAAGCGGGAAGCGGTCGGATCCGCTTCATCCTCGTCCAGCAGCACGACCTGACGCAGCGACTCCGATCTCCACAGCAGATCGGCAATCGGAGCGAACAGCTCCTTCTGCGTGACCATATGGGTCGCTCCCACCTCGTCCAGCACGGTCTGAATTCGACGCTTCGGCCATGACGAGTCCATCGGAACGTACGCGCCTCCCGCCTTCAGAATGCCGATTGCGCCCACGAGCGGATCGAACGAACGCTTGCACAGCAGCGCAACCCGCACCTCCGGCCCTACTCCGCTCTTACGCAGAGCGTTCGCAAGCCGGTTCGACTGCTCGTTCAGCTCGCCATAGGTAATTGAAGCGTCCTTGAATATCGCAGCAACCGCATTCGGCGTCCGCGCCGCTTGCTCCGCGAACAGCAGATGCAGCGTCTTATCCGCCGGGAACGCCCCCTCCGTCGCGTTGAATTCGCGGACAATTCGCTCCCATTCGGAAGGATATAGCATTTCAAGCGAAGACAAGGAAGCATCGGGGGCGCTCAGCAAGCCGTCCATCGCGCGCAGCCAGTGGGAAGCCACCGCTTGAGCGAATTCGCCCGAATAACGAGCGGCGTTGCAGCGAAGGCGCAAATCCCATTCTCCGTCGCGCTCTTCGAACCAGAACAGGAAGTCGGCTTTGGTCTCCTCGAACGAGTCGCCGCTATGAACGCGGCTGCATCCCATCGCGATTGGAACCACGAAGCCGTCGGCGCTGTCCGAGCCGCCCCAGCCCCGATCCAGAACCAGCTGCGAGAACGGATAGTTCTGATGCTCGGAAATTTCGGCAACCCTTGCCTTAAGCGCATTGAGATGATGACGGTAGGAGGCGGTTAGATCGGGCTCGAAGGGGACGACCAGATAACGGTTCAGGCTTCCTTCCTTCTGTTCCCCGTTTCCCAGCACCGGCGTTACGACAAGAGTTTCCGTCGTGTGCGCGTATTTCTGCGCGACAATCTGCACGCCGCTGAGCAGTACGAGAAAAGCCGCCAGGTCCGAGCCGCCCGACAGAGCATTGATCTTGCCCGATAAGGCGGCGCCGCATTCGGTATGCCATTCCTGATACCGCGTCTGCTCCGAATCCGCAGGTCTGCGGTCTTCGGGAAACCGCGTTAATTCGCGGTCTCCCTCCAGAAGAGCCGACCAGAAGTTTTTTTCCTTATCCAATTTACCGCTGGCCAATATTTTCTGGATCTCCAACGCATCCAAGCTCATTAAGCTTCCTCCTTTAGAATGTACAGGTGTTTCTTGCCGCCGCTGCGCGCGTAGTCTTCCAGCATCCGCTCGATTGCGGAGGATTCCTCCTGCTTAAGCGCGGTCAGACGTTCCTTGAGCTGCTCCAGGAACCGATTGTTGAAGCTCATCAAATATTTCAGCTCAAGGTTGCGGGCCAGCAGCGCCGATTGCTCGATCTGTCGCCACTCCTCCTTCGAGCGCTCCGAGACTTTGTAGAACCCGTGCTCCTCCATATAGGCGATTCGGCGATTCATCATCTTCTTGTGCTCCCACAGCACATAAAAAGGCCGATGGTCGATAATCCCCTCCTTGGCGATATGTCGGTCGATTTGCAGCTGCAAACGTCCATAGACGTCCGATCCCCAGATGATCGGGCAAGGCCTGGTTTCCTCGAACGCTTCCATTCTTCTGCTCGAAGGCTTAGCCAGCCAATATTCCTCCAACTGCTCCATCACCCAATGCGTCTTGAATTCGTAGAAGGCTTTATAATAGCTGTTCAGCTTCATCAGCCGGATGAAATTTTCCGGCTGAATCTCGTCCTTCGGCTCGAAGCCGTAATAGGCCTTCTCGAAATCCGCATAGCTGGCTTCGGTCTCTCCGTAGCGCTGATTCTCGAAATAACCCGTGAATTGAAAAGTGCTTCGGGCATCGTCATAGCCATGAATCAACACCGAGTGCGGGTTGGAACGATTCTGATAGGCAACCGTGCCCGGGATGTAAAATTCGTCCAGGAAAGCCCAGACATATTGGCCATCGTCGATGCTGTCCCGCACCAGGCTGACGAAGCCTCCTTGGTACTTCTCCAGCGTTTTGCGCGTCAGCTTCTGGGTCCCGCCCAAGCATGGGATCAGGTGGTGCTCCGCTGTCTGGGTGTAGTGGTCAACCTGAACGGTTTGAACCCAATCCCAGGTGAACAGCTGAACATAATTGCTGTACACCCATCGAAGCGCATCGGGATCCGTATGCATAATGGAAAGCGCGTAAGTCACATGGGTGTAGGACGTGATGTCGGGAACGGCAATCGGTAAAGTTCTGCCGGCTGTCATGCGTAATTCCTCCTTCAGTTGTCCCGGTCATATTGCTCCATCATCTGGCCGATCGTCCTGGACTCCGCTTCTTTTAAGCCGTCAAGCCGTTCAATGATCTGCGTCAGGAAACGGTTATCGCGGGTCATTAAGTATTTCAGCTCCAGATTGAAGATCGTCTGCGCCTTGGCCTCGATCTCCTTGTATCCATCCCTTATCTCCTGTGAAAATTCGAAATGCCCCTTGTCCGCCATATAGGCGAGCCGATTATTCATCGTTTTCTTATGCTCATGCAAGATGAAAAACGGACGGTGGTCGACGAACGATTCCCCTCTGAGCTGCTGGCGCAGCTTCTCCTGCAGTCCGTCGATAACCCCGATGCCCCAATAATAAGGACATTCCTTCCGCTCCTCGAAGATTTCCATTCGGACGTCGGACGGTCTGGCTCCGCCGTAATCGGCGAGCTGCTCCATAATCCAATCGGGCTTGAATTCGTAAGCGTTCGGGCTTCTCTTGAGCAAATGCGTGTTATTCGCAAAATGAATAGGCGGCAGCTGCATCTCCGTGAATGCTTGCTCGACCGTATCGTAAGGAATCGTAGACTGCTTGTAGCGCTGGCTTTCCATGTACCCGCTGATATGAAACTCTCGGTTGTCGTCGTCGTAGCCGTGAATCATGATGGCGTGCTCCAGCGACTGATTTCGATAAGAGCGCGTGCCCGGAATGTAGTACTCGTCCACGAAGGTCCATACGTAAAACTCCTTATCGATGCTGTATCGGACGAAATCGCGAAAGCTTGGGCAATAATGCAGAATCCAGTCTCGACTGATGCGCTGCGTGCCGAACAATCCCGGAAAATGGAACAAGTCCGCATTGGGGATAAAGTAGCGCATCTCGACGGTCGATCCATGATCCAGCATGCAAAGCTGCACGTAGTTGCTGAACACCCAGTCCACTCCCTCGGGAGCCAGCGACAAGACGGACATGGCATACGAAATGTGCGGATAGGAGACGATCTCGGGTACGGCTAACGGAAGAATTCGACGGGCGGCCATCATGTAGCCTCCTCGCTTCAGAATTGAAAATCGAAGGACAATCCGGCTGCCGTAATCGGCCGGAATTCAACCGCCAAGCCGACTTCGGACAACAGCGTATCGGGACGTTCGGCAAGCAGCGCAAGGAGTCTTCGATAATCGTCGGCGATGGCCGACGCGGTCTCCGGCCGGAACAGCGAGTTCGCATAGGTCACCCACAGCAGCATGCCTTCCTCGTTCTCCCAAGCCTGAAAGACGAGATCAAAGCGCGACAGCTTTTCCTTCAGAATGATCGGTATCCATTGCGATCCGCCAATGGCAGTCGGTGCGGATTCGAGATTTTGCAAGACGAACATCGTATCGAACAGAGGATTTCGCGAAGCGTTCCTTGCAGTCTGCTTGCGAGCCAGAAGCTCGAACGGATAATCCGAGTGCTCGTAATCCTCCAATACCCTCAGCTTGACCTGATTGACGAATTCACGAAACGTCAAGCTTCCCTCCGCGCGGTTGCGGTGGGCAAGCGTATGAACGAACATTCCCGCCATGCCCGCGACGTCCGGATGATTCCTCCCGGCATGCAGCGAGCCTACAACGCCGTCCTCCGATCCTGTCAGCTTGGACAGAAGCGTATAATAGGCGGCCAGCATCGTCATATGCAGCGTCGCCTGGCAAGCGTTCGCCAGCTCCCGAACGCTGGCGGTAAGCTGCTTGTCCCACTGAATCGCCAGCGTATCGCCATCGGGACGCCGAACGGTAGGACGAGGGTAATCGATCGGCAAGTCGGCCGTTCCCTGGTAATCGGCGAAGCGGCTTGACCAGAAGCGCTCGTTCTTCGCATCGATCTCCCTCTCGTTGAGCCATTCGCAGTAATCCTTATATTGCAAGCGGAGCGGCTCAAGCGGCTTGTCCGACAGAATCGCGTCGAGGTCGCGAAGAAGAACGCCAAGGGAAAGTCCATCCGCAATAATGTGGTGAAGCTGCAGAAACAGCCTGACTGCTCCCACCTTCTCTTCCACCCAGGCGACCCGGATCAACGGGGGCTTGTTCAGATCGAACGGTTCGATAAGCCGTTCGGCCAGCTGCTCCGGCGTTTCTCCGCAGCCGTCGGCGCGCAAGATGCTAAAGTCTACATGCTCGGCAATGCTCTGGATCGGTTCATTGCCTGCCCAGCCGAAGGATGTCCGCAGCGGCTCGTGACGCTCGATCAGCTTCCTGAACGCGGCTTCCAGCTCCGCGAAATCCGGCGCCGGCTCCAAGCGAAAAACAAAGGGCAGCACATAGAGCGTGTTGTCGGTGCTGACGCTCTCCGCGATGAACACCCGGCTTTGAGCGGGAGACAACCGATATCCGGCCTTTACCGGCGCTTTAGGGATAGCCTCCATCCGATTCAAAGTTCCCTCGCTCTGAATCCACTCGGCCATCGCCGCAAGCGTTGAATAACGGAAAATCAATTCCATCGGCATGTTCGCGCCGAATGCGATGTAGATTTCTCCCGCAAGCTTGGCTGCCTTCATGGAATGGCCGCCCAGCAGGAAGAAGTCATCCTCCCTGCCGATCCGTTGCACGCCGAGAACCGATCGCCAAATGACGGCAAGCGCGAGCTCTATCTCTCCTTGAGGCGTATGCTCGGCCATCAGCTCCTGCTGACCGGCAAGCCATGCTCGCGGCTCCGGGAGTGCGGATACATCGGGTTTGCCGTTGGAGGTAAGCGGAATTGAAGCGAGCCGGATGAGAAAGGCCGGCACCATATAGGCCGGAAGCCGATTGGCCAACTGATCGCGCATAGCTGTCGACGGCTCCGCGTCCGGCTTGTCCGTAACGTAATAGGCGACCAGCGCCGGCTCGTTCTGCGGATCGGGCTTCACCGTAACAGCCGCATCCTTCACGCCGCTTAGGCACAACAAGACATGTCTGACTTCCTCGGTTTCGATTCGATACCCGCGGATTTTAACTTGCCGGTCTATTCTGCCTAGGAAAGTCAGATTGCCGTCGCTTTCCCATCTTGCCAGATCGCCCGTTCGATACGCGCGCGTTCCGTCTTTTGGCAGCGCCACAAATTTCTGTTCGGTCATCTCTTCTTTGCCCCAATAGCCTCTGGACAGCCCGGTCCCGGACACGACCAGCTCCCCCGGGACGCCGGAAGGCAGCGACTGCAGATGCCCGTTGACAACATGAATCCCCGTGTTGGGCAACGGCTTGCCGACCGGGACGAGCGCGTTCGCTTCGACAGCTTCCGGCCTTCCCGACCACGCCGAAGCGCACACCGTCGTTTCCGTCGGCCCATAGGCGTTCACGTACTCGACCCGCTCGCCCCAACGCGACAACAGCTCTCTGCTCGACTCGGAGCCGGCCGTAATCAACAAGCGCAGCCCGCCAAGCCTCTCCGGCTCCAGCTTATCCGCATAAGTCGGCGGCAGCGTAGCGACCGTAATTCCGTTGGCGGCCGCCCAGGCTTCAAAGCGCGTGGGCTCTCCGACAATTGCAGGGGTGGCGATATGAAGCTGCGCGCCCGTGAGCAGCCCCATGGAAATCTCCCAGATGGATGCGTCGAACGAGGCGCTGGCGAATTGCAGCACCCGATCGCTTTCGTTAATGCGAAATGCGGTCTTGAAGTAGTGCCGCAAATTCAGTACGCCGCGATGCTCAACCATGACGCCTTTCGGTGTGCCGGTCGAACCCGATGTATACAAAACATAGGCCAGATCATCCGGTCCGCGGCGAGGAAAATCAGGGATAACGTTTTTCGATTGCCCGCGCAACGAGGACAGCTCTTCGTAAATAAGCCGCTTGCCCTCGAATTCTCGGCTGGCTTCGTTCTCTTCCTGCAGGAGCAAAGCCGAAGCTTCGCTGTCCCCGAGCATGTAGCGGATTCGCGAGGCCGGATAGCTTGGATCGACGGGAATGTAGACGCCGCCGGATTTCAAGACGGCAAGAAACGATACGATCCAGGCCGAGGAGCGCTCCAGCATAACCGCGACGCGATCTCCCTCACGGATGCCTTCTTCGCGCAAGAGAGCGGCCAGATCATCCGCTCTGGCATCAAGCTCGCCATAACTGATATTTTCTTCGCCGCACGAGACGGCAACGGCATCCGGGCCGGCCTTGGCGACTAGCTTGAACATGCTGTGAATCGTCTCGTTCGAAGCGAACTCGGCGGAGGTGTCGTTCCATTCCGCTTGACGGGCCGTTTCCGCACGCGACCGCAGCTCCAGATCCGCCAGCCTGCGATCAGGCTGTTCGACCGCCTGCTCCAGCACGGCAAGGCAGCTCTCGGCGACCGTCTCGGCCAGATGTTTGCTGTATTGTCCGGAATCGTAAGCGATAACGAGGCTCCATTGCCCCGTGTCTTCCGCAGCGATCCGGCACTCCATTAAGATCTCGTTCGTCTGGACGAACGTTGTCTTCATTTCCCTCCCTTGCTTGTCAGGATAGTAGAATCTAAATCGTTCATATCCGATCGGCAGCGCGTCCGTTCGAGCTAACCAATTAGCGATATATTTAGGGTGAGTCTTGAACGTTGCCAGCAGATAGGCAAGCAATTCCTTGAAGCTGGATTGCATCTGCGGTCGTTCGAAGGCGATCGGGACAACGTCCGTATCGTTGTCTGAAGTCGAGCCGCCCAGCCCTGCGGGAACAGCGATTGCAAGCTTGCTTTCCGACTGTGTAAACGCGAGCAGTACCGTCGCCCACGTCGCCAAATAAAAAATCATCCGCAAATCTTCCCGTCCGCCGCAGTACTTGTCCATCTTTGCGACAAGACGCTCCGGTACGCGAATTTCGACTTGCCGCTTGTCTCCGGACTTGCCGTAGCCGTCCGGCTGCAATGGCGGTTCGCCTCCCCACCCCCTCATCACGTTCGACCAATACGTATCGGCCTGACGCTCGAATGAACGCTCCATTAAATTACGGGGTGTCACGAAGGCATCATCTCCTTATTGAAGATTCAATCCTATGAATCTCTTTCGCTTCGCATTTTCCTCCATCGTTCGACAAATTTCGATATACACAACCATTTATAGTAATTAATGTATAAACCAATCATAACGAGTTGTGCTAGATTTGGTCAACAACGATTTTTGTAAAAGAAACCCGGAATCTGACACAAGACTCGAAATTTCTCCGTTTACAAAAAGACACAGAAGAGACGAAAGGTGTCTTCGTCTTTTCTGTGTCTTAATTTGGCGGCTATGGCCCCTCATCTCGTTAGCGCATGGAACTGCGCGGCCGAATTATGTGCCGCAGAAGGTTCGGTAGGGATGAGCCGAGGGCTCCGGGAGAGCGGCGTATGCCTCTTGCTCGGGGGAGTGCGCATACGGCTGGGCAAGCGCCTCAAGCAGCCGTTGCATAGGCGCGTAGTTTCCCTGCTCCACAGCGGCTTCCAGCGCTTCTTCCACCAGATGATTGCGCGGAATGAGCGCGGGATTGCAGCCTTGCATCAACCGGACGGAGTCGGACAACGGCTCCGGCTGTCTGTCCAGCCGCCGCTGCCATTGCTCCTGCCATTGCGTGAATTCCGCACTGTCGGAAAGAACAGCGTCCTTCAGGTCGGCGAAGGACAACGCACGGAACGTATTCGTGTAATCCGCCCGATGCAGCTGCATCAGCCGAAGCAGCTTTTCTACCAGCGCTTCATCCTCGGGCTCCTTGTTGAAAATCCCCAATTTCTCTCGCATGCCGTCAAGCCATTGAGCCTGATACAAACCTGCAAATTCCGCAAGCGTGCCTTCGGCCAATTCAATCGCTCGGACTTCGCTCTCATCCAACAGCGGCAGCAGGCTCTCGGCAAACCTCGCTAAATTCCATGCGGCAATCGCCGGTTGATTGCCATACGCATACCGCCCATTAGCATCAATCGAGCTAAACACCGTTGCCGGGTCGAAGGCGTCCATGAAGGCGCACGGGCCATAATCGATCGTTTCTCCGCTGAGCGCCATATTGTCGGTGTTCATCACGCCGTGAATAAAGCCGACTAGCTGCCACTTGGCAATGAGCGCTGCTTGTCGCTCAATCGCCAGCCGCAGCAGGTCCAGGTACCGATTATCCCTCTTGCCGGCTTCGGGATAATGCCGCACGATCGTATAATCCGCCAAAGCTTTAAGCTCTTCGAAAGTCCCCCATTGCGCCGCATATTGAAAGGTGCCGACGCGTATATGGCTTGCAGCCACGCGCGTCAGAACGGCGCCCTGCTGTTTCTTCTCCCGATAGACCGGCTCCCCGGTCTCCGTCACCGCCAGACTGCGAGTAGTCGCAATTCCAAGCGCATGCATCGCTTCGCTGATGATGTATTCGCGCAGCATCGGTCCAAGAGCCGCCCTACCGTCTCCCCTTCGGGAATAGGGCGTCGGCCCCGAGCCTTTAAGCTGAATATCGAAGCGTTCGCCGCGGGGGGTAAGATGCTCTCCCAGCAATAGAGCCCGCCCGTCCCCCAGCATGTTGAAATGGCCGAATTGATGTCCGGCATAGGCCTGCGCAAGCGGCAAAGCGCCTTCCGGAACCCGGTTGCCCGCAAGCGCCTCCACGCCTTCCGCGCTTTGCAGCGCCTGAACGTCCAAGCCGAGCGAAGTCGCCAACGGGCCATTGAAGATGACCAGCTTCGGCGAGCGTACTGGGGTCGGATCGAGTCGGGTGTACAGCTGGCTCGGCAATTCAGCATAGCTGTTGTCGAAGTTCCAGCCTGCTTGATTAGGATTGTTTGGCATAAGCTTCTCCTTCATTGTAAGACATGGGTACAGAGGTCAGAACATCTTGGCGAGGAAGGCTTCCGGCTCGTTCAGAAAATCTGCGAACATTCCCAAATGCCCGTATTCCTTATGCTCGATATCATAGAAGCCGATGCCCTTCTTCCCCTTATGCCAAACGATCAGCAGGTGAGAATAGGCATCCAGCTCGGCCGATAATCGCAGCAGCTTCTGTCGGCCTGCCGTCAGCTCGACAGTATCCTCCAACGCCAAAAATTCCACGAAGCGAACCTCGAATTCGTTAGGCGGAATTTCGACCCGGCGGTTGTCGCCGCAAAGAAAATCGATGAGCTCGGCAGGCAGTCCGTACCCTCTAAGCGCATGCAGCTTGTTGCTTCGACTGTGAAATTCGACAGGCTCTAACGACTTGAGATATTCGGCCATTTCCGTATTGTGTTGCGTTACGGCAATCGTATACGCACGTTCGCCGTCTTTCTCCGCAAGGGTTACATCCGTGCCGCGCTCCACCAGGTATTGGACCATGGCCATGCTGTTCATTCTGGCTGCCACCGTCAGCGGGGTCGCGCGGTATGGATATACCATATCCGGTTCGTTGTAGTTGATATCCACGCCATGGTCGAGCAAATAGTCCGCCGTCTTCCTGTCAGCGTCCGAAATCGCCTTTCTCAACGTTTTGCCGCCGTATTTCGCAATGTCCAGTCCCAGCTCGCGGATTACCGGAATGTTATGTTTATTCCCATAGTAGGCTTCGTCGTATGCGCTCGATTTGACCCGGCTAAGACGATCCATCTTGGCGCCTTTCCCGTGCAAATAGCGCACAAGCTCCTCATCGCCATAGCGGACCGCCAGCAGGAATGCGGGATTGAGCTTGTCATTCAGCTCGGCGCCGCGCTCGATGAACAGCTTGGCAATTTCCGGCTTGTTCACATAGAGGGCAAGCGCCAAAGGCGTCACCACCGTATATTTGCCGATCGCCAGCTTCTCCTCGACATCCATGCCTGACTTCAGCAGCTTCTCAAGCTCGTTCTTGTTCCCGTTGTAGATAAGCACTGCCAGCTCGGGCAAATTTTCGAATTTTCCGAGATTTGCAATTCGGTACACGCTCTTCAGCTCCTCCGCCAGCTTCTCTCCCCTATTGTAAACGACCTTGCAGGGTTAGTCATCCAAAGGCGCCTTAGGCGATTATTGTTCGCTCAGATGGGAATAATGGCTTGTTACATAACCCCATTCCCTTACACCGGAGCTGAAATAGATGTCGAAGCCGCCCGCTCACTCCCCACAAGACCTCTTGCCGGATTGCGATGTCGATTTCTCGGCCGCATTGGTGGACAATATATCGCTGCTTCGCCGCTGCCTGGACGATTGCTATGATATCGTATTTCATTCCTTTGCCATGGCTGACGGAACCGGCTGCTGCGCCGTCTTCGTTCCGGGCTATTCCGATCGGTCCGCGCTGGAGAAGCAAGTGCTTCTTCCTCTTGCCTCCTCGGCCAAGCGAGAGACCTCGTCTTCGTCCCTCCCCGGGGGGATTGCCGGCAATTCCTATACGGAGCTAAGCAACGTTCTGCTGGCCGTGGACAGAATATGCGCCGGCTATCCCCTGCTGCTCATCGACGGCTCCTCCGCAGCTTGGGCGTTTCATCTCGTAAGACCCGAGCAGAGATCCGTCGAGGAGCCCATTGCCGAATCGACCGTTCGGGGACCGAGAGATGGATTTACGGAAGCGCTCGGCGTGAATCTTCCCCTCCTTCGCCAAAGACTCAAAACTCCCAATCTGAAAATGATCCGTCTCACTCTAGGGCGATTTACGAAAACCGATATCGTGATGGTTTACATGAAAGGAATGGCTCGGCCGGAATTGGTAAGCGAGGTTCGCCGCAGGCTTGAGCTCGTCCAAAGCGACGGAATTCTGGAGAGCGAAATGATCGAGGAATGGATTTCGGACAACCCGTTCTCGCCTTTCCCGCAGATGCTGCCGACCGAACGCCCGGATGTCGTCTGCGCCAACCTGATGGAGGGGCGAATCGCCATTCTCATCGATGGAACTCCATTCGCGCTGGTCGCTCCGATCAGCTTGTTCTCGATGCTGCAATCGCCGGAGGATTATTATCAGAATGTCCTCTCAAGCACGTTTCTTCGCTGGCTTCGCTACGGCTTTTTTATCGTCTCGCTCGTGCTGCCGTCCGCTTACATCGCGATAACGACCTTTCATCAGGAAATGATACCGACCGTGCTCCTCCTCAACATTTCCAAATCCCGCGAGGAGATTCCTTTTCCCGCGTTGATCGAAGCGCTCATTATGGAGATCACCTTCGAGGCTCTTCGGGAAGCTGGCGTTCGCCTCCCCAAGCAGGTAGGGTCCGCCGTCAGTATCGTAGGCGCCTTGGTCATCGGACAAGCCGCAACCTCGGCAGGCATCGTTTCCGCGCCGATGGTCATCGTCGTCGCCATTACGGGAATCTCCTCGTTCATGATTCCGCGCTATTCCTTGGGCATACCGCCCCGTCTGCTCCGATTTCCGATTATGCTGCTGGCCGGAACGATGGGCCTGGTGGGCGTCATGCTGGGATTCATCGCGATGGTCATTCACCTGTGCAGGCTTCGTTCGTTCGGCCTGCCTTACTTGTCTCCCATTTCTCCAGTCCGGCTGCGCGAGCTCAGAGACATTTTCCTTCGTCCTCCGGCTTGGCGAGACTCCCGGCAACCCGAGCTCGCGGGCGAATCGCTTGAACCGGAAAACGCCGATCGAGGCAGCACCAATATGAAAAGGAGGACGGGCAATGATCGAGCAAGGTAAAATTTCCACGCTGCAAATGAACGTTATCCTGTTCCCGACCATATTGGCGACAGCCGTCCTGAGCGTTCCCAGCATTACGATGGCTTTCGCGGGACACGACATGTGGCTGTCTCCGTTGCTGGCCTCTCCGGTCGGATTGCTGGCCATTGCGATCGCTTATCGTCTGAATAAGCGCTACCCTCATCTTTCACCGATCGAGTCGAGCGTTCTCATTCTCGGCAGGCTTCCGGGCAAGCTGTTCGGACTGTTCTTCCTCTTGTACTTCCCCCATCTGAACGGCATTGTTCTGAGAGAATACGGAGAGTTCATCCTGAGCGCCATTCTGCCGGGCACGCCCTTGTTCGTTGTGATGGGCAGTCTGATGTTCGTGTGCGCGCTTAACGTCGTCAGCGGCATTGAAGTGCTAGGCCGGACAGGGATCATCCTCGTCACGCTTATGGCGACGCTGCTGATCCTGATTTTGCTCTTGCTCATACCGGAGATGGATCCGGCCGAATGGCTTCCCTTTGCCGAGAAAGGAATACAGCCCGTGCTTCTGGGCGCTTTTGCTCCGGCGAGCTGGCTGAGCGAATACGTTCTGATCGGTTTCCTTCTCCCGTTCGTCTCGAATCGCCAGCGGGTTTGGAAATCTTCCATGATCTCGCTGGCTGTGACAACCTTTACTATGGTGGCGGTCAATATCTCCTGTCTGCTTCTGTTCGGAGACGTCACGGACAGATTTGTATTTCCGTTCATGATAGCGACCCGATACATTAGCTATGCGGATTTCCTTCAGCATATCGAGGCTCTGATTATTGCGATCTGGATTACGGGGATTTTCATAAAAATCTCGGTGCTTCACTATATCCACGCCCTCACGGTCGCGCAATGGTTGAACCTGAAGGACTACCGTCCGCTGGTGTTCCCGCTGGCCTTTCTCACGGTAGCCTATTCCTTCTGGGTCATCTCCAGTCAAAGCGAGATCGGGAGCTTGCTGGGCTCGACCGGGAATCTGTATACGCTGTTCTCTCTCGTCTTCCTGCCCGGCATGCTGCTTCTCGTCGCTTCCATCCGGAATTCCCGCGCCTCCGCGCTCCGCAGATGATCGGGAACGACAAGCTCCAACGTCTAATTCGAGGGGGCAGACTGGCAACGGCCCTTGCGCTGCTTTTCACCTTGACAGGATGCTGGGACCGGAAGGAAATCAACGATCTCGCCATTGTGCTGGCTACCGGAGTCGACGCCTTCCCGAATGGAACCGTCGAGCTCTCGGCGCAGATCTTTATTCCGAGAGCGGCCGGAGGCGGTCCGCAAGGCAATACCGGCGGAAGCGGAGGCAACTCAACCGGCGATACTCTCGTGCGCAAAGCTCAAGGCCGTACGATCGCAGAGGCGATGACCCGACTGCAGCGTCGTACGTCCCGTCACCTGTTCTGGGGCCACAGCGAGGTAATCGTGTTCGGTCAGGAGGCCGCGAAGGGCGGGATTCGCTCCTACCTGGATTTCTTCCTCAGATATCTTCAATTCCGCGAGCACGCTTATGTCTATGTCGCCAAAGGCATGGCGAGCTCTGCGCTCGACAATCAGCCTCTGCTTGAACGCAGCTCCTCGGAGGAGCTTAGAGAGATGGGCAATCTGAAGCTGGGGATGCTGGTCACACTCAAGAAGCTGACGCAGATGGTGGAGGGAGACAGCCAATCGGCAGTGTTGACCGTGATCGAGCAAGTCTCGCAGAAGCAGAAGAACGGCACCAGACAGATGACGACCTCCATGAAGGGCCTGGCGATACTCCGCAAAGACAAGCTCGTTGCGATCATTCAAGAGCCCGTTACCCGCGGGCTGCTGCTCATTCGCAACGAGCTGGAGACCATGACCTATTCCTTCAGCCTCGCCGGGCTGGATGGAACGGCATCCGTGAATCTGCTGCGGGCGCGAGCGCACCTGTCGCCGGTCATTGCTGCCAACGGAGACTGGAAATTGAACTTGGACGTTCGGACAACCGGGGATCTCATTCTCAACACGACCGACATGGACAATATCGCGGAGACGTTCATGAGCAAGGCTAGGACCGCCTGGGCCGAGCTGCTGCGCGAGGACGTTGAATCGGCGCTGGAACGCATTCAGTCTAAGCTGAAGGTTGACGCGTTCGGCTTCGCCAATCATTTCAGACGCCGTTACCCTCGGCAATGGGCGAGGGAGAAGCGCGATTGGCCAATACTCTTCGATAAAATAAAAGTAAACGTGGTCATTCAGACCAAGATAGCTCGTATCGGCAAGTCCGACCTTCCGCAGGGCATTCCGGAGGACGAAATTCGTAAAAAGTAAGGAGGGACAAGGATGAGGGGGCTTGCGGCAATAGGAATCGTAAGCATGGCGCTGATCCTCTATCTCAGCTATTCGAGAGAGCTTCGAAGATCGAGAACCCGGGAGAAGTATGCGATACTGGTCATTCTCTGCTTCGGATGCACGCTCTCCCTTCTTCTTCTCTACAAGCCGAATCTTCCGGGACCCAGCGATTTGACGATGCCGTTATTTAAGCCGATCGCCAGGCTGATCGGATTGGAATAATCATAGCGCTGCAAGCGGTAACGCCCGAGCCAAATACAAGAAAACCCGTGTCGACGAGACACGGGTTTTTCGAACGAAATAGGCGATTACTTGGCCAGTTGAGCTCTCATCGATTCGTTAGCGATTACGATTTTGCCAAAACCGCTGCCTTTAGTAGGCTTATCTCCAAAACCTTTTGGTGGAATCATTCGACTGCCTCCTTCGACCTGGTGAATTATGTATCATTATGTCAAATTATACGCGAAGAGAGCTGTTTCGTATAGACAAAGTTTGTCTCCTTTAACCTTTTTGCTTCCGGAATCCCCCTCCCGCTTCCTCAAGCCTCTTTCCTTCTTCCAACCAGAAGCAGCAAGATGAAGGACAAGACGATCATGGCTATCGTCCACGACCATGCCATCGTCATATGTCCAGAATCCGATGCGATAAAAATCGCCGTCGGGATCGTCTGCGTCTTCCCTGGAATGTTGCCCGCGATCATGAGCGTAGCGCCGAACTCGCCGAGCCCGCGCGCGAATGCCAGCACGAAAGCCGTGAAGAAGGCCGGATAAGCCAGCGGCAGGGTGATACGAAGAAACGTCTGCCATTCGGTCGCTCCGGCGGATCTGGCCGACTCCTCCAGTTGACGATCGATGCCGCCGAATCCCACCTTCATCGTTTGGTACACCAACGGGAACGAGACGACAATCGAAGCAATGACCGCCGCCCACCACGAGAAGATGATCGGCGAGGAGAATATCCATTCAATCGTCTGCCCGACCCAGCTTCTCCGCCCCAGCAGAACAAGCAGAATCAATCCCACAACGGTCGGAGGCAGCACTAAAGGCAGCATAAAGAAGGTCTCCAGAAGCGTTTTTCCCTTGAAGGCTTGGCGGGACATCCACCAGGCAGCGGCTGTACCGATCGCCATTGCGACGAGGCTGGACAGCGAAGCTACCCGGAGCGACAATACAATCGGCGGCCAAAATTCGGTCCAGTTCATGCTGATCTCCGTTTACAATTATTGGGGTGCCGAAAAACCGTACTTCTTGAAAATATCGAGCGCCTCCGGGGATTGCAGATATTCGTAGAAAGCTTCCGTCTCTTGCTTATGCTTCGTCTCGCTAACGATACCTATCGGATAGATGATCGGCGAATAGTGAGCAGGATTCACGGCAAGCGCGATTTTTACCTTGGATGAAGACAGCGCGTCCGTCTTGTACACGATCCCCGCATCCGCATTGCCCGTCTCCACATAGTTCAGCACCTGCCTGACATCCTTAGCCTGCACCAGCTTGTTCTGCAGCGGCTCCCATAACTGCCCAGCGGTAAAAGCTTCCTTCGCATAGCTGCCGGCAGGCACGCTTTCCGGAATGCCGATTGCGATTTTTTTCAATTCAGGCAATTGCAGGTCGCTCTCGCTGACGATGGCGGCCGTACTGTTCTGAGGGACGACAACGACCAACTCGTTCCCCAGCAGATTCGTTCTGTCGCTCTCGGAGATCATTCCCTTATCGACCAGCGCCTTCATATTCTTCTCGGCTGCGGATACGAACAGGTCAACCTGCGCTCCCTGCTCGATCTGCTGCTGCAATGCGCCGGAAGCGCCGAAGTTGAACTGAAGGTCCACCTTGTGTTGCTGTTTTTCGTAGACGGCTTCAATTTCCTTCAAGGCATCGGTCAGACTGGCGGCGGCAGACACGATCACTTCGGTCGGCTTCGACGAACACGCGGATACCGTCAGCAAAGCTGCAATCGCCAGCAACAGCATACCAAGCTTTTTCCTTAAATTCATGCTCCCCACTCTCCAATTCGTTATATCTAATATGATTTAGTTATAATTAAGCATATTATAGTTAGCAACCCTGAAGAAGTAAACGCTAAAATCCACATCCAAAACGGCATATGCTACAATAAAACAACATAACTATGATCCAGTTTTTTACGGGAGGGCGCTATGTCTGGCGAACACTCACAATCCTATACGACCGAAGAGATTGCCAAGCTGTTGAAAATATCCAAATTAACCGTTTACGATCTGATTAAAAAAGGAAAGCTCCCTTCCTATCGCGTCGGCAAGCAAATGCGGGTAGACGCCGCCGATCTGGAAGCCTACAAGCGTCTAGCCAAAGGTCTTACGGCGGTCCCGAAGCACCCGCACTTGAGGGGAGAAGAGGAGCTTGCGAGCATCTCCCCGTCCCCCGTAGTTCGCTCCGTCATCATCACCGGACAGGATATGGGTCTGGACATTCTCGCCAAGCATTTGGAAGCTACCCTGACCGGAATCCGCCCGCTTCGCTCATACGTCGGCTCCATGGACAGCTTGGTGTCCCTGTATCGGGGAGAAGCCGATATCGTCAGCACCCATCTGCTTGACGGGGACTCCGGAGAATACAACCTCCCTTACATCCGCAAGCTGCTGATCGGCTCCTCCTACGTCGTGATCCATCTGCTGGCCCGCCAGGCCGGTTTCTACGTAAAGAAGGGGAATCCGCTGTCGCTGCGGAGCTGGGAAGACTTGAACAGACAGGGACTGCGTCTCGTCAATCGCGAGATCGGTTCAGGCGCAAGAGTGCTCCTGGACGAACAGCTTCGCTTGCACCGGATTTCTCCATCCGCCATCTTGGGATATGAGCAGACGGATTTAAGCCATCTCGCCGTAGCCGGGAAAGTCGCGAGGGGAGAAGCCGATGTCGGCATCGGCATCGAGAAGGCGGCGGCGGTAGTCGGAAACCTCACCTTCGTGCCGCTCATTCGCGAAAGCTACGATCTTGTCCTCAAGCAATCCCCGCACAATCGCGACCTGATTCAGGCTGTGCTGGATATTCTTAATTCCGCTGCCTTTCAGAGAGAGCTCGGGGCGATCCCCGGCTACGATCTGTCGCATACGGGCCGGATTCTTCACCAAACCTGAGCGGGGATACGAAAACGGCAAAGTGCCGCCCCAAAAGTAGTTAAGTTTCCTTACGGAACGGCTCACTTTGGCCATAATCATGCTTAAACAACAAAAATGTTGGCGCAGGGTTATGCCTGCGCCAACATTTTTAACTATGAGAAGAAGAAACATTCACATCCTTGACTTTCCCCTGCACGGGAAACTGTATACTCCCATTATGCTATAGCTTAGAAGTGATAATTTGTTTAAGATCAGTGAGTTTGCCAGGCTAAGTAAGGTCTCCTTAAAAACGCTACGCTATTATGACCAGATTGGCATATTAAAACCGGGAAAGGTGGATCACGATACTGGCTACCGTTACTATTCCGCAGATCAGCTTCTTGCGCTCAACCGAATCTTAATCTATAAGGATTTGGGCTTCACGTTGCCGCAAATCACACAGTTGCTCCAGGAAGATATCACATTGGAGAATATTCAAGGTATGTTTAAGCTGAAAAGAAGCGAAATCCAGCAAGTCATCGATACGGAACAAGCCAGACTCGTCAGGATTGAGGAGCGCATGCAGGTTATAGAAAAAGAGGGGCAATTCGAAACAGGGCAAGAAATCAGAGTCAAAGCAGAAGATGCCAGGCAGTTTCTTTTTCAGAAAGCATGCGGGAGAGAAGAGGACATTCCAGATTTGTTTCGTAAATTTAATCAGCTATTAACAAAGGAAGTTCGCCAATTGACTCAAGGTCCGCAGGTTGTTTTGTGGAAAGAAATAGACGGAAAAGAGGATGAGTTTGAGTTTGAAGTCGGTTATTTTTTAACCTGTGAGCCGCTATTGTCTTCAGACTCATGTCAGCTACGGATTCTTCCTCCCGAGCCGATGATGGCAACAATGGCTTTTCGTTCGAATTCTAACTTTGCAAGCTCAGCCTGTGTTTATTTAGCTAAATGGATTGAGAAAAATAACTATCAGATTAAGGAAAACGAATTGGGCAGGGAAATATATTTACCCTTATCTCCAGAACAAGATGAACAATTCGTAGAAATACAAATTCCAATTAAATAGATAACTGGAGAAGGAGCGGAGTGAATTGAAAAATAAACTGATCATCTATGTCCTGGCTCTGGCAGTTTTTCTGATCGGAACTATTGAATACATTATTACAGGAGTCATTGAAATGATCGCAATGGACTTGGGAGTATCTACTTCCGAAGCCGGGTTACTGGTGACTGTGTTTGCTCTCGCAGCGGCCATTGTCGCTCCGATTTTGATTGCATTAACGATAAATGCAGATCGCAAGAAACTGCTGATTGCCACCCTTAGTGTATTTATTGCAAGCAACGTGTTTATGTTGATAAACCTTACTTACGAAGCATTATTATGGGTACGAATTAATCAAGGGGCTAGCGGAGGAATCACTACCGTTGTAGCCATGGCCGCAGCGACACGACTTGTTGAAAAAGAAAAAGGGGCAATGCCATCGGTATCATTTTGATGGGTCTTAGCGGTTCGCTAGTGCTCGGTGTTCCCATTGGCACCTTTTTTAGCGAGACGTTTGGATGGAGAGTTTTATTTATTTTGATCGGTTTATTAAGTGTTCTTCCATTACTTATCATCTATAAAAAGGTTCCGGCAATCAAAGAAGAAGAAAAGGTTACCCTCGGAATGCAGCTCTCCATTTTAAGGAATTCAACAATTCTGACGGCCTTGGTTATTACTTTATTTTATGTCGGCGGTTATTCTACGCTGTTCACTTATATTACGCCTTTCTTGCAAGCCGCATCCTCTCTTCCCATAACCGAAATTAGCGGTGTTCTATTCCTGGCCGGAATGTGCAGCTTTGTCGGATCAAAGGTGGGCGGACAATTGGCAGATGCTAAGGGATCGAAATTTACAATTTGTCTCGGGCTCCTGTTACAAGGGGCGACCCTTCTTTTATTCGCTCTAGCCGGAATGAATATCTTTGTATTAATCTTGGTTTTAATGATTTTTATGATAGCAACGTGGAGTATTTCCCCTGCCCAGCAACTCTATCTGGTTACTCTGGCGCCTCGAAATCCGGACATTGCCCTTAGTGTAAATACTTCGTTCATCCAATTTGGTTTTGCACTGGGTTCTGGATTAGGCGGACTTGCCATCAGTCGCACATCTGTCCTGTATTTGAATTGGCTGGGTTTAGCCGCTGTAAGCATAGCCTTAGTTCTTGCCATCTTACTATTTAATAAAACTAGCAGTAGGACAGAAACTCCTATCCTTGCAAAATAAATATAAAATGGACTGAACTAGGGGAAACTAAAATTCCATTCCGTCTCCTTCAAGCGAGGCAATTATATTCCCTGAAGATTATTCTGCTGACAACAAAGTAACGGCCTGTGACCTGCAACTCCATTATGGAGTACACAGATACACAGGCCTAGAACATTTTCATTCAGCTGTTAAATATTGACCGGGCTTAGACCGTAAATTTGCGAACGAGCGTCTGCAATTCCTTGGCGATGCCCGACAACGTCTGGGAAGACTTCGTCATCTCTTCGCTGGAAGCTTGCTGCTCCTCCGTCGTAGCGGCGACCTGCTGGGACATTCCCGCCGTCTGCCTGGCGATATGGCCCATATTGGAGATGGACGCCGCTACCTCCTCGGAGCTTGCCGCAAGCTGCTCGGCGGCGGCCGCAGCTTCCTGAACGCGGGTGGACACCTCGCCGGTTGACGATACTATCTCCTTGAAGGCCTGCTCCGCATGCTCGACGGCCAGAACCCCTTCCTGAACCTCAAGCAGACTCATCTTCATCGCTTGCACAGCCGTGGCCGTGTCCTCTTGAATGGCCGCGATCAACTCAATGATTCCTTTGGACGATTCATCGCTCTGGGAAGCCAGCTTGCGAACCTCTCCCGCAACGACCGTGAAGCCTTTCCCGTGCTCTCCGGCACGCGCCGCTTCTATTCCGGCATTAAGCGCCAACAGATTCGTCCGATAAGCGATATCTCCGATCAGCACGGAAATTTCGCTGATTTGCGTCGATTGCGCCTCCAGCTTCAGAATGGTGTGACTCGCCTGATCCACCGTCTCGGACAGCCTTTGCATCCGCTCGGATACCTCGACGATCTTCTCCGCTCCCGAGTTGGCCCGATGCGCGGCTTGCTGCGACAGCTCGGACACGTCTCCCGTCGTCTCCGCAATCCGTTGAACGCCTTCCGCCATCTCGTCAATCACGCGTCCGCATTCGGTTGCGGTGTTCGCCTGCTCCTCCGATCCGACAGCTACATGGCTGATGGACTCCGATACGTGTCTGGCCGCTTCCGAATTCTGCTCGGAGCTAGCAAACAGCTGTGCGGATGCGGTGGCTACGGAAGTGGAAGCCTCCTGCATATGCTTGACCGACTGCTGGAGCATCTGCAAGGTTTTGTTGACCGCGCCCATCATGACGCCGTACTCGTCTTTGCGGTTTATATTCATCGGATCGATCTTCAGATCGCCGGCGGCAATCCGGTTCATGATCGACGTCGTCGCTAGCAGCGGCCTTGTCAGATTGACGATGAGCAGCCACGCGAGCAATCCGACGACGATCACGATACTGATGCCGATGATGTAGACCATTTTAGTCGTGTCCTTGTAGATCCGATCGCTTTCCTCTTTACTGTTGAACGCTCCGTCTTGATTATAATTAATCAGATCGTCCACCGAGGTTCGCAACGCAGCAAAAGCATCCGCGACTTCCTGCGCAACCTTGGCCTGCTCGTCCTTGCTTAAGCTGCCGGAGGAGCTTGCTTCCATTCCCTTTTGGAATCGATCCCACGCCGCCTCCAGCTTCTCGTAGAGAGCGGCGTCTTCCTTTTCCGTAACCGTATCTTGGTATTTCTTGATGCCGCCGTCAATCGATAGCACGAGCGCATCGCTGACTTCCTTTAATTGCTTCGTTTGACCGGCATCCTTAACGGAAAGAGTTTGATAATAGTTGCCAAGGTAACGCTCGATGTCCAGATTAACCTGGAGAATCGACTCGATGCCGAATAACCAATTGGTCGTGACCTCATTCGTAAAGTGGCTCACTTTTTTGATCTGCGTCAGCCCATTCCAGCCCAAAACCACTACGAAAATGAGTATGATGGCGAATGAACCCAACAGCTTTGTTCTTACCGATCTCATGAACTTCCCCCTGTTCTGGATGCCTGCGGCCGTCTTAGGCTCTGCTACAGATATCATAGAAGGGGTCCTGTCAAATGACTATTAAAAATTCTACTGTTCCTGTAAATTTAAGGGTGTTTTTTCATTTTTATATTTCTTCCAATTTGGATTGAACAAGCCCAAGTGATACAATGAGTCCGGACGCAAATCCAACCCATCCAAGGAGTGATTTCCATGCCGATCTATGCTTATTTGACCTTTAACGGCAATTGTCGCGAAGCTGTCGAGTTCTATGCGCAGGTTTTTGGAGTGGAGAAACCGCAGATCATGGCTTACGGAGACGGACCGCCCAGTCCCGACCACCCTCTGCCGGAGGAAGCCAAGGATCTGGTCATGCACGCCAGGCTGGACATCAATGGAAGCTCGCTGATGTTCTCGGATGCGTATCCGGGAATGCCTTACGTCCAAGGCAACAGCATTACCCTCGCCTATTCGGGGAATGATGTGGAGAAGCTGAAGACCCTGTTCCACAAGCTGCAAGACGGGGGCAAGGTCGTCATGGACCTGCAGGAAACGTTCTGGAGCAAGTGCTTCGGCAGCCTTCAGGATAAATTCGGCATTGAATGGCAGATTAATCATGATGCCGAAGCGCCGTCCGCTTAATTCGGCGTCGAAGGACGGCCAGCTTCATTAATTTACGCCCAAAGAGCCATTCGCCTTCCCGCGAATGGCTCTTTATTACGTCTGCCGGAGCTTTATGCGCTGCAAGCGCAGGGCGTTCAGGACGACCGAGACGGAGCTGAGCGCCATAGCCGCGCCGGCGACCCAAGGGGCAAGCAGCCCGATTGCCGCGATCGGAATGCCCAGCGTGTTATAGCCCAGCGCCCAGAACAGGTTCTGCTTAATATTGCGCATCGTAATGCGGCTCATGAAAATCGCGTCGGGAATGCTGGACAGATCGCCCCTCATCAGCGTAACGTCTGCCGCTTCCATTGCCACATCCGTGCCTGTTCCGATGGCCATGCCGATATCCGCAACAGCCAATGCCGGAGCGTCGTTGATCCCGTCGCCGATCATGGCGACCTTGCTGCCGGAAGCTTGCAGCTTACGTATGGCCTCGGCCTTGCCCTCGGGAAGGACTTCCGCAAGCACTTCATCGATTCCGACCTGGGCGGCAATCGCCCTCGCCGTCCTCTCATTGTCTCCGGTCATCATCACGACGCGTATCCCCATGCTCTTCAGCCGACGAACCGCATTCTGCGAGGTTCCCTTGACCGTATCCGCGACGGCGATCAGACCGGCGTAACGTTCGTCGACGGCTGCCAGCATTGCCGTCTTCCCTGAAACCTCCAGCTGACTCATCGTCTCGAAGGCCCGGCTTGTCTCGATGCCGCGCTGCTCCATCAATCTGCGAGTCCCGACCAGAATTCGTTTGCCTTCCACGACGGCCTCAATGCCGTAACCGGGAAGGGCTTCGAACGTCTCCGCATCCGGAAGCCCGATCCCTCTCTCCCGAATTCCCATCACGATCGATTCGGCAAGCGGATGCTCCGAGCTTCGCTCTGCCGCTCCGACAAGTCGGAGAAATTCGGCCTCGTCCTCTTCTGCGATGACGTCCGTCAGCTCGGGCCGGCCCTTCGTAATCGTCCCCGTCTTGTCCAGAACGACGATCTCAAGCTTATGCGTCTGCTCCAGATGCTCGCCCCCTTTGAACAGAATGCCGAATTCGGCGGCTCGGCCCGAGCCTGCCATAATGGAGGTCGGCGTAGCCAGCCCGAGCGCGCAGGGGCAAGCGATGACAAGAATCGCAATCGTCTTCTCCAGCGCTTCGGCGAAATCTCCGGGAGCGACAAGAAAGTACCATACGAGAAAGGCGGCTGCGGCGATACCGACCACGATGGGGACGAAGATGCCCGATATGGCATCCGCAACCCGCTGGATAGGCGCCTTGGAGCCTTGCGCATCCTCCACAACTTTAATGATCTGGGCCAATGTCGTTTCCTTGCCGACCTTGGTCGCTTGTATCCGCAGCATGCCGTTTTTGTTCAGGGTCGCTCCGATGACCGGATTGCCCGCCTGCTTGTCCACGGGCAGGCTTTCTCCCGTGAGCATCGTTTCATCGACGGAGGACGCGCCCTCCAGAACGATGCCGTCAACCGGCACCTTCTCTCCCGGACGAACGAGCACAACGTCTCCGGCAAGCACCTCCTCGACGGGAATCGCAAGCTCTTCACCGTCGCGAACGACTCTTGCCGTCTTCGCCTGCAGGCTCATCAGCGATTTGATCGCCTCCGAGGTTCTTCCCTTCGCCAGAGATTCCAGCAGCTTGCCCATGACGACCAGCGTAATCAAGATGGCGCTCGTTTCGTAGTACAAGGAAGGCGCATGATGCGTCCCCCCGCCCCCGGCATACCAATCGATTGACAGGTACAGGCTGTAGAAATAAGCGGCAGACGTTCCCAGCGACACAAGCACGTCCATATTGGCGCTGCCGTTGCGCAACGCTTTGTATGCGCCGATATAGAACGGCATGCCGATATAAAACTGCACCGGAGTGGCCAGAAGCAGCTGAAACCACGGATTCATGAACAGCTCCGGCGCATAAATCCAGGAAGTGAACGAGAAATGGGCAACCATGCTCCACAGCAGCGGCAGCGAGAGCAGCGCGGCTGCGCCCAGCTTCCTTTGCTGGAGGCGAACCTCTCTCTTCCTCCGGTCCTCCGCGCTCAGGCTTTCCTGCTCCGCTACCGCTTTATAGCCGAGCTGCTTCACCTTGTTTCGCATATCCTCAACGGATACCTCGCCGGGTCGATAGGCTATGCGCGCCGTTTCCATCGCGTAATTGACCGTCGCATCGGTCACACCCGGCAGCTTGCTCAAGCCTTTCTCGATGCGACTGGCGCAGGCGGCGCAAGTCATGCCTTCCAGCCGCAGCGTCGCGTGTTGTTGAACGGTATCGTAGCCCAGCTTCCGTATCGTCTCCTCCATGCGATCGATGCTGACTTCCTGCGGATTGTAGGCTACACTCGCCTGCTCCATCGCAAAGTTGACATTGACGGAAGCGACGCCATCCAGCTTGGCCA
Organism: Cohnella boryungensis; assembly: GCF_042651945.1. Classification (NCBI taxonomy): domain Bacteria; kingdom Bacillati; phylum Bacillota; class Bacilli; order Caryophanales; family Paenibacillaceae; genus Cohnella; species Cohnella boryungensis. Next base: position 236,157 of record NZ_JBHSED010000005.1, on the reverse strand, counting down.
ATCCCTTCTCGATCCGGTTCGCGCAAGCCGCGCAGGTCATCCCGGTGATTTGAAGCGTCGCATGTTTGTCTCCTGTCCGCGCGGCTGTTTCCATCAATCGTTCACTCCCCGCCTTTTCTCGGCTTATGACTTGAGCTCGTACCCTTGATCCGCGATCGCTTCTTTAATCTGCTCCAAGGAGACGCGGTTCTCGTCGAAAGTGACCTCGACCGTACGGCTCCCTAGATCGACTTTGCCTTGCGCTCCGATTTGTTCCAACGCGCCTTCGATTGAACGCACGCAATGCTGACAGCTCATACCTTCGACTTGTAACAAAGTTTGATTCATCTTCTCTACCTCCGTGTAGTTATAATCAGCTTTACCACTCAATAATACCCCCCACCCCTATATAAGTCAATCTAAAATTTACGATACCCCTGTACCCTACACAAATTAAAAAGAGCAGCTGATCGCTGCCCTCTCAGTCTCATTATTTCATCATCTTGTTCATCGTCGTCATTAACTCGGTCAGCACTTCCGTATCGCCTTCCTGAATCCGCTCGATTACGCAGCTCTTGAGATGATGCTCGAACAGAAGCTTGCCTACTCCGTTCAGAGCCGACTGAATCGAAGAGATCTGATGAAGAACGTCGTCGCAATAGGTATCCCTGTCGATTAACCCTTTAAGTCCGCGGACTTGTCCTTCGATCCGGTTTAATCTGTTGATGAGGCTGCCCTTCACCTTGTCGGAGTGATGGCTTTTTCGAACCGAGCCTTCGGCTGCACAGCAGCCCGGATCATGCTCCGTTGCTTGATCGAGCTTTTCCGTATCCATGCTCATAGGGCCTCCTCCTTTTTCTTTTAAATATACTCCCATCCCCTATAAAAGTAAATGCGTTCGGCGCTTCTGGAGCTCAGTCGGCCTCCGGATCGTTCACAATTCCCGCGAACAAGAGGCAACCGGTTGCCCGATCGACGATTGCCGTTACGAAGGGACGGTCGACCACCATCCGAAACGGATTGTCGGGCGGCGCAGCTCCCGCCAGCATCTCCACTTCCGTCGCCGCCGACGCGATCGTGCCTTCTTCATTCATTTCCAGCGTCGATTTGTGCTTCACCTTGCTTATATACAAGTTGGGCGGTTCCGGCGCCACTCCGGAAAAATCCGCATTGCCGGGAGAAAAGGCCTCCTGTAACCCCAGCCTTATTAACGGCTCCTCCAGATTCGCTTCGTACGACAGCTTGACCTTGGGCAGCTCGATGCTGCCGCGCCGTTCGCCAATCGCCTCCGTCAGCAGCTCCGGCTTGCTCGCAAGCTTGCGCACCAGCCGTTCCATCGCTCCGGGCTTACGCTCAGGCAGCAGTATCGCCATATAGGCATCACCCTCCTGACCGTAAGTCAGACGGATCATGTCGAAGCCCTCCTGCTCCGCGTATTCGAACATTCCTCCTCTTTTCATGAAGGATGTTCGAATGGATTTCGTCTCATCCGTATAAAAGCTTCCTTCTTGCGTGATCCCCGGCTGAAACGGATCCGTCCATGCTCCGCTAAAGTAAACTGCGTTCAGCACATACATCGCGGCCTCCGCGTCAAGCTCCTCGACCATCTTCGGAATATGGCCTTCCGTAGATTTTGCGACCCACGCGTTCATGGCATCAAGCGTCCTCGATTGGGCAAAATCGACGCGTTCCAATTCCGCCCCGTAGTTAATCTGGCCGCTTGTCAGGAAGCCGTCGTCGAAAGCTTTGCCCTCGCGAAGCCATAAGGAGTTGGCAATCCGCAGCACGCCGCCGTCTTTTCGCGATTGGCCAAGCAGACCGAGCAGCGATCGATACCCTGCCGCAATTTCCTCCTTTGTCATTCCTCCCAGCTTCAGCGTCGTTACAAGCTCCTCTCTCGTTTGCCCGTTCGCTCCCTGTGACAGAAGCGCTAATGCCGTAGATACGCTTATCGGCGACAAGAACAGATTCTGATCGGGCTTGACCTGATAAAGCTCCTCGAACAGCGCCAGACCGAAATCGTTCGAGGCTTGTACGACAGCCGGATTTACATCGCTTGGCTCATAAAGGCTTTTATCAATCGCAGGATGCCGGTTAAGGTTCGGTTCCCCGATCGATTGACCGCAACCCGTGCACAAGAGGGCCAGCCCGAGAAGCATTCCCGCCGTCTTGATTCTCATATCGACTCCCCCTAATCTCTTCCAACTTTATGAACGCAATAGCATCCCCAATTGTTGCACCGCCTCCCCAGCAAGGCTCTTATCGGTTGGGCGCGAAATTCGTTTCCGATTTAGAAACGGTTTTCACACCGGCGATGAGGAGCCTGCATGATAAGATGGGGCAATATCCACTTGATGAGCATAGGAGCTGAATATGTTGTCGCACCCATTGGATTTTCCATTCTCAAACCCCGACTTGCCGCTTGCGGATCGGGTAAGCGATCTGATCTCCCGACTGACTCTGGATGAAAAAATCAATCTCATGTGCCAGTACCAGGACGAAGTTGCCCGCCTCGGCATCAAAGCCTACAAGCACGGGACGGAAGCCGCTCACGGGATGGCTTGGCTCGGCGAAGCCACCTCATACCCGCAGCCCATCGGCCTGGCCTGTACCTGGGACAGCGAGCTGCTGCAGCGCATCGGTAGCGCGATTGGAGACGAAGCCCGCGGCTTTTACCGCCGCAATCCCGCGCTCAACGGCTTGACCCTCTGGGCGCCGACTGTCGATATGGAGCGCGATCCTCGCTGGGGCCGCACGGAGGAAGCCTACGGGGAAGACCCTCATTTGGCAGGCAAGCTGTCCGCCGCGCTCGTTCGCGGCTTGCAGGGCGATCACCCCTTTTATTTGAAGGCGGTAGCTACGTTAAAGCACTTCCTAGGCAACAACAACGAAATCGATCGCGGAGAATGCTCGGTAAGCCTCGACCCGCGCAACCAGCGGGAATACTATTTGAAGGCGTTCGAAATTCCATTCAAGGAAGGTCAAGCGAAGTCGATGATGACCGCCTACAATTCCGTAAATGGGGTTCCGGCGAACGTGAATCCGGATGTGAATCGGATCGTGAAGCAGGAGTGGGCCATGGACGGATTCGTCGTCAGCGACGCGGGAGACGTGCTGGGCACGGTGAACGATCACAAATACGTCGACAGCTACAAGGAAGCGGTCGCGCTGACCATCAAGGCCGGCGTAGACAGCATCACGGACGACCACGAGATTTCCAAGCAGGCGATTCGAGACGCGCTTGCGGAGGGATTGCTTGACGAGAGCGATCTGGATCGCGCGCTTGCGAATACGTTCCGCGTACGCTTCCGTCTCGGCGAATTCGACCCGGACGAGCGGAATCCTTACTCCTTGATCGACGAGTCGGTCATTCTTAAGCCCGACCATATCGCCTTGTCGCTTGAGGCCGTTCGCAAAAGCATCGTATTGTTGAAGAACGAAGGCAATGCCCTGCCGCTTAAAGCTGAAAACCTGAAAAGGGTCGCCGTAATCGGCCCGCTCGGAGGCAAGGTATACCGGGATTGGTACAGCGGATCGCTGCCCTACGCCGTGACGCCGCTGGATGCCGTCTCGAAACGGCTCGAAGCGTTCGGCCACAAGGTTCGATTCGCCAGCGGCAGCGACCAAGCGCGAATCCGTTCGTCGGCGACCGGCCGCTACGTGTCGTTGCAAGGAACGGAGTCTTCGCTTGCCGCCGGCGCACCCGCTTCCGACCAAGCGGAGCTGTTCGAGCTGACCGACTGGGGCTGGGACAGCCATACATTGATTTCCTCCACGAACGGAAAATATGTCACAACCGACGATGAGAAGGTCACGGCAGCCTCGGAGCATATCTGGGAATGGTTCACTCGCGAGGTATTCCATATTCGGCACGAAGTAGGCGGCTCCAGACTTACCTCCTGGAATAACCGGCCGATCCGGGTTGACGAGGCAACCGGCGAATTGAAGGTCATCGACGGCAGCCCTCAAGACGCGGACGCATTCGTCGTCGAGAAGACGATCGACGGGCTCGCCGAAGCGGTTGAAGCCGCCCGCGAAGCCGATCAGGCCATCGTCTTCGTCGGCAATCATCCATTGATCAACGGAAAGGAAACGATCGATCGGCCCGATCTGACGCTTGCCGCCTCTCAGGAGCGGCTCGTCCAAGCGGTTCTCGAAGCGAATCCGAATACGACGGTCGTCATTGTCGGAAGCTATCCTTACGCCATTCGCTGGCTGCAGGATCGCATCCCGGCGATCGTCTACTGCTCGCATGCCGGTCATGAGATCGGAACGGCTCTGACCGACGTGCTGTTCGGCGACTATAATCCGGCCGGACGCGTGAATATGACCTGGTACGAATCTGTCGAGCAGCTTGGCGACTTCATGGATTACGATATTATCAAGAGCGAAAGAACCTACCAATATTTCGCAGGCAAGCCGCTTTACCCGTTCGGACATGGCCTATCGTACACTTCGTTCCGTTACGAGAATCTGGTTTTGGATACCGCTCGCGTATCCGAGGGAGGCAAGCTCACGGCTCGCTTGCGGATTACCAATACGGGGGAGCGAGACGGGGAAGAAGTGGTTCAGATGTATACGCGCCACGGAGCTTCTCGTGTGAAGCGGCCGCTTAAGCAATTGCAGGGCTTCCGCAGAATCGCGTTAAGCGCAGGGGAATCTGCGGAGATCGCCTTCGAACTGCCGGCTTCGGAGCTTCGGTTCTGGGATGTCACTCGGCAACGTTGGTGTCTGGAGAACGGCAGCTGCACGCTTCTGATCGGCTCCTCCTCTTCCGACATTAAGCTAAGCGCCGAGTTTGCCGTCGACGGAGAAACGGTGCCTTCCCGTAATTTACAATCTGTTACCTCCGCCGTCCACTACGACGATTATGCCAGCGTGTTTATCGGCGAAGGAAGCAATGGAGGAAGTTGCGTCGTTGCCGCCGCCTCTTCGGCCTGGATTCGTTTTGACGATGCAGCCTTTACTGCCGATGCGAATGTTATGGAAGCGACGGTTCTGGGGCATTCCGCCGCAGCTCTGGAGGTCAGGCTGAACGAACCGGATGGCCCGCTTGCCGGACGAGCGAGCTTGAATGCAGATCAAACCGGCTGGCACACCATAAGCTTCAATGCCCGCGTTCCGAAGGGTCAATACAGCGTGTATCTTGTCCTTGAAGGAGAAATCAAGCTTCAATCCTTCCATTTTCGACACTGATTGTCCTATACTGATAGAGATGGATTTCGATCTCAACCGCGAAGGAGGACAATAAACGTGGATAAATCATCCATTATTCATTCGGTCATTTTTACGCTCAAGCATGCGCAGGGCTCGGCGGAGGAAGCGCAGTTTCTGGAGGATGGACGGAGAATTCTAAGCTCGATTCCCTCCGTGCGGGATTTCCAGGTATACCGCCAGGTGAGCCCCAAGAACGACTATGCCTTCGGCTTCTCCATGACTTTCGCGGACGCGGCCGCTTACGAAGCGTACAATGAGCACCCTCTGCATGTCGCATTTGTCAATGAGCGCTGGTTGACGGAAGTGGAGCGCTTCCAGGAAATCGATTATCAACAGCATTAATACGTTCAAGAAAGGGGGCTGCCTTAAGACGCGCTTAAGGAACAGCCCCCTCTTTCATTCGCCAATTCTATCGTTTGCCCAGCAGCAGCTCCGTCTGAACCTACAGCCGCTCTCCCTAAACGAAACAAGCCGGCCCGCACCGATTGAGCGCCGATGCCAGCCAGCTTGTTCCCTGCGCATATTCCAACTAGGGACCCGCAATCCGGTTAGGGCCGACTAGGTTGTCGGCTCAAGCGCCGCTTTCGCTGCGGCCACGAATTGCTCGAAGAACGCATCGTCCTCCTCCAGTCTCTCGTCCACCGCTTGAATTTCCTCCTCGCTCCCGGACTGACTGCTGAAATTCAGCGCGTAGCTCCAATTATTTCTGCAGTTATCGCTCTGAATCGTAACCTCGTAGGGCTGCTTATGCCCTGCGACCTCGAACTGAACAATTCCCACGTACCCCGTGTCCTCCGAATGGGACATTCGGGCGTTAAGAAGACTGACTTGCATGTGATCACCCCTTTCCGAGATACATTCAGTATCCAATATTCTTCTTTTCGTGTAGTAAGCCAAAACTGAGAATTTGCTTAAAACGTATAATTTATAAGCATTTTCACAAGAAAACGTTTCCGCAACCCCTTGACATGATACAATATGTATCATAAATTGAAAGTAGCTGATCTATATCTAGGCAAGGAGATATGAAAAATGAGTATGGGAGAGAGACTCAGGGACCTGCGTTTGCGCCGGGCAATATCGCAGGAAGAGGTCGCCCGCCACATCGGAATTACTCGATCTGCGTACAGCCATTACGAAATCAATAATCGCCAACCGGTATATGATACGCTGATCAAACTGGCGGCATTCTTTAACGTTTCCTTGGATTACATTATAGGAGGAACGAGGCCGAACGCCAAGTCCGACGTCCTCACGCCCCCGGATACAAAGGAGATCTTGTACCTTCTTCAAACGATGAACCCTGAGCAGCGTACGAAGTCGCTTGATCTGATCGCCGACTTCATGCGTCGCGAGCTTCGCTCGGGCGGCAGCGGATAGCCTAGTCTACAATCCAGCTCTCCCCTTCGGCCAGCGGCAGCCGAATGCGAAAGACGCTGCCTCCCTCCTCCGAGTTGGATACGTCGATCCGGCCGCCGTGCAGCTCCACGATCTCCTTCGCGATGGCAAGTCCAAGCCCGCTGCCTTCGGATGCCACGCTCCTGGACTTGTCCTTGCGGTAAAACCGGTCGAAAATATACGGCAAGTCAGCCGTTTCGATGCCGGGACCGCTGTCCGCTACCTGGATCTCCACCCCGGCTCCGTCCGGAGATCTGCCCATGGCAATGCGAATCGTCCCCCCTTCCGGGGTAAATCGGATGGCGTTGTACAGCAGGTTGGCGAACACCCGGTCCATTCTGCGAATATCGATATTCACGGCAGCCGAAGCATCCGATGGGTTCGTGAGCGTACAGCTGAAGACCAAGCCCTTGCTCTGCATCTCCAGCCCGTATTGCTCGCGCAAATTATCTATCCACCAGGACAATGTCATTTTCTCCCGCGCCAACTCCACCTTCCCGGCTTCGAGCACAGATAGATCAAACAAATCCTGAATGAGGGAATTTAGTCCGTCTACCTTGGCCAGCATCGAGCGGATCGTTTTGTCCCGATGCGCGGGCTCGGAGATGACATCGTCCTTCAACGCCTCCAGGTACCCTCTCAAGAGCGTAATCGGCGTTCTCAGATCATGGGAAATGTTGCTGATCAACTGTACCCGTGATTGCTCCATTCTCTCCAGATTCGTTTTCGCTTCCTCCAGCGTTAGATAGGAGCGTTGAAGCTCCTCCGTCCGCTCCTCGATTCGCTCCTCCAGTGAACTGTTCCATTCGATCAATTGCGCGGACATCTGCTCGACGCGTTCGTAAGTAAACGAGAACCTCATGGAGATGATGAAGGAATTCATCACGATCAGGAAGACAAGCCCCATCGGCAGCAGGTCGACGGAGTGCCACCAGCCGTTATAGAACAGCATATCGTTAATGATGGTGACAACAAGGCCCACGACTCCGATCAGCGCAAGCCTCGCCCCTTCCCGCCTGCGATGAGTCGCGAGAACCAGGCCGAACAGAATGCGCGCGCACATCAGCAAGATGTAGAACTGATAGCCCAGCAATACTGACGTGAACTGCAAGGGCTCGGCCACGATGAGGACGGCGGTCAGCAGCACAGCCGACACGTTGGAAAATTGATACCAGCGCATCGTGAATTCCAGCGGATACATCGAACGGAAACAGGCCATCCCCGTCCAACCTCCCATGACGAGAGCGAAATATTCCAGCCGGATCGACAGGTGCCAATTCAGATCAAGCCATTGCACGAAGGCGCTTTCTCCAAGCAATCCCATCCGCAACGCAACGAATAGGCACAGCAGAGCAAACATAGCGTTCGGCAGCTCTTTGCGCCGTAAAAGATATAGTCCCATATGATAAAAGCCGATCATCAGCAAGCAGCCCAGAAGTATAAAGTCCTGCGCGGCATGACGAAGCTGAAGCTTCTGAATGTCTTCGGAATTGCCCATGATCAGGGACGTTCGAATGCCCCCTTGACGGTGGTCGTAATTGGCGACGACAAGCCGCACCTCCGTATAGCCGTCATCCGCTTGAAAAAAGGCAGTGGCGGGCGCTTGATACGGGACCGATTTCTTCGGATTAACGTCGGGATGACCGCGAGAAAGCGTAAGCTTGCCATCGAGATAGAGGTCGTAAGACATTGAGATATTCGGCAGACGGATGCCCATCATATCGCTCTGCTGGCGATGCAGGATCTTAAGCTCGTATACGCCGAAGCCGCGGCTGGCAAGCCGGGCGCCTTGATCCGTCATTCGGTCCTCCCACATCTTCGGGACTTCCTGGGTCGTTGAAGCGAATGTCGGCTTGCTCCGCTCGCCGTCATAGCCGTTCATCCAATCAAAGCGCCATTGTCCGTCCAGCGGAACGACGCCCTCCTCGCTCCAATTCCACTCCGTAAGATCGATTACCCCATTCTCCGCCTTGGGAATCCTGCTTTCGGGGGGAGAACCGAATACGATTCCCAGAGCGTAGGTCAGCAGCAGTGCACCCCCTGTGACGACCGTCAACCATGCCGCCGCGCCCTTGTTCCATCGACGCATCGGCTTTAATGCTTTTCGCAGCGTCTCCACTCCGTCTCTCCCCCAGCCCATCTTAATCCGGCGATGCAATTGGCTATCGAACGTCATTGTAACGGTGCATTGATTACTCGTCAACGCTTTCGTTATAATAAAGGCTTAAGACCTTCTTTATTGGAGGATGGTTATGAAGAACTGCAATGGAACGATTCTGGTCGTGGACGACGAGCAGGAAATTACCGAACTGATCGCTTTATATCTTGAAAAAGCCGGATACGAGGTTCATGCTTCCGACAACGGGCCTCACGCTCTAAGGCTCGCGGAGAAGCTCGTACCGGATCTTATCGTACTGGATGTCTCCCTGGGACGAATGGACGGTATTGAGGTGTGCAAAGCCCTCAGACAGGGCGTCTGCGCGGATGTGCCGATCTTGTTCCTGAGCTGCAAATCGGAGGACCAGGATATTATTCGCGGCCTGTCCGAGGGCGGAGACGATTATATTACGAAGCCCTTCAGCCCGAGCCAGCTCGTCGCGAGAATTCAAGCGCATATCCGCAGAAGAAGAACGCGGGAGAAAGGCGCGGAAGAGCAAACCGTTACGCTCAGCTTTACGGGTCTCGACATCGATTTCCGCAGCATGGAGGTGCGTCTGGACGGAGAGGTCCTTCCCCTTTCCGCCAAGGAATTCGAGCTGCTGAGCGTTCTCGCTCGTCAGCCGAACCGCGTCTTTCCGCTTGAGGAGCTGTATCGCCGTGTGTGGCAGTCGGACAGCATGGGCGATACAAGGACGCTAATGGTTCATATCAGCAATCTGCGCAAGAAAATGGAAGCCGATCCCGCGCATCCGCGCTGGATTCAGACTGTGCGCGGCTTTGGCTACCGGTTCAGCACCTCCATCGAAGACGAGGAGCAATCTACAATTCATAATTGACGGCAAAGGAAGAAAATGACGATGAAAACGGCTCAGGATTGGCAGGATTACGAGTTGCTGGACACCGGCAACGGAGAAAAGCTCGAACGCTGGGGAGATGTCATTCTCCGACGTCCGGACCCCCAGATTATATGGCCGCTGAAAGCCGATTCGGCGGAATGGAAACAGGCCGACGGTCATTACCACCGCAGCAGCAGCGGCGGCGGACAGTGGACGTACAAGCGCTCCCTTCCGGAGAAGTGGAGTATCGCCTACGGACCTCTTAAGTTCCATATTAAACCGACAAGCTTCAAACATACCGGCTTATTCCCGGAGCAGGCTGTGAATTGGAGCTGGATGATGAACAAGATCCGCGAGGCGAATCGGCCTATTCGGGTCTTGAACCTGTTCGCATATACCGGAGGCGCAACGGTAGCCGCCGCCTCGGCGGGAGCGGACGTATGTCACGTGGATGCCGCCAAGGGCATGGTGCAATGGGCGAAGGAAAACGCCCAGCTCTCGGGACTCGGATCCGCGCCGATCCGCTACATTACGGACGATGTCTTCAAGTTCGTCCAGCGCGAACAAAGAAGAGAACGGCAATACGAGGCCATCATTATGGACCCTCCTTCTTATGGAAGGGGACCTAACGGAGAAATGTGGAAGCTGGAAGAGAACCTCTTCCCCTTCCTGGAATCCTGCATGTCCATCCTGTCGGACAAGCCGCTCTTCGTGCTTGTCAACTCCTATACGACCGGATTCTCCCCGACCGTATTAAGCAATCTGCTGCAATTGTCCTTCCAGCGCAAGTTCGGAGGCAAGCTGGATTGCGGCGAAGTCGGATTGCCGATTACGCGCAGCGGCATGACGCTGCCCTGCGGCATCTATGGCCGCTGGGAGAGCGAATCGTGAGCCGGCTGGCTGCTTCGCGCGCTCGCGCCGCGAACGGCTTCGTCAAGCGGCCGCCCCTGATCGGGATCGGCCTGCTTGCCCTCTCGCTGCTGACCGCTTGTACGACCGATTCGCCGGGACTCTCCAAGCCTTCCTCCGAACGGCTGCCGAGCGAGTCCGCGCCCCCGTCGCCGCCCATACAGACGGCCTCGCGAACGCCCGAGCCATCGGCAAGCGCCTCTTCGGAGCCCTACACGCAAGAAGCCACGCTTCTCGCCGTTGGCGATATCATGGTGCATATGCCGCAATTGCCGGCATATTACAACAAAGCGGGCGATCGCTACGACCTGCGTCCCTGGTTCTCTCAGGTCCGGCCGATCTTGCAGACGGGAGATTGGGTGGTTGGCAATCTTGAAACTCCGATCGCGGGCAAAGACCTGAAGTATACCGGATATCCGCGCTTCAATGCGCCCGACGAGCTGGCGGCCGCCATTCGGTACTCGGGCATCGAGCTTGTCTCGACCGCCAACAATCACACGCTTGACCGCGGCGTGCCCGGCGTTACGCGAACGCTTGCTGCCGTGCGCAAGGCCGGTCTCATCCCTTTCGGCTCATCGGCCAGCGCGACGGATCAACGCCGCCTAGTCATCGAGGAAAGAAACGGAATTCGCATGGGCTTCCTGTCTTACACCTACGGAACGAACGGGATTCCGATTCCTTCCGGTCGAGCCTATGCCGTTAACCTGATCGACCCGGACACCATCAAGAAGGACATCGCCAAGCTACGTCAGGCCGACGCGGATGTCGTTACGGTCAGTCTTCATTTCGGAGTGGAATACCAACGCATGCCGAATCAGGAGCAGACGAAACTCGTTAAAGAGCTGATTCGATCTGGCGCGGACATCATCCTCGGCTCGCATCCCCATGTCGTTCAGCCTTACGACATGATCGAGATTTCTGCTGCGGAGAGCCGAGACGGCAAGGCGCGTACGGGGATCGTCATCTATTCCCTCGGCAACTTTATTTCCAACCAGACGGGAAGCTGGAAGGATGTCGGCCTGATCTTCGGCGTGCGAATGACCAAAACAACGCATCCGAACGGCGTCTCCGAAATACAGTGGAACGAGATTACGACCGAGCCTACCTGGGTCCATATTATCGAAAAACAGAAAAAACGGCATTATACCGTTATTCCCTTGCGAAGCGAGCTCAAGCAAAGAAGCTTCGCGGAGCTCACCGCCCAGGATTATGCGAAAATGAAGACGATGCTGAAGGGTCTCGATCAACATCTGCAACGGCTTCAAGCCAGTTAAACGGATCGGGACATAGGGCATAGATCATGCAAAGAAGCCCCTCCTTGGTAAAATGGAAGCGACGAGCAACCATTTATCAGGGGGGCTTCTTTTAACTATTCAAACTTCAAGGACGCCTCGTTGCATTTTCTCCTACGAGCGTGCTGCGGCGGCATTGTCGACGACTTCCTCCGCCTGCTCTTCGCCGGACTTTTTCTCCGCCGCGCCTTCCCGGGTGCCGGATACTTTGCCGATCAAGTAGACGAGCAATTGCCGATTATGGCTCGATATGCGCTCCAGCGAACGATTGACGATTTCACTGCGCACTTCAACGCCCCGCTTCACCTCCGAGCGTCCCAATGCCGTCATCGTAATCCAGACGATTCTGCGGTCGTTCACGTCCCGGTTTCTTTCGACCAGCCCCGCGCGCTCCATACGATCCAGCAGCGTAGTAATTGCAGCCGGCGTCGTCTCCAAGTGCGGAAGCAGTTCCGATGGCTTCATCGGCTCGTGCGCCTGAAGCAGCTCCAATACCTCCAGTTGTCCTGCCGTCAGCTGCGGGGCAAGCCCCGCCTCCATCTGCGCGTTCCAATCCTTCGTAAGCTTCATCCAGCTTTTCACGAATTCCCCGGTTTTGTCCATCGGCACGCTCCTTTCTTCCCGAACCTTGCCTTCTCCTTTATTATACTCAGCCGCATTGTCGAATGATAGTTTAATGCAATTAAATATTTACGACACGAATCCGCAAGAGAATGAACAGGACGACAGACGACGACATATACTGGTTACGAAAAATGGGTAAAAGCGGAGAATCGGCTTGGCAAGGAGGCGATACCCCATGACTTCCAACGATCAGAAGATCAAGATGATCGGTCAGATGGCCCGAGAGGCCGGATTAATAGACGACCCACAGTGGCTGGAACGTCTCAATGAGCCGGTGCCCCTGTGGGTCATATTGGACCTGATGCTGCGCTGGGTGGACCGCAGCGAATCGAACAACGGCCCTTATGATTGACAGCCCGCGTTACGGCTGTGTGGACAACGGCTTAATGAAGGCTTCCGTCAGCGTGTCGCCGCGGTCTACAGCGGTCATCAGCTTGCCTTGTCCTCTTCGCTCTTCAATCGGAGAGCTCTCGGATGAAAATTCCGACACCGCGCCGCTCGCGGTGACGGCCAGCAAGGCGACCGATTCCTTGATATGGAATGCGGCAATCAGCTTGGTGCCGTTCGGCCTCACACGCTTGCCTTCCTTGAATTCAAACGTCTGAATGCCTTTTCCGCCGCGCCCCTGCTGCGGGTAATCCAACAGCAAGGTCCGCTTGGCGTAGCCGTAATCGGTCAGCACAAGGATTTCCCCTTCATCCTCCGCCACGGTCAGGGCATCCGTCACTTCGTCTCCGTCCTTCAGTACGATGCCTCTTACCCCGCCGGCCACTCTTCCCTGGACGCTCGCTTCTTCCCGATTGAAGCGAATGCTCATGCCTTGCTCCGTTACCAGCAGCAAGTCCTCGGCTGCATCGGATCGCAGCACCTTCACGATCTCGTCCCCGTCGGACACCTTGCAAGCGGCAATCGCCATGTTGCGCGACGTCGCGTAATCCGCGAGCGCCGTCCGCTTGACTTGCCCGCGCTTCGTGACGAAGACGAGCATCGGACCTTCGACTCCCTCGGAGCCGTCCGTTGCCGGCGCCAGCTCGGCGCTCTTGGCATGGACGATGCTTACGATACGGTCATCCTTGGCAAGCGGAAGCACGTTCACAATCGCGGTGCCCGTATCCTTCCACTTAAATTCCGGAATCTGGTGTACAGGCAGCAGATAATAGTACCCCTTCTGCGTGAACAGCAGCAGCGGATCAAGGGTACTGACACCGAGGCTCCAGCGAATGACATCGCCTTCCTTGACGCCTGCGCTCCCAAGCTCTCCCCCGGATCGGGTGAAGGACAGCAGGCTTGTCCGCTTGACATAGCCTTCGCGGCTAAGCGTGACGATGACGTCTTCGGCCGGGACCATAACTTCGAGGTTCACCTTGATATCTTCCACTTCGCCCTGAATGACAGAGCGCCGATCAATTCCGAATTTGCCGCGAATTTCCGTCAATTCGTCCTTGATGACGTTCAGAAGCTTGCGCGGACTTTCGAGAATGGCGCGAAGCTGGGCAATCTTCTTCTGCGTCTCGCCGAGCTCCTTCTCCAGCTGGTTGATCTCCAGATTGGTCAGACGATACAGCTGCAAAGTCAGAATAGCGTCCGCTTGGCGCTCCGTGAAGCCGAACTTGGCAACCAGATTGTTCTGCGCATCCAAGCGGTTCTTGGAGGCTTTGATCGTCTCGATGATCTGGTCCAGCAGATTCAGCGCCTTAACGAGACCTTCCAGAACGTGGGCGCGATCCTCCGCCTTCTCTAGGTCGTACTTCGTACGATGAGTTACGACCTCCTTCTGATGCTCGACGTAGGCATCAAGAATTTGCTTAATGCCAAGCTGGCGAGGGGCTTTGTTCACGATCGCGACCATATTGAAGTTGTACGTCGTCTGCAGATCGGTTTTTTTCAGCAAATACGCGAGAATCCCTTCCGCATCGACGTCCTTCTTCAGCTCGACCACAATGCGCAGGCCGTTCCTGCCGCTCTCGTCGCGAACCTCCGCGATGCCTTCGACCTTTTTCTCCATGCGCAAAGAATCGATGGCGTTGACCAGTCTGGACTTGACGATCTGGTAAGGAATTTCAGTAATGACGATTTGCTGCTTGCCGCCTCTCATTTCCTCGATGGCGGTTTTGGAGCGGATATAAATTTTGCCCTTGCCGGTCTCATAGGCTTCGCGAATGCCATCTCCGGCCATAATGAGCCCGCCAGTAGGAAAGTCGGGGCCCTTGACGATCTCCATCAGCTCCGGAACGGTGAGCTCCGGCTTGTTCATGATGGCAATACAGGCGTCGATAATCTCGCGCAGATTGTGCGGCGGAATCTCCGTTGCGAAACCGGCAGAAATCCCCGTTACGCCGTTAACGAGCAAATTCGGATAACGAGCGGGAAGTACGACTGGCTCCTTCGTCGTATTATCGAAATTATCCTTGAATAGCACGGTTCGCTTTTCAATATCCCGAAGCAGCTCCATGGCAATTACGGACAACCGGGCCTCGGTATAACGCATTGCAGCCGGCGGATCGTCATCCATCGAGCCCCAGTTCCCATGGCCGTCAACAAGCATATGCGCCATTTTCCAGGGCTGGGCCATCCGGACCATTCCTTCATAGATCGGAGCATCTCCATGCGGATGGTAGTTCCCCATGACATCCCCGACCGTCTTAGCCGACTTGCGGTAAGGCTTGTCCGGCGTATTGCCCGAATCGTACATCGCGTACAGAATCCGCCGTTGCACCGGCTTTAATCCATCGCGGACATCGGGAATTGCACGGTCTTGAATAATATATTTGGAATAGCGTCCGAAGCGGTCGCCTACGACCTCCTCCAAAAACGCCGGCAAAAACTGCTCAAGTAGGCTCACTGCTTACTGCCTCCTAGTCTGTTATGAGTACAATGGCAAATTCAATTACTCCTCGTACTCCGTGAAATCCACGTTCTCGATAATCCAGCGCTTGCGCGGATCGACCTTGTCCCCCATCAGGGTGGACACGCGGCGTTCCGCCTTGGCGGCGTCCTCAATCTGTACCTGCAGGAGCGTCCGCGACTCGTAATTCATCGTTGTCTCCCACAGCTGATCGGGATTCATCTCGCCCAGTCCTTTGTAACGCTGCAGCTCGGCTCCCTTGCCAAGCTCCTTGGTGTATAGGTTCAACTGCTCATCCGTCCAGGCATAGCGAACCGTCTCCAGCTTGCCGGACTTCCTCGTAATCTTGTAGAGCGGCGGCTGCGCGATGAATACCTTGCCCGCATCGATGAGCGGCTTCATGTACCGATAGAAGAACGTCAGCAGCAGCACCTGAATGTGCGCTCCGTCCGTATCCGCATCTGTCATGATGACAATCTTCGAATAGTTGCACTCCTCGACGTCGAATTCCGAGCCGATCCCCGCGCCGACCGCTGCAATAATCGCTTTGTACTCGTCGTTCTTCAGAATGTCGACCAGCTTCGATTTCTCGGGATTCATCGGCTTGCCCTTGAGCGGCAGAATCGCCTGATACTTGGAGTCCCTGCCTTGCTTGGCGGAGCCGCCGGCCGAATCCCCTTCCACGATAAACAGCTCATTGCGCGAGCTGTCCTTGGATTGGGCGGGAGACAGCTTGCCCCCCAGACTGGCGCTCTCGCTGCGCTTCTTCCCGCTGCGGATTTCCTCGCGCGCCTTGCGCGCCGCTTCGCGTGCGCGCGACGCCTGGATGGACTTGCGGATCAGAAGCTGTCCGACCTGGGGATTTTCCTCCAGAAACACGGTCATCTTGTCGGTCACGACCGCATCTACCGCGCTTCTGGCCGTTGCGCTCCCCAGCTGATCCTTCGTCTGGCCGACGAATTCGACCTCCGACATCTTGATGTTGATGACGGCCATCATGCCTTCCCGCAGATCGTTGCCTTCGAGATTTTTTTCCTTCTCCTTGAGTTGGCCGGTCTTGCGCGCATATTCGTTCAGCACGCGCGTGTAGGCCGTCTTGAAGCCGGTCTCGTGCGTGCCTCCGCCTCTTGTGGGAATCGCGTTGACGAACGAGGCGATCGTCTCGGTATAGCCGTCGTTATATTGCAGCGCAACCTCGACCTCGATGTCATCCTTCTCCGCTGTGAAGTGAACGACATCGTGAAGCACCGATTTCTCTTCGTTCAGGAATTGCACGAATTGTCGCGCTCCGCCCTCGTAATGGTAGCTGTCCGACTTGCCGTTGCGCTCGTCCTTAATGTTCACCTTAAGGCCGGAGTTCAGGAACGCAATCTCCTGAAGCCGCTCGGACAGCGTATCGTAATTCATGCTGACGTTGCCGTGGAACACCTTCGGATCGGGCTTGAATGTCACTTTCGTCCCCGTCCGGTTCGTATTTCCGGTGACCTCCAGCCCCGTAACAGGCTCGCCGACATGCTCCGTGCCCTTATCGTCGATCCACGTCTCGAATCTCATTCTATGTATTTTGCCTTCGCGATAAATCTCGACCTCCAGCCACTCGGACAGCGCATTCGTCACCGAGGCGCCAACCCCGTGCAAGCCGCCGGATTTCTTATAGCCGGCTCCGCCGAATTTGCCGCCCGCATGCAGAATCGTAAAGACGACCTGAGGCGTCGGAATCCCGCTCTTGTGTATGCCCGTCGGTATGCCGCGGCCGTTGTCGATAACCGTTATGGAATTGTTGGCATGGACGATCACGTCGATCTTCGAGCAATGCTTGGCCAGATGCTCGTCGACCGCGTTGTCCACGATTTCCCATAACAAATGATGCAGTCCCGCCGTCGTCGTGCTGCCGATGTACATCCCCGGCCTTTTGCGAACGGCGGTCAAGCCTTCCAGAATCTGAATATCATCCGCGCTGTATTCGCTTCCCGCATGAGCCGCGGGAGCCGCGGGAGAAGCGAACAAATCGATTTGTTCGGTCACGAATGGACCTCCTTGCGTAATCTGTTGCGCCATCGTCGTGGACGCACTTCCGTTTAATTCTAATTCAAAAGCGAAATGTTGTCCAAAGTTTCCATCATCACTATCAGGTTACCCTAGTCGTTTGCGTGTTTTTACAATAATGGCCTTTCGCGAAAAACGCAACCCCCAGAGCAAGAACAAGCGTTCCCGTTATTATACCATAAAGCAGCCGATGTTATGATCAATCATACCAAACGCCCAGACCTGGAGCACATAAGGTCTGGGCGTTTCAAGCCATTCTAGTTCATGATATCCTGCTTCGTAAAAACCGCGAACGATACGATCAGCGCAATGGCTCCCGATATGCCCAATACCGCAAGCGAAAATCCGAGCGTCATGCCTTCGATCGGAGGCGGCGTTCCCCTTAAATAGGCGGACAGCTCCAGATTGACATTAAACAAGTATTTGGCGCTTTTCCAGGAGGAGGCCATGTTGGCCAGAATCGTTCCCGCGATAATCGTCGCCATCATGGTCACGAAGCTTGCCGCCGTGCTGCGTACGAGCACGGATACCATAAGCGCGATGATGGCCACGATCATGGAAGAAAACCAGTTCAACCCCGATTGCATGAGCAAGTACAAGCCTTGGGTGATCGCATGAACGTTCGTCGTGTCCACGTCCGCCCCTTGAACCTGAAAGCCGACGAACACCGGCTCTCCCCAGCCTCCGTATCCGAATACGAGTCCGGATATCAAGTAGCACAGCAGCACCGTCGTGACGATAATCATCGAAACGTACAGCGTCACGGTCGCCAGCTTGGAGAAGAGAATGCGCCACCTTCGGACGGGTCTCGTCAGCAGCATCTTGATCGTTCCCGTCGAGCGCTCCGACGACACGAGATCCGATGCGATCGCCAGCACGAGAAGCGGAATGAATAGGGAAACCGCATTGTCCATAAACCGGCGGGTGAACGTGACGGCGTTCGGCGATTCAGGATTGATATCGTGATCCAAGTAATATTGCAATTGCTGGACGAGCGCCTTGCGCCACTTCTTCCACTCCTCCGGAATCCGGTCGCTGCTCAGGGCGTTCGTGTTGTCCGTAATGCGGCTTTGCAATTCGGCCCGCCAGTCGGTATTGAACTTATCCGTCGTGTTCTGGGCGATCTTCATTTGCGCATAGACAAATATCGGAATGAGAATGAGCAGAATGAGCACGATGACCGCGAATCTTTTTTTCTTCCACACCTTCAACGTCTCGTTCTGGATCAGAGCCAGCAGATTAGCCAATTTTCTCCCCCTCCGTCAGCTTCAAGAATAGTTCCTCCAGGGAAGGAGCGACGCGTTGAACGGAAAGGATGCCGATTCCCGCGTCTACCAGACGTTTCACCCATTCCGTAACCTGGCTTTCCTCCATCACCGTCACGATCGGATCGTTCATCGCCGAGAGCAGCGCTTCGTCGATGCGGTGCTCCTTGTCCGGGATGAGCGCAATCTCCGGCTGATTCCGGAACATCTCTCGCGTCGCCACGGGCCGATCGACCTGCCAGATCGTATAGGTGCCCGCTTGCGACACCAGTTCTTCCACTTCGCCTACGGCAATCACTTCCCCGTGCGCGATGATAGCTACCCGATCGCACATGAGCTGAATTTCGCTGAGCAGGTGGCTGGAGATAAACAAGCTCATCCCGCCCTCCGCGAGCATCCGAATAAACTCGCGCAGCTCCTTAATCCCCTTGGGATCGAGCCCGTTCGTCGGCTCGTCGAGAATGAGCAGCTTGGGCTTGCCGAGCAGAGCTTGGGCGATGCCCAAGCGTTGACGCATGCCCAGCGAGTAGTTTTTCACTTTGTCGTGAATGCGCTGGTCGAGGCCGACGATCTCCGCCACCTCCGCGATGCGTTCCTCCGAAATGCCCTTCTGCATGCGGGCGAAATGCTCCAGGTTCTCCCAGCCTGTCATGAAGCCGTACATTTCCGGATTCTCGACAATGCAGCCGATGTGCGACAGCGCCCGTTCCGGGTGCGTGCGCACATTGTCGCCGCAGACGACGATATTGCCTGCCGTCGGCTTGATCAGATCGACCAGCATGCGAATGGTCGTTGTTTTGCCTGAGCCGTTCGGGCCGAGAAAGCCGAATATTTCACCTGCATATACCTCGAATGAAACCTCGCGGATGATCGGTTTGCGCCCGATTTTTTTTTGAAGTCCCTGTACCGACATCACGATCTCTTTCGCGTTGCCGCTCATCGGCTGTTCCCTCCCGTGCGTGGATAATTATTGAAGCGATTCGACGACTCTTCCGGAAATACGCTCATATCCGAGCGCGTTCGGATGAAAATGGTCCGAGGAAAGGTAATCCGTCAGATTGAACTCGAACAAATCGTATGTCGGCACGACCGTTGCATTGCCGTCGGCCAGAGCCAGTCGAAAAGCATAATCGTTCCACTCCGCTACGACCTCGCTGGCGATCGCGCGCATCTCGGCTACGTCGTAGAAGGCGTTGTACAGTCCCACGTAAACGATACGAGCCGTCGGATTGGCCTGCCTGATCTTGCCGAATACCTCTTTCAGCCGGGGCGTCACCTCGGGAAGGCGTTGCTTAAGCGCCTCGGGAGACAGATCGCCGCCTTCCGCCAGCGAGCCTCCGCCCTGAGCCTCCTGAAACAGGTCGTTGCCGCCGATTGTAAGCACGACGATATCCGCCTTGCCGACGGCGTTCACGTAGCCCTTCTCTTCGAGGTTCTTGGCCAATTGATCCGCTTTCAGTCCATTAATGGCCATATTGTTGACCAGATACACCGGCTTGTCCAGCTTGTCCGACAACGCTTCAATCGCGCGGTTGACATATCCCTCTCCCGTGGAATCCCCGGTTCCCTTGGTCAGGGAATCGCCGAGAGCGGTTACGTAAAGCTCGGGCTTGGCGCTCCATTCTCCCCCCGTCGCCTTCTCCGGCTCGCCGACCTCCGGCAGCGCCAGGCTGCTTTGCGGAAACCAGGTATCCTTGATTGCCCAGGCGAAGCCCGACAGCATTACTATCAAGCAGACCAGCATCGTTAAGCCTAAAATGCGCCATAACAAAGAAGATGACCGCATGCTTCTCCCCCATTCGAATAACCGGACAACCGTCCCGTTTTTTTCTGCACGATTCCACGATAACGGTTCTTGCGACATTTTTCAAATTTATGCCTGCCTTTTCGGAGCAAGTAAATAGGGCTTGCCATCTCCGGTACGGCGATGAACGTCTCGTATCACGCCATCGTATGAGATGAGCGGGTCTGTATCTTTCTTTTCGCCCGTGCAAAAAAACCGGCCTGAGGGCGATGGTTTCGCCGACAGGCCGGTTTGCGGAATTCTCGTTAAGCGGATAAGAAGCGATACTGAGCGTCGACTAGATTGCGATAATGGCCCGGACGCTTCATCAGCTCCTCGTGATTGCCGATTTCCTTGATTTCCCCGTGATCAAGCACGACGATTTGATCCGCGTGGCGAATTGTCGATAACCTGTGAGCCACGATAAAGGACGTTCTTCCTTCCAGCAGCGTCGCAAGCGCCTCTTGGATGCGAAGCTCGGTCTCGGTATCGATGCTTGCCGTCGCTTCATCCAGCACCAGTATACGCGGATCGGCGAGCAGCGCCCTTGCGAAGCTGAGCAGTTGGCGTTGTCCGACGGACAGAGCGTTGCCTCGCTCCTCCACCTCGGTATCGTAGCCTCGCGGCAGATCGGCGATAAAATCGTGCGCCCTGACGGAACGGGCGGCGGCTTCCACCTCCGCGTCCGTCGCATCCGGGCGGCCATACCGAATGTTGTCGCGGATCGTGCCGGAGAAAATAAACGTATCCTGAAGCACGATCCCGATCTGCGAACGCAGGCTATCGATCGTTACGTCCCGAATGTCCGTCCCGTCGATCAGAACGCGGCCCTCCACCGTATCGTAGAAGCGGCAGATCAAGTTCACAATCGTACTCTTGCCCGAGCCGGTATGGCCGACCAGCGCAACCGACATTCCGGCCTTCACGTCAAGCTCGACTTCCTTCAGCGCCGGACGATCGGCTTCATAGCCGAAGGTAACGCCTTCAAGCCGTACGTCGCCGCGCAGCTTGGCAATGGGGTACGCGTCTTTCTTCTCCGGAACGGCCGGGGTCTCATCCATGAACTCGAAAATGCGCTCGGCAGAGGACATGGAGATCAGCAGCTGGGAGTACATGTTTCCCAAGCGGGTAATCGGCTCCCAGAAGCTGCCGACGTAAGTAATGAAGGCCACCAGCACCCCGACGGTCATAGCTCCCGATTGAATAAGATAGGTGCCGTACAAAAGCAAAATCAGCGTACCGATCGCCGACGTAATCTCAATGATCGGGCCGAACAGCTGGTTCAGCGCCGACGCGGTGTTCCAGGAGCGAATACTGCTGGAATTCATCCGGTCGAAAAAACCGATGTTCTCCTTCTCCTGCGCGAACGCTTGCGTGACCCGGATGCCCTGAATGCTTTCGTTCAAATGGGCGTTGATCCGGGATTGCTTGATCCGTACGACTTGCCAGGCCATACGGATTTTTTTGCGCAGCGCGGTCGAGACGAGAAACATCAACGGAACCGTAATCATGACCGCCAGTCCCAGCGTCGGCTCCATGACAAGCAGGATAATCGTAATGCCGATTAGCTGCATAATATCGATTGCCGAGTTCACGACGCCGTTGGTGAACATATCCTGCAAGGAGTTGACGTCGTTGGTCACCCGCACGAGAACGGAGCCCGCCGGCCGCTTGTCGAAGAAGCGGAACGACAGCGACTGAATATGGCGGAACAGCGCGGCCCGCAAGTCGAAAATCACCTTCTGGCCGATTCCGTTCGTTTGCTCAATCGTATATTTCTGCGCCCACCAACGCAGACCGTACAACGCGAGCATGACGGCCACGATGGTAATGAGCAGCGACAGGCTGCCGCTTCCCTCTTGCGGATGGATCGCCTTATCGATGGCGAAGCTCATCAGCAGCGGAATGGCCAGCCTCGCCAGCATCCCGAACACCGTCATGACGAACACGACACGAGCGACAGCGCTCTTGTACGGCTTGACGAAGATTAGCAGGCGGCGCATCTGCTTCCAGTTAAACGGCTTCTCTATAAGTTCATCGTCTTGATAGACAAATTGGCGGCTCATCCCGACACCCGTCTTTCTCCCGAAGGCTTTGCCGCCGTCAGAGGCTGGTCCAGCTCATCAGGGCGATCGGCATATTGAATGCGATAGGTTTCGCGATACAAGCCGGGCTGCCGCACGAGCGCGTCGTGCGTGCCTCTCTGCGTCGTATGACCCCGATCCAGCACGAGTATTTCATCCGCCCTTCGCAGCGTCGAAATCCGGTGGGCGATCATGAGCACGGTTCGTCCGGCCATCACCTGGCGAATCGCCGTTTGAATCTCATGCTCGGTCTCCATATCCAGTGCGCTGGTCGCATCATCCAGAATGAGAATCTTAGGCTTGTTCAACAGCGCTCTGGCGATCGCGATACGCTGCTTCTGGCCGCCGGACAAGCCCATGCCCCGTTCCCCCACGATCGTATCGTAGCCAAGCGGAAGCTCGCGAATGAAGCCGTCGGCCTGCGCCAGCCGCGCCGCTTCCTCGATTTCTTCCTGCGTCGCATCCGGGCGGCCGTAGCTGATATTTTCCTTAATCGTCGTCGAGAACAGGAAGGATTCCTGGAACACGATGCCGATCTGGCTGCGCAGGCTGGCCAGCTCGATATGACGAATATCGACTCCGTCCAACGTTATCGCTCCTTCGCCGACGTCGTAAGCTCTCAGAAGCAGGCCTACCGCAGTCGATTTTCCCGATCCGGTGCCCCCAAGCAATCCGATGACCGATCCTGCGGGCGCGTCTACCCGAAAGCCCAGCAGCGCCGAGGGTTGATCGTCGCGGTTCGCATATCTGAAGCTGACATCCTCGAAGCGAACATGGCCTTGCACCCTGTCCCCGTCCAGAACAAGAGCTTTGGGATGGCTTCTGACCGCAATCGGCTGATTCAGCAATTCCAGCAAGCGCTCGCCCGAGGCTTTGGACTGCGTATAGCCGTTAATCTGGAAGCCAAGCGTCCATAGCGGCGCTACGATGAGTCCGAGCATGCCGCTTAGCGCGACCAGATCTCCCAGGGACAGCGTACCTGCAATGACACGCCAGCCTCCAGCGAGGAGCAATGCGGCTACGCTTACGTTCGCGATCATCTCGATCAGCGGAAAATAGCGAGCCCATACCGTTGCGAGCGACAGATGGTTGTCTCTGTAATCCACGTTTTCTTTCACGAATTTGCGAATCTCGAAGGGCTCGCGGGCGAACGACTTGACCGTTCGGACTCCCGTTACGTTCTCCTGAACGCGCACCGTCAGCCTCCCGACCGCCGAACGAATCGAGCGGAATACCGGGTGAATGTTCTGTTCGAAACGGATGGCGACGAACCCGAGCACCGGAACGATGACAAGGGTCATCAGCGTGAGCGGCCAATCGATGAAAAACATCATCGTGAAGCCGAATACGAGCAGCAGCCCGGTATTGAGCAATTGGGCGAAGCCGAAGCCGATGAACATTCTTACGCCTTCGATATCCGCCGTCAGCCTTGACATGAGGTCCCCCGTTCGTGCGGTATCATAGTAAGAGAACGACAATTGCTGCAGCTTCTCGTAGCAAGCATTGCGCAATCGATAAGCCAGTCGGTTCCCCAGTCGCCCGCCGCTAAATCCGTGTACATACTGGAAGCCCGCCTTCACGACGATAATGCCGACAGCCGTCAGCGTTAATCCCAGCACGCCTTCATACCGCCCCGGCACAATCATCTCGTCGATCAGCGTCTTGAGCAGCAGAGGGTACGCCAGACCGAGCGCGGTTGCAATCGCGAGCCCTGCCACAGAGCCCCACAGAAACCCTTTGTCATGCCAATAATAGGTTTTTAATGCCCGAAAAATATCCAATGTCGATCCTCCCGTCGCTGCTTTCTACGGCAGTGTAGCTCAATCGAAATTCCCCGGCAACAGCGCTATTCTCGCCTTTTCGAGCCTAGGGCGGAAGTAAGCGGCTTCATCTCGACGCATGCATCGATTCTCTTCCATATCGTCGCGTATCGTACCCAACATCCCCTTGTTGGCTCGAATATGCAAGGAAAGCTAAGCCATTAGAAGAAAAGGCTCTCTTCCATCTCCTTAAAGATGGAAGAGAGCCGATTTTGGGTCTTATCGCCTGATTTCTCGCCACTCGTCCCGAAGATTCGCGATCAACAGTTCTTCGCCCGGTTCGCGAAGCGCCTGGCTCATGCTCAGAGCAAAAGCCGACAGCTGGCCGGACCATGCCGACGCTGCCGCACGAACGCCCTGCTTCAGCGCCTCCTCCGCCTCGTTCTCCCATCGTGCGCGAAGCGTCGAGAGGCCGGCGTCCATCGTCTGAAACAAAGCCTGCTCCAGCTCCTCGCGCAGCGTGGCCGAGCCTTCCTTCTCAAAGAAGTGCTTCGGCGATCGGAACGCGCTCCACAGCTGTCTCTGCTCGAAATACGGCCCTGCGGCAAATACGTCGGGAAGCGGCAATTCAAGCCCGATCCGGTCGACAGGCTCGGGGGTGAAGCCTTCGCGCTCCATCTCTCCGAGTCCGGACAACGATCCGAGCGCCTTCTCCGCCAAAGCCTGAATCGTTCCTTCCAGACGCAAGCCCGCGGCGCGAAGCTCTTGAAGCAAATCCTCGTTCAGCGAGCGCTTCAGATCCTCTCCGCAAGCTTGCAGCAGCTTCTTCAGGTCTCGTCCGTCGTCCTGCAGGATAGAAGGATGGAATGCCAATTGATAGTGCTCCTTGAATCGGAACTTCAACCGCTGACGCAGATGATACAGCTGCTCGCCGACCTCCTGCAGCAGCGGCTGCGCGGCCGCCGGCACGCCGGCGCCGCTCTCGCCCTGCCATCGTTCGGCTTGCTCCTTCAGACGCACCGCCTTCGCTTCCCGGGTGGCCGCATCCGCGTTGGCGGACGCCAGCCAGCTATCCAGCAGCTTATCGACGCGGTCCAGCTCCTTGTTCGCCGACGCAAGAGCGAGGCCCCCCAGCTCCTCCTCCGAGAACTTCCGGAAAGCCGTCTCGAAGGCGGACAGCCCGGAGGCCTCCATCGAGGCTTGATTGCGCGCGAGCTTCGCTTGCAGACCGTTCAGGCTGGACACCGCGAACAGCCTCGGCTTGCGAATGCCATGCTTAAGCAGCTGAGCGCCGACATGCTCGCGCACGTGATCCAACTCCGCTTCGGAGGAAGCCAGGTCCGCGGCGTTAATGACGAAAAACATTTTGTCCAGCTCGAAGACGTCCTTCACGCTGCCGAGCTGGTTAAGAAACTCGCGGTCGGCCTCGGTGAACGCATGATTATAATAAGTCACGAACAGCACCGCGTCCGCATTTTTAATGTACTGAAATGCGACGCCGGTGTGACGGGCGTTGATGGAGTCGGCTCCCGGCGTATCAACGAGCACGGCTCCGCTTCGCGTGATCGGAGAGTCCACGTAAAGATCGATCTCCGAGACGAAGCAGGACGCCTGCTCCTCGGCAGCGAATCTTCTATACTCGCTCTCGCCTGCCGTCAGCTGGCTGCCGAGCAGCGGTCCGAACTCGCTCCAGCCTTTGGCGGCAGCCGTCAGGAACGCCAGATGCGGGCCGCCGCGAGGGTGAAGCTCGCTCGCAACGATCGGGTCCTTAAGCGCCAGCAGCGCATCAATGTCCGAGCCCGCCGCTTCCAGCTTCTCCTTGGCCACGCCGATCCGCTTAAGCGAATGGCGCAAGTCTTCGAGGAATTCCTCGGGCGTCTTCATCGTTACGAGCGCAGTGCCGTCCGGCCGTTCCGGCGTAGCCGCGACGATCCGATTGATGGTTGCGGTCGTTGGATTCGGAGACACCGGAAGCACGGATTTGCCAACCAACGCGTTCGCAAAGGAAGACTTGCCGGCACTGAATGCGCCGAAGAGAGCAATGGTAAAGCTCTTATTCCTGAATCGCTCGGCTTTGGCATAGAGCCCGTCGGCCACGCTGCGAAGCGCGCCGACCTTCGCCAGCAGCGAGGCGGAGCGTTCCAGCTTCTCCGCCGCTCCCTGCGGCGCGCCCAAGCGGACGACGCCCTCGGACGGCTGAGCCGGGGCGTTCTCGCTCTCGGCCTGCATTTGCTCGTTCGCGCCTGCCTCAGCAGCGAAAGCTTCCGCAGCAAGCTCCCGACTCTCCTCTGCGGCAGCGCGAAGCCGCTCCTGTCCCAGCGGCTCAGGGGCGGGCAAGACCAATTCTGCCGCATCAGGCGCGTGCGGCAGCAACGCTATCAATTGCTGCTCCTCCGCCCGCTCCTCTTCTTCCAGAGCGGCTACGGCCTCTGCCGCCGCTTCTCTCTTCGCAAGCTCCGCGAGCTGCGCCTTCAGTTCTGCGAGCTCTTGCTCCTGCGCCGGAAGCTCTCGTTCCTGCAAACCGTCGCTCCATTGAAGCGCCGCCTTGCGATAGAGCGACTTAAGCGCGGAGCTGAGCTCGTCGGAGTAGTGCAGTGTAGCTTGCCCGTCCGCTCCCGCTCCCGGCTTCACAAGAGAACGAACCCAGTCGGACGAGACGGGCTGAAAGCATGAGGCCAGCGACTGCTCCATCTCGTCCCCGGAGTAGCCGACCTGTTCGGCCTCTCTGCGAAGCAATTCCATAAGATGGCCTGTCACATGCGCGGATACCTGCCGGTTAAAGTCGTCGGACAAGCGACCCAGCCTAGCGGCTCTCTCCGCTTCCGTCTTGGCCGCCCCGGACAGCCACCCCGCCTTGAAGCCCGGC
The DNA here is from genome assembly GCF_042651945.1 of Cohnella boryungensis. Taxonomy (NCBI): domain Bacteria; kingdom Bacillati; phylum Bacillota; class Bacilli; order Caryophanales; family Paenibacillaceae; genus Cohnella; species Cohnella boryungensis. The sequence continues at coordinate 209,093 of NZ_JBHSED010000005.1, read as the reverse complement.
TGCATGGCAGCGAGCACCTCGCGGGCCTTCTCCCGGGTTTCGGCGGGCGTCAGGTTTGCGCTGGCCAGCAGCTTATCCGCCTCCGTCCGCACGCGTTCCCTTCGCGCGTCTCCCGCGTTCTGAAGCTTGGCCAGCCCGGCCTCCAATGAGGCTCGTAGCGCCTGTCGCCGCTCCGGCTCCTCCTCGCCAAGCTGCGCCTCAAGACGTTCTCTTTTTCCTTGATTGCGTTGGTGCAGCGACTCGCGGTACTGGTCCGCCAGATGCAGCGCCGATCTCGCCGCGCTTCTGACCATTAAGGAGTCCGCCAGCGGCTGAAGATCCGAGATCAGCTCAAGCAATTGCGGCCACTGGGATAACGGATGCCCCGGCTCTCTTAAGGACAGAAATAAAGTTGCGCCCGTTTCAATATCCCAATTGGCCAACGCTTGCCGGAGACTCTCGCGAAATTCCGCGAACGCGATCTGCTCCTCCCTATGCTTATCGATCTGATTCACGATCAGATAGGTGGGCTTGCCCCAACGCGTCAGGCTGCGAAGAAAGCGAAAGTTCACCTCGGATTGCACGTGGTTATAGTCCGTCACATAGAACACGACATCGGCCAGGTGCAGCGCCGATTCCGTAGCGGCGCGGTGCGCCCCGTCCGTGGAATCTACGCCTGGCGTGTCTACGATGGCCATGCGGTCGCCTAAGAGCGGGATCGGGTAGGAAACCTGAATAGAGGTGACGCCTTCCCCGTCTACGGCGAAGTCATGAAGCTGCTCTACGGCGATGCTTCGGGCCGGGAACACCGTTCCGTTCGCATCGCGAAACACCGTCTCCGCGGAGGGGGCTCCGTTGACTACCGTTACCACGTTCGCGCTGGTCGGGATCGGCGAAGCGGGCAGCAGCGTCGCCCCGCACAGCGTATTGACCAATGTCGATTTACCTGCCGAGAAGTGTCCGCAGAACGCCACGGTCAGTCTGCCCGAGCGGAGCTTATCGGACAGCTCGAACAGCTTCTCGGCCTGCGTCGGGTCTCCGCCTGCCTTCGCTCTGGCGGACATCTCTTGCAAAGATTTAACATAGGGAATCAGTTCCGGGGACAATGGCGCGGCGGCGGCCGACGCTCCAGTATCGATTGGGTTCAAGAGGTTACTCTCCTTTTTTTCAAGGAGGCTTTCAGGCGGGACTTGCCTTCCTTGCAGTGTTCCAGTACAGGACATAGCTCACATTTTGGGTTCTGGGCCTTGCAATGATAACGTCCGAAAAAAATGAGCCGATGATGCGTAATCGTCCACTCCTCGCGCGGAACCTTGCGCATCAGCTTCTTCTCGACCTCCAGCACGGTATCGTCCGGCTTCGCAACGCCTAGACGCTTGGAGACGCGCTCTACGTGGGTATCGACGGCAATCGCCGGCACGTCGAACGCGTTGGACATCACTACGTTAGCCGTCTTTCTTCCAACGCCGGGAAGCTCCGTCAGCTCCTCGTGGGTGCGCGGAATTTCTCCGCCGTGCTTATCGATCACAAGTCGGCACAGCTTCTGGATGTTGGACGCCTTGTTGCGAAACAGTCCGATTCGGCGTATATCGTTCTCCAATTCCTCCAAAGGCACGTTCAGATAGTCTTGCGGAGCTCTGTATTTATCGAACAGCGTAGCCGTCACCTTGTTGACGGTCTCGTCCGTGCATTGGGCGGACAGCAGCACGGCAATCGTCAGCTCGAACGGATTGCGGTGATTCAGCTCGCATCTTGCATCGGGAAACATCTCCGCTATCGTATTCAATACTTGCTTTAACGTTGCAGCGTTCATAGGCGCTCCTTCATGATTGAAAAGTCATACCCAAGTTTACCGGAAGATCGGGGTTGCGGCAATATGCCGAGACATGCAATAGCTCCCCGGTCCACTGGACCGGGGAGCTGCAAATCAAGAAACGCCGTGTTATTTTGCAATCTCGATGACTTTGCCGCGAAGGACATATAAGATGATGTCATCGTTGTTCTTCAAATCCGCAAATGTCAGGGTTTTCGTGCCTTGATGAATGTATACCTGCGAATGCAGCAGATACGTATTGTTTTCGTTTAAGCTCGCCCTTTGAACGAACAAGGTATCGGCATTGTTATTCAAGTACTTCTTGTTCACGGCCGGGATAATGTCGATAATCGGGCGATCGTTATCGTCCAGGCGGATTTCAACACGGTCATCCGCTTTCACGGAGGACAACGAACCGATTACGGTTCCGTTCCTCATGACGGTTGGCGTAGACTGGAACGATTTTGTCACGACATTGCCGGCCGAATTCACGACGTCGATGGACGAATTGGCCGTATTGACTGCGGAAACGCGGCCGTATGTCGTCGCTATGGCTTTCACCTTGATCGGCGACTTTCCTTTGAACGTGACGTTCAGAAGCGTAGCGCCGGATTGATTCAGGGTCGTAAGGCTTAGCGGTTCTTCCTTCTCGTTGACGATCGGGAGAGTCAAGCCGGTCAAGCTCCAGTCCTCCACGACGCCGTCCGAGCGTTTGGCGCGCAGCCTGTTGCCGGTCAAGTCCGTGCTGACAAGATCGAATTGAACCGTCTTCTGAAGCTGCACGGAGATGACTTTATCTTGCGTCACATAGTCCATAATGGCCGTAACCTTGTCTCCGACACGCAGGTCCAGATAGGTGGCCGAGGTTTGACCATAGACGTCCACAATCGGCACGTAAGTCGAATAGGAGAGCGTTACCGAGTTCGTCGTATCCAGGCTCAGCTTAAGCGTTCTGGCCGTTACATTATTCTCCAGAATCGTTCCCGTATACTGGGATACGATTGAGACATACGCAGCATTGGAGTTGGTATAGCCTACATTGACCTTTTTGCCCTTGGCAATATAGTTAGCAGCTTCCCTCTGCGTAATGACCGTGCCGTTCAAGTCAAATCTCGTCGATTCGCTCAAGATCAACGGCACCTTCTTGTTCGTCGAATCGGTAACGATCAGCGTGTTATCGTCCGGCAAATAGTTCGAGACGGTGACGCCGTTCAAGAAGCTGACGGAGCGGCTCGTAATCGTAATCACGGAAACCTTGCCCGCTTCGTTAAGCGTCATGGAGACGGTATCTCCTTTGAACAGATCGTCCAACGTAACCCCGGACATTCCTTCAAGCTTAACGATGACGCTGTCCGCCAGATCCTTCGCGCCAAGCTCGTTGTTCACCCGGTACTGAATCGTCTTGCCGGCTTTGTCCACCAGGTTGAGCACGCCCGTAATCGGCGGCTGCATTTTTTTCGTGATCGTAATGCTCGTCACCGAGCCCATCTTCACTTCGTAGGAGATCGCATCGCCAGCCGCAAGCTGATCGAATGTGTAGCTCGTCCCGTCTGTATGCTTGATGGCCGCATTCGAAGCGACAGGGTACGTCTCGGAATTGCCTGCAGCGTCCTTCACCTGAAGGGACAGATCGGCAACCTTCCAGGCTTCCACCGTACCTGCGCCCGTTTTGTTCGTGACCGCTTTGCTCAATGTCAGCGACAGCAATTTGCTCTCGGTTGAAATGTCCACTCCGAGCTTTACCGGCACGTTAAGCGGGAGATCGGCGATTTTCAACACTTGTCCATTGATGTCTTTGGCTGTGAGCGTCTGAGCGTCGTAGGAATAAGTCTTGGGCTCGCCGTTAATCGACACAGTGAGCTTATTCTGAGCCTCCGAGATGAGGATGATCGAGCCTTCATAGTTTTTCACCTTTGGCGTCTCGCTCGTTTGCTCCACATAGCCGATGGTGCCGTCGCTGTTGCTGATCATGACTACTTCCCCGTACGGGACCAACTTGGAAATATCGGACGTTTGCTCTGACTGAAAGCTATAGACCGATGCGCTAGGAGAAAGGGTGTACTCCTTCACCGAGCCGTCGGAATGAAGCAAGGTCACTTTGCTTCCCGACGACGACACCAACGCCCCGGTTACTTGACCGGAGTATGCGACGCTCATATTCGTTTGAGCCCGGCTGAACAATGTGGAAGCCATCTCGCGCGTGACCGCGCCCGCAGGATCGAACTTGTTGCCGGTTACTCCGGTAACGAGGCCGGTTGAAACGGCGTAATTGACATACCCTTTCAGTTGAGCGTCGATCTGCGCGTCATCCGCGAAGGAGCTTGCCTGACCGGCCACCGCCTTGGCTGGTTCCTCCTTGCCGATCGCGCGAACGAGCAGCTTGGCCATCCACTCTCGCGTTGCCGGGCTGCTGCCCCACTCCTTACCTTTCTCTTTCTCGGCAAGCGCAACTTCCTCATCGATCAGCAATATTTTTTTCTGCACGGCTAGCTTTATGTATGGCTTGTAATCTTCCTTAATGACCAAAGCGCTTGGAAATACGAGCACATCGGAGGGCTTGATCTCGTCGGTGACGCCCATAAATCTTAATGCAATGATAACGGCTTCCTGACGAGTCACTTTATTCGCGGGGCTGAAAGTGCCCGAAGCGGAACCGGTTCCGCCCTTCAATATGCCCTGCAAGGCCAATTTCGTAATGTGCTTGTCCGCCCAGCCCCCGACCTTAACATCCTTAAAGGGCGAAGCGGCGGAAGCCGCCGAGTTGGTGTAGGAAACCCCCGATACGACAAAAGATGCTGCGATCAATCCGGTAACGCCTTTCGATAACCCCTTCTTCATCGGCATAAGTCCCCTTCCCAATATATGCGCATACCGGCCCCCAAGAGGGCCGGATCGCTTAAATTAATTTCAATTGCATTTTAATGCCTTGGGCGATAGCGGCGGCTACCCGATTCTGAAAATCGTCCGTCCAAAGCTTCGGCTCATCGATCTTGCTGGACAGATAACCCGCTTCCAGCAAAATAGCCGGCATCGTCGTCTTTCTTGTTACACTGAGGCTCTTCGTCCGGACCCCGTTATCCTTAAGACCGGTCGCCGCCACCAGCAAGGGATGCATCAAATTCGCAAATTCCTTGCTGTCCTCGCGGGTGTAGTAGGTCTCAGTCCCATTGGTCGTTGGCGTAAAGCTGTTGGCATGCACCGAGACAAACAGGTTCGCTTTCAATGAATTCGCGAGCTCGGACCTCGCGTCCAAGGAAGGATAAGTATCGTCCGACCTTGTCAGCACAAGATTGATTCTTTCTTCGCTTGCCAGTAGCGCTTGTACTTTAAGCACGACCGACAGGTTGAAATCTTTTTCCGGGCGCTTGCTGAGGCTCGAGGCCCCAGGGTCTGTACCTCCGTGACCCGCATCGAGCACGACAGTGTAAATCGAGTTGTCGGGAATCGGCTTATAGAGCACGATCCGAAGCTCTCCCGCAATGGCGTCGTTGACCAGTTGATAGTCCCAGGCCTGATTCAGATCGAGCACGAAACGGGGAGCCTTCGTTACCGTTCCGAACATCGAGTAGCGAACGGATTGAAGCGCTTCATGGCCTTCTACGGCTAAACGGCCTTCGTTGATTTGAGTATAATCGACGAACGGCGCGAAGCCTTCCGCATATTGCGTATTCGGGATGTCTACGACGATTCGCTTCGGGTTGTCCAGCTTAAATGCGTTAGGAACGATAAATCCGTCGTACTTGATGACTATCGCGTCCGGCTCGTATCTGACTTCGTGAAGAGTGCCCGTAGGCGCAGCCGGAGTCTCGGGATTCGGCGTCGTCACTGCTCCGCCCCCGTCCGTTCCGTCGGAGGGTTTGTCCGTTCCGTCGACAACCCCGATCAAGCCGCCGCCCGTATTACCGCCGTTCGACAGGTTCGGCGAGTAGAGAAAAGCGGATTTAATTTGATTATCCCAGAAGACTTGAACATCGAGAGATTCGCTGAGAAATCTTAGGGGTATAAGTAGGTTATTGGACTTTGCCGTTGGGGGCACCGTCATCTGAACCGGTTCGTTATCGAGATAAGCCGTGGGATTATCCATGGTCATCACGAGCTTCTTGCTGCTGTTCGATACCGTAACCTGCTTCTTGCTATTGTCGTAATCCACTTTGTAGCCCAAACTTTCGGAGGCGATCCTCAACGGGATCATGACCGTCTGGTTGATGACCACCGGTGGAACCTTGGGCTCAAGCGCCTGACCGTCCAGCACCAGCTTCGGCGTCAACGTCTCCGCTTTCGCGGCATGAACGAGACCCGCGCTGAGGAACAGCATGCCAGCGACGACGAACAACAGGGAAAACCACTTCTTCATGCTTCACCTCGATGTTGTAAAGATTTGGCGAACATTGCCGGATTATGTAGGGATTTCAGCAGCTTGTCCACGAAACATTAGACGCTGAAAAGCAAGAAAAGTTGCGTATTCGAGGAAAAAAAGACCCTTTGTCCCGATAATTGCCGAATCGGTGACAAAAGGTCTTTTTCAATGGGCCGTTCGGGCCGCAGCCCGACCATACGCTTAGACAGTTGCGCTTGCGGCGCGTTTCTGCTCGTAAGCCGTAATCGCGGCTTCGTGCTTCAACGTAAGTCCGATGTCATCCAGGCCTTGAAGCAAGAACTGGCGGCGATGCTCATCCAGATCGAACGGAATGTTCAAGCCGCTCTCGTCGGTGATGACCTTGTTTTCCAGATCGACGTTCAGCTTGTAGCCTTCCGTGGATTCCGTACGCTTGAACAGGTCGTCTACCTGCTCTTCGCTCAGCTTGATCGGCAGAATGCCGTTCTTGAAGCAGTTGTTGTAGAAAATATCCGCGAAGGACGGAGCGATGATACAGCGGAAGCCGTAATCCATAATCGCCCAAGGCGCGTGCTCCCGGGAGGAGCCGCAGCCGAAGTTGGCACGAGACAGCAGAACCGATGCGCCTTGGTAACGGGGCTTGTTCAAGTTGAACTCCGGAATGACATTGCCTTGCTCATCCCATCTCCACTCGAAGAACAGGAACTGGCCGAAGCCGCTTCTTTCGATTCTTTTCAAGAATTGCTTAGGTATGATGGCGTCCGTATCGACGTTAACCCGGTCGACCGGCACGGCGAGTCCGTTTAATTGTGTAAAAGCTTCCATGTTCGAGATCCTCCCTTGGTGCCGCCGCGGACGTGCAGCGCGAGCTGCGCCGCAGTCCCGGCAGTCGTCCTCTTACGCATTCGCTGCGCTTTTGAAATCCCATGTGCGAACGTCGACGAAACGGCCTTGGACAGCCGCTGCCGCCGCCATTTCGGGCGACACGAGATGCGTGCGTCCGCCGCGACCCTGACGGCCTTCGAAGTTCCGGTTGGACGTCGATGCGCAGCGCTGGCCCGGCTTCAGAACGTCCGGATTCATCGCAAGGCACATGCTGCAGCCCGCTTCGCGCCATTCAAAGCCCGCTTCGGTAAAGATTTTATCAAGGCCTTCCTTCTCTGCTTGAATCTTTACGCGTCCCGAGCCCGGAACGACAATCGCCGTGACGTTAGAGTTGACCTTATGGCCGCGAGCTACGGAAGCCGCCGCTCTCAAGTCTTCGATCCGGCCGTTGGTGCAGGAGCCGATAAACACGTAATCGATCTCGATCTCGGTCATTGGCGTACCCGGCTTGAGATCCATATACTCCAGCGCGCTCATCGCCGCTTTGCGTTCGTTCTCGGTCGGCAGGCTCTCAGGAACCGGAACCGTAGACGTAATGCCCGTTCCCATCCCTGGGCTCGTGCCCCAAGTCACTTGAGGAATTAACGAGTCCACGTCGAAATCCAGAACCGTATCGAACGTCGCGCCTTCATCCGTGCAGAGCGCCTTCCATTGCTCAACCGCAGCATCGAAAGCAGCGCCTTGCGGAGCGTATTCGCGACCGCGCAAATATTCGAAGGTCGTCTCGTCCGGGGCAATCAGACCCGCGCGCGCGCCGGCTTCGATGGACATGTTGCAGACGGTCATGCGCTCTTCCATGGACAGCTCGCGAATCGCTTCGCCTGTGTACTCCATAACGTAGCCGGTGCCGAAGTCCGTGCCGTATTTCGCGATCAGACCCAGAATCATGTCCTTCGCGGTAATGCCCGGCTGGCGCTTGCCGTTAAAGCGAATGACCATCGTCTTCGCCTTGGCTTGCTGCAAGCACTGCGTAGCCATGACATGCTCGACCTCGCTCGTGCCGATGCCGAATGCCAGAGCGCCGAACGCGCCGTGCGTAGACGTATGGCTGTCGCCGCATACGATCGTCTTGCCCGGATGAGTCAGACCCAGCTCGGGACCCATAACGTGAACGACGCCTTGATCGATGGTGTTCAGATCGTACAGCTTAACGCCGAACTCCTGACAGTTGGTCGTCAGCGTGTCCACTTGCTGCTTGGAGATCGGGTCCGCGATGTTGAAGCGGTCTTTGGTCGGAACGTTGTGATCCATCGTAGCGAAGGTCAGGTCGGGACGTCTGACCTTGCGGCCGGACAGACGCAGGCCTTCGAACGCTTGCGGAGACGTCACTTCGTGCACAAGGTGCAGGTCGATGTAAAGGATGCTTGGCTTTCCTTCTTCGGAGACGATGACGTGGTTGTTCCAAATCTTTTCGAACATAGTTTGTTTGCTCATTGTCAGTTCACCCCAATAGTTCTCTTTATCTTGCTCTTATCTTATCATTTCGTCTATCATTGTTCCAAGATATAATTTCTATAAGGTTAATTGTTCCAACCTATAACGAGAGGAGCTTTGCAATGGAATTCCGCCAATTGCTGTATGCGATCCAGATTGCTAGCGAAAGAAATTTCTCGCGCGCCGCCGAGAAGCTGCATATCGCCCAGCCTTCGCTGAGCCAACAGCTGTCCAAGCTGGAGAAGGAGCTGGGCGTTCTACTATTTAAGAGAAGCACGAATTCCGTCGAGCTGACCTATGCGGGCTCCGTGTTCGTAGAGAAGGCGCAGCAGATCGTCGATATGGCGGACCAGCTCCGGCGTGAAATGGAGGATATCGCCGACATGCGCAAGGGCCGTCTTGTCGTCGGCAGCTTGCCGATGACCGGCTCTCACGTGCTGCCTCACGTGCTTCCCGCTTTTCGCGAAGCTTATCCGAATATCGAGGTCGTGCTGACGGAGGAATCGACCCGAAGACTGGAGCAGCTTACCGCAAGCGGAGGAACGGACGTCAGCCTGCTGTCGCTCCCGCTGATCGAGCCGTCTCTGGCCTACGTGCCGGTTCTCGAGGAAGGCATCTGTCTCGCCGTCCCGCCGGATCATCCGCTTGCGGAGCCGCAATACCGGGATACCCTCATTTCGGTAGCGCGCCTGAAGGACGAGCCTTTTATTCTATTGAAGAAGGGGCAAGGCTTCCGCGCCATTGCGCACGATCTTTGCACAGCAGCGGGCTTCTCGCCTGCCGTCGTGTTCGAGAGCGGCAACATCGAGACCGTTCAATCCCTCGTAGCCGCAGGCATGGGGATTGCATTTCTGCCGGAGATGGTTGTTCGCAGGGACTGGCAGGGACGCGCGCCCGTATACCTGAAGCTGCGGGACAATCCGACGAGGACGCTTGTGATCGCTTATCGCAAAGGTCGGTATTTGTCCAACGCGGCGGAAGCCTTCATCTCTACCTTCGTTGCGACGATCGACAAGATTGGGATGGGCAAGTAGCAGGCCCATCCCCTCCGCTTACTCGTACAGAGACGGCCGACGATCCGCGAATACCGGAATGCGGCCGCGCACCTCGTCCACAAGCGATAGATCGATATCGGCCGTCAGAATCGTCTCCTTCTCTTCCGCTTCCGCCAGCACCTCGCCCCAAGGGTCGATCACCATGGAATGGCCGAAGAAGCTGCTCCCTCCGCTTTCCCCGACCGTATTGCAGGAAACGACGAACATCTGGTTCTCGATAGCTCTGGCTTGCAGCAGCGTTCTCCAATGATGGAGGCGAGGATGCGGCCACTCGGCGGGAACGAACAGGATTTTCGCCCCGCCGAGCGCCAGCTTGCGCGCCAGCTCGGGAAAGCGGATATCATAGCAGATCATCGCCGCCGCAGGCGAGCCCTCCAGTTGAAATACGCCGGCCGCCTCTCCCGCCTGAAGATGCAGATGCTCGTTCATAAGCTGAAACAGGTGGATTTTGCTGTATTCCGATATCTCCGCGCCCGTCCGGTCAAACACATGGATCGTGTTCGTCACTTGATCCCCTCGCAGCTGCGCGATCGATCCCGCCAGCACGTTCACGCTATGGCTGCGGCAAAATTCGGACACGAGCTGCTTCGTCCGCGTGCCGTCAGGGTCGGCAAGCTTGCCGATTTCCGTCAAGGCGTATCCGGTATTCCACATTTCCGGCAGAACGATCAAATCCGGCTTCGGATCAAGAGCCGCAGCCTCCAGCAGCTTCGCTTCCATCTTCGCGAAATTCGCATCCGGGCTGCCCGCTTCGATGTTCATCTGTACTATAGCTACTCTCAACCGGGTTGTCATCGGTATCCCTCCGCTTCGTATTTCGCCGTTGCCCCGCTCCGGCCATCCGGTTGGCGCAGGCACCGCCATTCTGCTTCCCATCGTACTCTATCGTTCGATTCCCGGCAACCGCAACGCCACTCTTCAACAATTCCGCCCTATTAACACGGATTTTTTTCGGGAATATGTTCGTTTCCGTTGCCGGGAGAGGCACGTTATGCTACATTCATCCTAGCTTAAATCCAAGCATGACGGAGCGTGACGTTCAGCATGTCTTTTACGATTACCCCGGCCCGGCGGATGCAGACGCTGCCCGAGCAATTTTTCGCGGCGCTTGTCGCCAAAGCCAATGCGCGAGCCGCCACCGGCCGTGATGTGATCAACCTTGGGCAAGGCAATCCCGACCTCCCCACGCCGCAATCGATCGTCGACCGGCTGAAGGACGCGGCGGACAATCCGGCCTATCACAAATATCCGCCCTTCCGGGGGTTTCCTTTCCTGAAGCAAGCCGTCGCCGAGCGCTACCTGGCCGATTACGGAGTCGAGCTCGATCCGGACAAGGAGGTCGCGGTGCTGTTCGGCGGCAAATCGGGGCTGATCGAGATCAGCCAAATCTTGCTTAATCCGGGCGACGTCTGTCTCGTTCCCGATCCCGGCTACCCCGACTACTGGTCCGGCGTCGCCTTGGCAGGCGCCGAAATGGAGTTCATGCCTCTTAAAGAAGAAAACGCGTTTCTGCCCGACTACGAAGCCCTCTCCGGGGAGGCGGTCCGTCGGGCCAAGCTGATGTTCCTTAACTATCCCAACAACCCGACGGCCGCAACCGCCACGCCGGAGTTTTACGAGCGCACCGTCGCTTTCGCCCGCCGGAACGGCATCGTCGTCGCCAGCGACTTCGCCTACGGCGCGATCGGCTTCGACGGCCAGCGGCCGGTCAGCTTCCTGGAGACGCCGGGCGCCAAGGAGGTAGGCGTGGAGTTCTATACGCTCTCCAAAAGCTACAACATGGCCGGTTGGCGCGTCGGCTTCGCCATCGGGAATCGGCAAATCGTCGAATTGATCAACCTGATCCAGGATCATATGTATTGCAGCTTGTTCGGAGGCATTCAGGAAGCCGCCGCCGAGGCGCTTACCGGCTCTCAGCAGTCCGTGCGCGATCTTGTTGCCGTCTATGAGCGCCGTCGCAATGTTTTATACGAAGCGCTGGACGCCATCGGCTGGAAGGCAGGCAAGCCGGCCGGCTCCTTCTTCTGCTGGCTGCCAGTCGCCCCCGGGCACACCTCGATGAGCTTCGCCGATCTTCTGCTGGAGCAGGCTGACGTCGTCGTAGCGCCGGGCTCGGGCTTCGGAAAAAGCGGCGAAGGCTATGTTCGCCTGGGCTTGCTGACATCGGAAGATCGGCTGCGCGAGGTTGCGGTCAGAATCGGCCGTCTCGGATTGTTCTAGCCCCCTGCCGCGCGCCGCCGTTCCTTTACAAGCCTTGCAGCGCATGGTATCCTTAACGTATTCGAGCGCCATCGCGGATTCGGCGCGATCATAGTAACGCAACGACGGGAAACGAAGCGGACCCGGACACGAACAGAGAGTAAATTTCCTGGCTGAGAGAATTTACCTTGTCCCCCGCTTCCCCCATCCCCGAGCGGACGGCGAAGAGCCGGACAGTGCCCGCTGTTATCGGGAGCAAGAGAGGACGGCTGCCTCTGTTTACAGGTGCCGTCAACGAAGGTGGTACCGCGGAAGTGAGACTTTCGTCCTTTAGAAGGGCGGGAGTTTTTTTTATGGCTGGATAAGGGGTTGAAAGACATGGGCAAACGAATCGTAGTGAAAATAGGAAGCAGCTCTCTCACTTCCGAGGAAGGCGGTCTTAACCGCACTCAGGTGCGTTTTCTGGCGAACGAGCTGTCGGCCATCCATGCGGACGGGCACCAGGTGCTGCTCGTCACTTCGGGAGCGATTGCCGCGGGGTTCCGCAGGCTAGGCTACTCGACAAGACCGAAGCTCGTGCACGAGAAGCAGGCGGCGGCAGCCGTTGGGCAGGCTTTGCTTATGCAAGCCTATCAGGAAGAGCTGAGCCACAACGGAATCATTGCCGCGCAAATTCTGCTGACGCGTCCGGATTTCAGCAACCGGGGGCGCGCGCAGAACGCCACGCGAACGATTGAAGAGCTGCTGAAGCAACAGGCGATTCCGATCATCAACGAGAACGACACCGTCGCGGTCGACGAAATCAAATTCGGCGAGAACGACTCCCTCTCGGCGTTGGTCGCCAATCTGGTCAAAGCCGACGGCTTGTTCATTCTTACCGACATGGACGGCGTATATACGGGCGATCCCCGCAAGGTGCCGGATGCCGTTCGCATCGAACGCGTCGAGACGCTCACCGAGGACCTCTACCGGGTGGCCGGAGGAGCAGGCTCCGCCGTCGGCACGGGCGGCATGCGCTCTAAGATCGAGGCGGCGCGCATCGCCATGCAGGGGGGCGTTCCGCTCTTCGTCGGCCGCGTCTCCGAGCCCGGCGATCTGCAGGCCGCTGTGGCAGGCGCGGGCAAAGGCACTTATTTCGCCTCCTCCCTTCATTCGTTGTCGGCGAAAAAGCATTGGGTCGCTTTCCTTTCAGACCCGCAAGGAAAAATCGTGGTCGACGCAGGCGCCGAGGAAGCCTTGCTTCACAAGGGGCGCAGCCTGCTCCCCGCCGGCATTACGGCGGCCATCGGAGACTTCCATCCCGGCGAGGTAGTCGAAGTCGTGAATGCCGAAGGACGAATTCTCGGCAGAGGCGTTACGAATTATTCAGCATGGCAGGTTACCGCCGTCGCTGGATTATCCAGCGAGGAAGCGCACAAGCGCATTGAGGTTTCCCGCGTCGAAGTCGTTCACCGCGACGAATGGGTCGCATCCGCTATTATAAAGGAGGCACATGCCAATGAGTGAAGTCGTATTGAAATCGCAAGCGGCCAAAGCTACGACAGGCGCGCTTAACAAATTAACGACCGCGCAGAAGGACGCCGCTCTACTGCGCGTCGCCGACGCGCTGGTCGCAGCGCAGGAGCGGCTGCTGGCCGCTAACGAGGAAGACATCATCCGGGGCAGACAGCAAGGCACGTCGGAATCTCTGCTCGATCGGCTGAAGCTCACGCCGGAGCGGCTGGAAGCCATCGCGAACGGCGTGCGCGAGGTAGTCGCGCTGCCCGATCCCGTCGGAGAGACGCTGGCCGCCTTTACGCGTCCCAACGGTTTGTCTATCGAACAGCGGCGCGTTCCGATCGGCGTTATCGGCATGATCTACGAGGCTCGCCCCAACGTTACCGTCGACGCTGCCTCCCTGTGCCTCAAGACCGGCAATGCCGTCGTGCTTCGCGGAGGATCGGCTGCGCTGTCCTCCAACCGCGCTATTGTCGCCGTCATGCGCGAAGCGCTGTCCGGCTCGGACATGCCCGAGGATGCTCTTCAGCTGATCGAGGATTCGGATCGCAAGTCCGTCGACGAGATGCTCAAGCTGAACGGCTTGCTGGATGTCATTATCCCGCGCGGAGGCGCTTCGCTGATTCGCAACGTCGTACAGAACGCGACGGTCCCCGTCATCGAGACGGGCGCCGGCATCTGCCACACGTTCGCGGACGAAAGCGCCGATTACGCCATGACAGAGGCCATCGCACTGAACGCCAAGGTTCAGCGGCCCTCCGTGTGCAATTCCATGGAGACGTTGCTGGTGCATGAAGCCTTCGCCAAGCAGCACCTTGCCGCGCTCGCCGAACGTTTTCGCGAGGCTAACGTGACCCTTCGCGGCTGCGATTCCTCGCGCAGGCTCGCGCCTTGGATCGAGAGCGCAAGCGATGAAGATTACGCTACGGAATACAACGACTACATTTTGAATATCAAAGTCGTCCAAAATGTAGACGAAGCGCTGAACCATATTAGCCGCTTCGGCACCCAGCATTCGGAATGCATCGTCACGGAAAACGCAGGCAATGCGGAGCGCTTCCTTCAAGAGGTCGATGCCGCCGCCGTCTACCACAATGCCTCCACCCGCTTCACCGACGGATTCGAATTCGGCTTCGGAGCCGAGATCGGCATCAGCACGCAGAAGCTTCACGCGAGAGGTCCAATGGGACTCCCGGCGTTGACCACAACGAAATACCGCATCGTTGGCTCCGGCCAAATCAGAACCTAGGAGGTTCCTTATGTCTAATCCTGATCTCGCCTCCCTGGGAGGCGCGGCGATCTGCTTCTACGGCGCCGGTTCGATGGCCGAGGCCATTCTGCGCGGGTTAGTTGAAGCCCAGCTTGCCAAGCCCTCGAACATTACCGTTCTGAATCGCAGCAACGCGGAACGACTCGCGGAGCTTAGGGAACGTTACGGCGTCATCCCGGCCGATACGGATGTCAAGAAGGAAGCGGCTTTGTCCTCTGCGGACGTTGTCATTCTCGGAATGAAGCCCAAGGACGCCGCTAACGCTATCCGGACGCTCCGGCATATTCTGCGTCCGAATCAGCTTATCATCTCGGTTATCGCAGGCCTATCCATCTCCACCATTCAGCAGCTGCTGGGACGGGATCAGCCGGTCGTGCGCACTATGCCGAACACCTCCAGCACAATCGGTCTCGGCGCGACGGGCATCAGCTTCTCCTCCTCCGTATCGGCGGAGCGCCGCGAGCTGGCGCTTGCGATGTTCAACGCTGTCGGTATGACTGCCGTCGTCGAAGAGCCGTTGATCGAAGCCGTCAACGGCGTGTCGGGAAGCGGTCCGGCTTATGTCTACTACCTGATGGAGGCTATGATCGAAGCGGGCGTGCAGCTCGGACTTTCGCCCGACGCCGCCAAGGCGCTCACCGTTCAGACTGTGCGGGGCGCCGCGGAGATGGTTTACTCCACGGGGGAGAATCCAGGGGAGCTTCGCCGCAAGGTCACCTCGCCGAACGGAACGACTCAAGCTGCGATCGAGACGATGGCCCGCTTCGACTTCCAGGAAGGCATGAAGCAAGCCATCGTCCGCTGCGCGGAGAGAGCGCGCGAGATGGGCGAGGACATTCGCAGAGAAGCTGCGCAAGACTGAATTCCGTCGCTAAGTCTTTATCGTTCAGCTTACACTGAGAAAGAAGGTTGCCCCAGCATGAATCAGACATACAGCCAAGCCACCTATCGCTTGCATGACGACAAGGCCGACTTTGCCAAGAAAGCGCAGAGCATTGCGGTCGGCCTTACCGTCGGAAGCTGGACGGAGCTGCCGGAGGCCGCGAAGGCGCAAATGCAGAAGCATCTCGGCCAAGTCGTCTCCGTTGACGTATATGAGCCGGAGGGCCTCCAGCCCGGCGAGCGTTACGCGGATATTACGATCGCTTACCCCGACGTGAATTTCAGCCGGGATATTCCGGCCTTTCTTGTCACCGCGTTCGGCAAGCTGTCCATGGACGGCAAAATCAAGCTCATCGACATCTCGCCCTCGGATGATTTCCTGAGCGCTTTCCCCGGACCTAAATTCGGTATTCAGGGCGTTCGCGACCTGCTCGGCGTTCAGGACCGTCCGCTCGTCATGAGCATCTTCAAATCCGTCATAGGCCACGATCTCGACAATTTGCGCGAGCAATTCCTCCAGCAGGCGCTGGGCGGCGTAGATCTCATCAAGGACGACGAGATTTTGTTCGAGAATCCCCTTACTCCGCTGGAGCGGCGAGTCGAGGCGTGCGTCTCTGCGGCCCGCGAGGCCGAGCGCGCGACAGGACAGAAGCTGATCTACTTTACCAACCTTACGGGCTCGACCTTCGAATTGAAAGCAAACGCCAAGCGCGCGATCGCAGCCGGAGCGAACGGTCTGCTGTTCAACGTGCTCGCCTACGGCTTCGACGCTTTGGCCGAGCTGGCGAAGGATCCCGATATTCACGTTCCGATTGCGGCTCATCCCGCGATGGCCGGGGCGCTCTACCCTTCTCCGCACTATGGCGTGGCTGCGCCGGTGCTGCTGGGCAAGCTGATGCGAATCGCCGGCGCCGACCTATCGTTATTCCCGTCGCCATACGGCTCGGTCGTTATGCCGAAGGCGGAAAATCTGGCGGTTATGGAAGCACTGCTCGCGCCGACGCTTCCGCAGAAGCCGTCGTTTCCCGTTCCGTCCGCAGGGATACATCCCGGACTGAGCCCGCTGATCATGGGAGATTTCGGACCCCACGTTGTCGTAAACGCTGGCGGCGGCGTACATGGGCATCCGGGAGGGGCCGCCGCCGGAGGCCGCGCCTTCCGCCAAGCCGTAGATGCCGTAAGCAAGGGGATCGCTCTTGAACAATACGCTAAAGATCACGAGGAATTGCGCATCGCGATCGAACGCTGGGGGGTACGCACATCTTGAGCCACTCAGCAGCCGGTTTTTCGCGCCCTCCGGTACTCTTTTGCGACTTTGACGGTACGATTACGCTCAGCGACAATATCGTCGCCGTGATGAAGCACTTTAACCCGCCAGGCTGGGAGGCCATCGTCGGAGACATCGTGGCGGAAACCAAAACGGTAAAGCAAGGCGTCGGGGAGATGTTTGCGCTGTTTCCCGTCTCGATGAGGGAGGAAGTCACGCAATACATTTTGACGAATGCAGGAATCCGGGACGGATTTCCCGAGCTTCTCGCCTGGTGCAGGCAGCATGATGTGCCTTTCTATGTAACCAGCGGGGGGATCGACTTTTTCGTCTATCCGCTGCTGAAGCCGTTCGATATTGCCCCCGATCATATTTACTGCAACGGAAGCGACTTTACTGGCGATACCATACGTATTACATGGCCGCATGCTTGCGACGACGAATGCGCTCACGGGGGCTGCGGCATGTGCAAAACGGCGGTGATTCGCAAGTTTCCGCAGGATCGCTACTTCCGCATTCTGATCGGGGACAGCGTGACCGACTTCCCGGGCGCGAAGATTGTTGATCTGGTCTTCTCCCGCTCCCACCTGACGGATAAATGTGTGGAGCTCGGTCTCCCGCATATTCCGTTCGGCACGTTTCACGACGTCATTCAGCACCTTGAACAAGGAGGCTTGCGGCCATGAGTTTCGCCCACATCACGACAGAAGACAAGCAGCGCGTGCTTCAGGAGCTGTCCGCCGTCAAAGCAGACTTCGCCTCCCGCGGCTTCTTCCCCGGGACGAGCGGCAACCTGTCCATGCGCGTAGGTCCTTATAAGTCCGATCGCTTCTACTTTGCCATTACGGCGAGCGGCAAGGACAAAACCAAGTCGACTCCAGAGGATTTCCTCTTCGTCGATCAGAACGGACAGGCTTGCGAAGCTACGACGCTTAAGCCATCCGCAGAAACGGTCATTCATAACGAAATCTACCGATTGACGGGCTGCGGCGCTATTTTCCATATCCACTCCGTCTTTAACAGCCTTGTCTCGGAGCTGTTCTGGGAACGAAGAGCGGTTCCCGTAGAAGGCGTGGAGCTGATCAAAGGACTGGGCATCTGGGAGGAAGAGGCGGTCATCGACATTCCTATTCTGTCCAACTTCGCCGATGTGCCGCGCATCGTACCCGAGATTTCCGAACGGATAGCCGAACGGATTCCCGGCATATTGCTGCGCAAGCACGGCATCTACGCCTGGGGCAACAACGCCTTCGAGGCCAAGCGCCATCTGGAGGCATTCGAATTTTTGTTCGAATACGTCTATCGCTGGCAATTGCTGAATAAATAAGCCTGAAAGCATGCCTTAATCCACTCTTTGCCTGCCCCCACAGCAGGAAAGAGTGGGTTTTTGTTTCCAGTCGAGCCTCTTACAGTTGCACGAAGCCGGACATCCAACTCACCCAGTAATAAAGAGCGATCAGAGTAAAGACAACGGTCGGCGGAATAACGAGTACTGTAAAACGGACATAAACCTTCCAGGATATCTTGACGTTATGCTTATGCAAAATGTGAAACCAGATGAGCGAAGCCAGCGTGCCTATGGGCAGCAGGAGCGAGCCTACATCGCTGCCGATCACGTTGGCCAGATAAGCGACCTTCAACGAGATCGGATCCAGATTCATATTCGTCAGCGTCAGCGTGCCTACCATCAACGCAGGATGATTATTGAACAAAATAGAGAGCAGCGACATTAGCAAGCCCATGAGCAGGCTGGCGTTCAGCAGATCGCCGGAGACGATCGGCCTGAATCCCTCGACAAGCCACTCCGTCAACCCGATGTTGTGCAAGCCGTAGATCAGGACATACATCCCGAAAGCAAAGGCAAATATCGACCAGGGCGTTTTCCTCAGCATATCCGTCGGCACGACTTTCATCGACACCCACCGCCACACCAGCAGCGCAAGAGAGCCTCCAACCGCGACCCATTCCACCGGTATTCCCGCATAAGAGGCGATGAACAGGCTGATTCTGACGAAGAAGACGAAGATGAACACGTTTCTCATAAGACGATTGCGCTTGGCAAGCTCTTCGTCGGACAGCTTCGCGCGCAGCGGATGGTTACGCGGATGGCTGTAGCCGTACCCGCTGCCCATCGCCGGTAACGGCAGCTTGCGGGGAATATCCTTGCGCGCTACGAGAAACAGCAAGCCGAACATAAGCAGCAGCCCGCAGACGGACGGCACGAACATCATCATCGTATGGAGATACAAATCCATGTGAACGATCTTTAGAGAGATCAGATTGACAATGTTGCTCACTCCGATCGGAGCGCTGGAGGCTGTTGCGATTAAAGCCCCGGACAGCAGATATGGAATCTGCTGTTTGTTGCTCAGTCCGAGGTTACGAAGCACGATAATCAGAATCGGCGTCGTGATCAGAATGCTTCCGTCGTTATTAAAGAACAGCGTCATCAGAAAACAAAGCAAATTGACATACACGAAAAGCTTATAACCGGAGCCCTTGGCCCTTGCGGCCAAGCCCTCGGCTGCCCAGTAGAAAAATCCGATGCTCTCAAGCACCATGGCGATGACGATCGTAGCAATGATCGTCATCGCCGCTCCGCTGACCGTCTCGGCGATGACGGACAGATCCGCCAGAGATACGCTTCCGATCAGAAGAACGGCCAACGCGCCCCCCGTAGCGGGAATGTACTCCTGCAGGCCTCTGGGACGCCATAAAATAAGAATCATGGTAAAAACAAACGTAAGGATCGTCAAGCTGTCGGCAACGGGTCCAATCATTATGTCCCCCCTAATGAAGCGAATTTCAAAGTAAGGATAGAAGCCGGCTACTCGTTTACGGTTTGATTGCGGATTAACGCGGCAGACCCTTTTGCCGAAGCAGACGCGTCTTCAAACCCTTTGAACGAGGCCTTCACCGGAGTCGCAGTCCGGGGATCGGCTTTCGCTGTCCGGTCGACCGGAGGCTTAAGCATATAATAGATGCCGACTCCGGAAGGGATAATGACCAGAAACAAGAGAAGCAGCATCCGAGCGTTCCCTCCTTCCCGCAACGAACCTCCCGTATCGTTGTCCTGAGAGGTTGTCTATACTGCATGTTTATGAGACCGGTAGCGCTACGGTTCTAATGTCGATGCCCTATTTACGCACAAATGTTCTATTGTACGGCGACAACCGTCCGATGGATGAATGACTTCCGTTGAATACGCCAAAAACCCGCCTGACGGCGGGCTGGGTTGCGATTATTGTGTTGGGGGTGTCGTCCATCTAGCGTCCGGCGCGGAACTTCTGGGCGTGCATGCGGGCTTCTTCTACATTCGTAACCCGATTGCGGCTCCATTCAAGAAGAATCCGGTCGATATAGCGAAAATGGAGCTTGCCCGCGAATACGGATTCCTTAAGCGCGAAACGAATCAGCTCCTCGGCATATTGATCCTGATCGAGCCAGCCGTTCATAATCTCGTATTCGGTAGGCGTCAACGGACGGCCGAATTCCTGCTCGAACAACGCAAACAGATTGTTCGGACTACGCGCAGCCGCCGGACGCGAGGCTGCGGGAGACTCGCGTCGCTCGGCATCCTCTCCGCTCCGCAAGGGCAGCTCTCCGGCGGTCAGCAGGCTTCCGATTTCATGGAACAATCCGGATAGGTTGTACTTCTCCGATTGAACGCCCGTTCCCGCATCGAACACCTCGTCGATGGAGACGATGCCTGATTTCATCAGCTTCTGAAGCGTCTGTCCGACGAGGGAGGGTGAACAGCCCAATCTTTCCTGAAGCTGCTCAATCGTCGGAAAATCATTCTGCTCCAGTTGCCGGAAGGCCATCAGATGAAACAGCAGCATCGCTTCGGTATCGCTTAATTTAAGCGCTCTATAAGTGCGCAGCAAGGCATAAGGAATGCTAACGGCTCCGTCCATATACGCCTCCGCCATTCCTCTTGCCATTGACTTGCGATCATTCATTCCCGACTTCCTCCTTATATCTCCACCCGGAACGGTTCTACGGATATAGCCGATACAACGTACGCGGGAAGGCAATCGTCTCCCGCACGTGATCCAGCCCGCAGATCCAGGCGACGACACGCTCCAGTCCCAGGCCAAAGCCCGAGTGCGGAACCGAGCCGTACTTGCGCAGATCCATATACCAGCCATAGGCTTCTTCCGACAGTTCGTGCTGCGCGAATCTTTGCTCAAGCAGAATCGGATCGTCTATCCGCTGTGAGCCGCCGATAATTTCTCCATAGCCTTCCGGAGCGATCATATCCGCACAGAGCACGACCTCGGGACGATTCGGATCCGGCTTCATGTAGAACGCCTTAAAGCTGGCCGGATAGTGCGTAATAAATACCGGGCGATCGAATTTCTCGGCGATCGCGGTCTCATGCGGAGCGCCAAAATCCTCGCCCCACGGCAGCTCCATGCCGACAGTCTTCAGCAAGTCAAGCGCTTCATCGTACGTAATGCGCGGGAACGGCGGCTTTACCCTCTCCAGCGCAGCAAGGTCTCGCTCCAGCACAGCCAGCTCCGCGCTGCACCTGGACAGCACCTGCTCCACCACGTAACCGATGAACTGCTCCTGAATGTTCAAGCTCTCTTCGTGGTCTACAAAAGCCATCTCGGGCTCGATCATCCAGAATTCGATCAGATGTCTTCTCGTTTTGGATTTCTCCGCACGGAAGGTCGGTCCGAACGAGTATACCTTGCCTAAGGCCATCGCCGCCGCTTCCATATAGAGCTGCCCGCTTTGCGTCAAATAAGCGTCCTCGTCGAAATACTTGGTATGAAACAGATTTGTCGTGCCCTCGCAGGAGGATGGCGTTAAGATCGGCGGGTCGACGAGCGTAAAACCCCGCTCGTCGAAAAATCGCTGGATTGCAGCGATAATCTCCGCGCGGATGCGCAGGATAGCCCTCTGGCGAGGCGCGCGAAGCCAAAGATGCCGATGGTCCATCAAGAAATCGACGCCATGCTCCTTGGGTGTAATCGGATAATCCTTGGCAATCTGAATGATCTCGATTCCCGTAATCGACAGCTCGAAGCCGGACGGGCTGCGGGGCTCCTCCCGCACGATTCCCGTCACGTAGAGGGAGCTTTCCTGCGTCAGCTGTCCCGCTCGCTCCCACACCGCCTCTTCGACCTCGGCTTTGACGAGCACGCCTTGGATGAAACCCGTACCGTCGCGAATTTGCAAGAATTGGATTTTGCCGCTGGACCGCTTGCGCGTAAGCCAGCCGCCGAACGTTACCGTCTGACCGACGCAGCTGCCGATCGTTGCCAAATCCACCTTTGCCATGGACGATCCCCTCTCTTATAGCTCGCTTGAATCCCCTGCCAGCTTGTTCCTGACAAGCCGATACGTATCCCGCGCGATCAGCAGTTCCTCGTTCGTAGGCACGACGAGCACGCTGACTGCGGAATCGTCCGTCGTAATGGTTCTCGGTTCGGATGACCTTACCGCGTTGCGTTCCTCATCAAGCGTCACGCCGAAGAAGGTCAGATGCCGGCAAATTTCCTTCCGCAGCACATCCGAGTTCTCCCCCACGCCCGCTGTAAAGATGATCGCGTCGACCCCATCCATCGCTGCGATGTAGGCGCCGATATATTTGCGAATGCGATAAGCGTACATCTCGAAGGCCAGCTTGGCATTCTCATGCCCTGCCTTCATCGCCTCCACCACCTCGCGCATGTCGCTGCTGATGCCGGAGACGGCCAGCAAGCCGCTGTGCTTGTTCAGCATCGAGTTCACTTCATTCAGGGTCAAGTCCTCTTTGTTCAGCGTAAACGGAACGACGGCCGGATCAAGGTCTCCGCTGCGGGTTCCCATCATTAGCCCTTCGAGCGGCGTCATGCCCATGCTCGTATCGTAGGAACGGCCGTTCAGGATCGCGGTGCAGCTTGCTCCGTTGCCGATATGACACGTAACGAGCTTCAAGCTCTCCAGCGGTTTGCCCAGAAACTCCGCGGCGCGTTTGCTGACGTAGTCGTGAGATGTTCCGTGGAAGCCGTAGCGGCGAATTTGATGCTTCTTGTACAGCACGGTCGGGATGGCGTACAAGTACGAGCTGGCCGGCATTGTCTGATGAAAAGCGGTGTCGAATACGACCGCCTGGGGAACTTCAGGCAGGTTCGTCTCTACGGCCGTGATGCCCATCATATGCGCCGGATTGTGCAGCGGAGCCAGATCGAACAGCTTGCGAATTTCCAGCTTGACGGCTTGATCCACAAGCACCGATTCGCTAAACGATTCCCCTCCGTGAACGACGCGGTGTCCAATCGCCTGAATGTCCTGAATGTTGCTCAGTACGCCGAATTTCGCATGGGTAAGCATGTCGAGCACTTTTCTTATGGCCGTCGTGTGATCAAGAATCTCGCTGACCTCGCGCACCTCCGGCTGCTGCTCCACCTCGTGCGTCAGGATGGAGGAATCCATGCCGATTCTTTCTACGCGGCCTTTGGCCAGCACCTGCTCCGTGGACATATCGTACAGCTGATATTTAAGCGAGGAGCTCCCCGCGTTGATTACAAGTATATTCATAAGAAACGTTCACCATCCTTGTCGTACTTGAAAAAGCCCACGCCGCTCTTGATGCCGAGCTGTCCTGCGCGAACCTTCTTCTTCAGCAGGAAGGAAGGCCGGTATTTCAGCTCGCCGTATTCGCGGAACATCCGTTCAAGCGCCGCGAGAACGGAATCCAGTCCGAAGCGATCCGCCATCTCGAGCGGCCCATGCTCGAACCGGTAGCCCATGCTCATCGCGGAATCGATATCCTCCGGCGAAGCGACGCCCTCTTCCAGCAAATGAAGAGCCTCGTTAATGAGCAGACAGATCAGCCTTGTCGTAACGAATCCGGGCGACTCGTATACCATAACGCCCTTCTTGTCGAGAATATCGTCGATAAAGGCTTTCGTTTTGTTGAAGGTGTCATCGGAAGTCTGCAGCCCGAGTATAATTTCTACGACATCAATCCGGATGGCCGGGTATACGAAGTGCATTCCGATCACCCGTTCCGGGAATCGGCAAATGCCCGCAAGCTCGGTCAAGCTCAAAGTCGAAGTGTTGCTGGCGAGTACGGTATGGGAAGGAACGATACTGTCCAATTGCTTGAAAATTTCCTTCTTGCTGTCCAAATCCTCGCTGATCGTCTCGATAACCAGATCGCAATCCGCTAACTGCTCCAGTGACGTCGTCATATGTATCCGATTAAGCGTCAATTTCTTTTCTGCGGCCGTAATCGCCCATCTCTCCAGCTGACGGTCCAGTCCCTGCTCCAGCAATTCCTTGGCCTGTTGCAGCTTCTCCGGCGTTTTCTCGACCAAGTGCACGTCCAGTCCCTTGACGGCGAGCATTTCGGCAATGCTCTGCCCCATCGTTCCAGCGCCTACGACGCCGACGATTTTGAACATGTGAATCCCTCCAGCGGCTCCTATGATTTAACGCATGTCCTCTATATATAATAAAACGAGAATATCCGGCTTCGCATTGAGATTTCTCACATTGCGAAAGTTTAGCGGATATTCTCATCTTATCATAAACTAAGGCTGCCGTGCCGGGAGGCTAAACCATTCTCCGAACATCTTCTTCCAATTGTCGACGTATTTTTGTTGGATGGCCCATTGCACCATCACTACAGATTCGCCGGACTGCAGATCGACGCTTACAGCCTCCCTCTCGTCTTCGGGCAACTGGTAAGGAACAACCTGTAAGCGGTCCGGGGTTACGAATATCGCGACATCCTGATCCGGCGAGGCAAACGCGTCTACAGCCGTCGGCTCCAATCTCAGTACGTCATCCCATGCGATCGGCAATACAGGCTCCTTGACGACATCCGTCTGCTCCAGATGCACCTGCGCATTCGGCCACTTCCGAACATCGGTTACCTGTATTAAATCCGTAGAGGGAACGAACTGCTTGGCCACCCATGCGTTCCCCTCTCTTGCGACCGCCCATTGATCGACATTCGCCATCGGATCATTAGAGGAGAGCGCCTTGTACAAAGGAATGTTCTCAAGCTCCAGAGCTTCCACATTGGCTGCCCGGTTCTTGGCGGTCAGCGTCGTCAGCAGATTGACATGAACCCGGCTCTTATAACGGGATACGCCCTTCTCGTTAACCTGGGTCGTCTCCAGAATGGAGACGTAATGGTCTCCGGCATACAGCAGCTTTTCCGTCCGTGTGGAGGCCTCGGCCTTGGTCCTCCCTGCCGAAATACCGGAGCTCTTGCCCTCCTTGTTCGCAATCAGGCGCTGCCCGCCGTTGCCGAACTCGTCGTCTATCGCTTCGATCTGCCAGAAGTTGATGCCGTAAGGCATCCAGATTCCCGTTCCGGAGCCTACGACTTGCAGCCGATTGTCTTCCGGAGCGACTACGATCGTGCGATAGCTGCTCCGCAAACTATCCGTTTCGTCCTTGCGAAGTCCGATAACGACGGCAGAATGCGGAACCGGATCGATCACTTCGTCGTTGGCGTTCGTTCCGCTTGACAAGGCGCTCTCTGTCGGAAGAGACAGCCTCTGCTCCTGGCCCGACCGAATCCCCTCCCAGCGCCACAAACCGACGGCGAGCACCGCAAGGATCAGGAACGACGCTCCGAGTATGCCCATGCGAAGAAAGGGAGCTTTCTTCTGGCCGCGTCTCGGATTGTCGAGATTGCTGTTGATTCTTCTGCGCAGCTCTTCGTCGAATCCCGTCCGAGGAAGCGGACCGCTTCTTAGCTGTTCGAATAATTCCTTGTCATCCATCGCGGTTCGCCTCCTTCATTTTGGATAGTTTCTGCCGGGCATGGAACATTCGCGATTTCACGGTTCCTTCCGTCACATCCAGCACCTGAGCGATTTCTTTTAACGACAATTGATGATGAGCGAATAAAATGATGACCTCCCTATACTTCTTGGGCAATCCCAGCACCATTTTCCACATTTCGCTCATTGCCGAGCTTTCCAGCACTTCCTGCTCGACGGAGCGCCGCTCCCCGTAGTCCTCGACAAAATCGGAAAGCGTCACCTTGCGGAAAAAAGCCGATCTCTGAAAATCAATCGCGGTATTGCGGGTAATTGTCAAAAGCCAGGTTTTCACTGAAGCGTCCCGGCGGAACGCATGCATATTGCGGAACACCTTAATAAACACTTCTTGCGTAATATCATCTGCCAAATCCCACTTCCGCGTCATACTGTATGCATAATTCCATACGTCCTTGCCGTAAGCGGTCATTAGCTCGTTAAGCAAGCCTTTTTCGTCATCGCTCTCAACCATATATTTAAGGAAATCGAAATTTCGTTGGGACTCCAAACTTGCCACCTCTGATCTATTAGACGATACAAATCCGAACTAAGTTCAATGCTATCATATTTCTCATCTAATTTCCTTCCATGATCGATGTAAAATATGCAAAAAGGGCCGAACAGCTTCACCGCTGCCCAACCCTCTAGTCGCTATGCATCTATGCGGCGTCCTGCTGCAGAATAGCTCTCAATTGCTGGCCGGACAGCGTCTCTTCGCTGACGAGGCGGTCCAGCAGCAGTTTAAATGCCTTCTTCTGTTCTTCCAGCATCGTCCGGGTCTTCTTTGTAAGCTCCTCCAGAATCGCCGCGTTCTCGGCCGACCATTGCTCCTGCGTTAATGCCTGCGGGTGAATAATGCCGAGCTTCGACATCCCCGATTCGATCATCGTTCTTACGATGGAGGTCGCTTGCTCGAAATCCCCCTTCGAGCCCGTGCTTCGCTCCCCGTAGAAGATTTCTTCGGCCGCGGCGCCACCAAGAGCAATCATAATCTGCTCCTCCAGCACCTTCTTGGTATACAAATAGTTGTCCTGTCGCGGATGATGGCGCACATAGCCGAGCGCTTGCCCCCGCGGCGTCAGAGAAACCTGCGCGACGCTCTTCGGGCGAACCTGCTCCGCAACAATCGCATGTCCCAGCTCATGGATCGCCACCCGTTCCCGCTCCTCGCGGGTCGTCTCGCGATCCATCCGCTCGCCCATCATGACCTTGTCGATGGCTTGCGTAAGATGAGCCGTCGTAACCGTCTCCGACGCTTCGCGCATGGCATAGATCGCCGCCTCGTTCATAACGCTCTCCAATTGGGCGCCGGAGAAGCCGAACGTTTCCTGCGCCACCTTCGAGAGGGAGGCTGCCGCATCCAGCGGTTTGTTGCGGGCATGCAGCCGCAATATATGCTCCCTTCCGGCTTTGTCCGGAAGATCGACCTGAATGTGCCGATCGAAGCGTCCCGGACGCAGCAGCGCCGGATCCAGCAATTCCTTGCGGTTGGTCGCGGCGATCAGCAGCACCCGAACCGACTCGTCTCCCTGCACTCCGTCCATTTCCGTAAGCAGCTGGTTCAACGTCTGATCGTATTCGCGATGCTGTCCGCCGTCCCTTTTCCCGCCAATGCCGTCGATCTCGTCGATAAAAATAATCGCGCTGTCGCGCTTAAGCTTCATCGCCTGCTGTCGCGCTTCCTTGAACAAATCGCGAATCCGGCCTGCTCCGACGCCCACGTACATCTCCACGAATTCGCTGCCGGAGGCTGCGACGAAAGAGGAATTCGTGTATTGGGCGGCCGCTTTGGCAAGCAAGGTTTTGCCCGTTCCCGGAGGTCCTGTCAGCAGAATGCCCTTCAGCGGACGAATGCCCAGCTTCTCGATCTTGTCCCGATAGACGAGGAAATCGAGCGCTTCCGTTAATTCTCTTTTCGGCTGATCCTGACCTCCGATATCCTCGAACGTGAGATACTCCGGCTTGCGTATGACGGATTTCTTGCCGGCAGCCCCCACTGCCAGTCCACCTCTGGAGCGCGTGAACAAAAAAATCGCGCCGAACGTCAGAAGTCCCATGACCAGTATGGAAGGAGGCAGCCCGACGAATACTAAAAAGACAAGCAGGACAACGAAGAAGCCGATCGCCATCTCTTTGCGGTGTTCGCTTAATTTACGCATTCGGCCACGCTCCTAACGTTGCAGGCTGTCTAGGCAGCACGACGAATTTGGCCGAGTCGCCATCCTTCATGGAAATGTACACGTTGCTTTCATCCATGTCCGTCGTCGCGACAATGCCGGGAAACTGCTGCGACATCTGCGACATCGCCTCTCGAACGCCGGAATAATGGCGATTCTCCATCGCCTCCGCCACGTCGAACAGCGAATAGCTCCATGCTTGCTCCAAGCGCTCGCTGCTCTGCCCCGAAGCCAGAAGCTCGAGCTTTCGGCTGCCGATTTCGGAAGCTCCCTGCTGCTTGATCGTGCGGTACACGGTTCCCAGATCGGCATCAGGGTCTAGTTGAACCTTGACGGTGACCAGGCTTCCCGAGAAATCAATGCTGGCCGAGTCCACGCCGGGCACCGAATGAGCAACCTTGTCCAGCGGCTTCTCGATGCCATAGTGATTGTAGGCGAACCATCCGCCGAATAAAATTGCGGCCGTCACAGCCGCCGTTATCGTGATTGGAATCAATTTAAGTTTATTCATCTACCGTTCCTCCTCTAGTGTTGACCTCGGACGGCAATCGTCGAGAAAAGTCAGGAAAGGTCAAACGCAAGGCTCGACCTCGCTTACAACTAAGAGTATATCAGGTTTAGATAGACGAATCGTTAGACGATCGCTGGCAATCCAACAAAAAAACGCCTTTACGGCGTTTTCCTGCCCAATAAGCAGCGCTTATTGCAGCGTGTATGTTTTGAGCATCGAGCCGTCAGCCAAGGCGTAGAACGACAGCGATTGATGCTCTTCGCCGGCATCGTTCCAATAACGAATTTCCCAAGCTGGCTGGCCGTTGAACCAGCCAGGCATCATGCGAATCGGTTTGCCTTCATGATCCCGGGCGAACAGGTCAAGCATTTGCTCCCTGCTGAGATTGTCATCCAGCTTCGCGCGCAAAACACCATCCTTGTGCTCAAACACCATCCACGATTGACCTTCCGCATCCTTGCCGGTTACGACCCACACGGTTTCCTCCCAGGTATGGCTTACCGCTTCGGTCACTTCCGTCAAGCCGCCCTGCTCCTTCGCCAGACGAACGGCTTTGTTCTCCTCTTTGCGGTATTCGGAATCCGCCGTTCGCACGTATAGAACGAAGGAAACGAGGACAAACAGCACAAATCCCGCGATCAGAATGATCCATTTCCCTCGAGTGAGGGAAGGAAAGAACCGCTTTCCTTCGCCCCGAACCGCGCTCATGCCCGCAGCCTCTGATAGCAACGCTCGGCTTCCGCCATGATCTTCTCTTCATCCAGCGTTGTCAACTGGCCGTCGCGCAGCAGCGGCTTGCCGTCTACCCAGACATGAACGACATCCGCGCCTCTTGCGGAATAGACAAGATGGGAGACGACATCCGTACGCGGCACAAAGTGGGCCTTGCCGATATTCAAGGCGATAATGTCCGCCTTCAAGCCTGTCTTCAACTGCCCGGTGACGCCCTCAAGGCCGATGGAGCGGGCGCCGTATAGAGTGCCCATCCGCAAAGCTTCGGCTGCCGGTATCGCGGTTGGATCGCCGGAGACCCCTTTGTGAATCAAGGCCGCCGTCGAGATCTCCTGGAACAGGTCCAGGTTATTGTTGCTGGCAGCACCATCCGTCCCGAGCGAGACGGTCACGCCAGCCTTGAGCAACTCAGGCACTCTTGCCACGCCGCTGGCCAGCTTCAGATTGCTGACCGGGTTGTGGGATACCGCAACCTTGCGCTCAGCGAGCAGGGCAATCTCTTCGTCGTTCAGATGTACGGCATGGGCGACCAAAGTAGGTCGGCTGAACATTCCGAGACGATCCAGATGCTCTACGGGACGCACGCCGTAATCCCTAACGTTCTGCTCCACTTCCGCAAGCGTCTCGGACATGTGGGTATGCATCGGCAAATTCAATTCGTGCGCCGTCTCCACGAACTTGAGAATGTAATCCGGCGGACAGGTATAAGGCGCATGTGGTGACATCATGACGCTGATGCGGCCGTCCGCCTTGCCATGCCATTCCTTGGCGAAGCGGATCGCGTCCTCCAGCTTCGCCTTCTGGACGTCCTCCGGGCATAAGCCGATAACGCCTCTCGTCAAGCTCGCTCTCAGACCGGAGGTGTCAACCACCTCGGCCACCCGATGCATGTGGTCGTACATATCGACGAATGTCGTCGTACCGCTTTTAATCATCTCAACAGCGGCCAGAGCCGATCCCCAGTAAACGTCGTCTCCGGTGAATTTGGCCTCGGTAGGCCACATATGATTTTGCAGCCAGTCCTGCAGAGCCAGATCGTCAGCCATTCCTCTGAGCAGGGACATCGCCGCATGACCGTGCGTGTTCACCAGTCCCGGCATAAACAGCAAGCCGGAGCCGTCAAGCGTCTCGGTCGCGAGCGCGGTTTCCTCTGCCGGCGCTTCGCCTTGTCCCATCGCGGCAATCTTGCCGTCTTCCATGGCCAGCCAGCCCTGATATACAGGCAGCTGTTCGTCAATTGTAACAAAAGTACCCCGTTGGATTAATCGTCTTTGCTTCATCTCTCTCCGTCTCCCTCATTCAACGCTTCATGATGATCCATATAATAAGCCAGGCTAAGCAGCTCTGCGGTAAAATCGGCATTGTGAATCCGAACCCCCGGCGAAGTCTTCAGCACGACCGGGGCGAAATTAAGGATGCCCCGTATGCCCGCGGCAACGAATTCATCCGCTACCTTCTGGGCTTCGCTCGCCGGCACCGTAATAATCCCCACGGAGATGTCCAGTTGGCGTACAGAGTCCGCCAGCTCCTGCATCGGCTGAACGACGAGGTGGTTCAACAGCGTGCCGGATTTGCTAGGGTCCGCATCGAAAACCGCTACGATTTTCATGTTATCTTTAATATACATGCTATAGTTGCATAAAGCACGTCCCAAGTTGCCTGTTCCGACCAGAACGACATTCATCGTTTTGTCCAGCTTGAGAATCTGACGAATTTTCTCGATCAAATAATCTACGTTATACCCGACGCCCTTGCGGCCGAATTCTCCGAAATAAGCCAGATCCTTGCGAATCTGCGCAGGATTGAGATCCAGCTTTTCCCCCAAATCCTGAGAGGAGACGGTCTGAATGTTGCTCAAGCTCAGCTCGTTAAGAAATCTCAAATAGATCGGAAGCCTTCTGACGACAGCTTCGGAAATTTTAATAGGTTTCATCTCGCTTCTCCTTCCTCCAATGCTGCCTGTGGATGCAGCCACTCATTGATTCTTGAGGTCATGCCCGAGGTGGGCAGGTGCTCCATCTTGGGGCCGGGCAAGGAATACAGAAAGTACTTTCCGTAATTCGTATCGATCACCCGGGTATCGTACAGTATGACGATCCCCTTGTCCGTAGAGGTTCTAACGAGACGCCCGAAGCCTTGCTTGAACTTGATAACGGCTTGGGGAAGCGAGAGCTTCATGAACGGATTTTTGTTCTCGGCCTGCAGCTTCTCCGACTTGGCCTCCGCGACCGGATGATTGGGCGGCTGGAAAGGAAGCCTGACAATGGCCAGGCAGGTCAGCGCGTCTCCCGGCAAGTCGATGCCTTCCCAGAAGCTGCTCGTGCCCAGCAGCACGGAAGCCGGCTGCTTCATGAACTGCTGCGTGAGCCGGCTGCGGCTGCCGTCGTCCATTCCTTGACCGAGCACCTGAATCCCGTGCTGTTCAAGGTTCTCCTTCAACGGGTCGTATACCGCCCGAAGCATACGATAGGAGGTGAACAGCACAAGCGTTCTTCCGCCTACCGTGAGGGCGGTTTCCTGCAGCGAGGAGATCAGCGCTTGAATGAAAGCCTTCTCTCCGTCCCTGCCCTTAATGGCCGGGAAATCTCTTGGGATCAGCACGAGCGCCTGCTCCCGATATCGAAAAGGCGAAGGCAGCATGGCCGTTTTGAGACGTCCGCCCTTCTCGGCTTCGTCGAGACCGAGCTGTTCGGTAACATACTTGAAGGACTTGTCGATCGTCAGCGTTGCGGAGGTCATCACGACGCTCGCCTTGTTCTCGAATACCCCTTCGCGCAGTAAGGCGCTCACATCCGCAGGGGCGCCTAAGACCTGGATCGATCGGCTGCGATATTGCGAGTGGCCTTCGATCCAGTAGACGAATTCGGGCTTGCCAAGCGTAACAAACGACTGAGTATCGGCGCGAACGTTCGTAAAATCCTTCAGCACGCCGCCGAGATCCGTCAGCAGCCCTTGCATGCCGAGCTCGTCCGTATCCTCGCGAATTTCGACAGCCAGCTTCTCCAACGGTCGGATAAAATCGGAAAGCAGCTGAATGACATTGTTCCCGTCGATGCCAAGCGCATCCCACTGCGCGGGAAGATCATCGGGTTTAAGCCGCAGCGTTAGACTGCCGGTCTCGTCTGCAGCCGCTTGGCTGGACAGCAGCTGGAATAACGCTTCCATCCAGCGTTCCCATGCTTCTCGGATGTCATG
The DNA here is from genome assembly GCF_042651945.1 of Cohnella boryungensis. Taxonomy (NCBI): domain Bacteria; kingdom Bacillati; phylum Bacillota; class Bacilli; order Caryophanales; family Paenibacillaceae; genus Cohnella; species Cohnella boryungensis. The sequence continues at coordinate 177,084 of NZ_JBHSED010000005.1, read as the reverse complement.
AAGCTTGGGAATGACCATTTCCAGCTTTTCCGACCAGACGGAAGCCTGCGCCAGGCCCGATTCGGACACAGTCGAGAGCAGCTGCGGAAGCAGGCCCGTTCTGGCATCCTTCCAGGCCCGTTGCATGGGGATCATCAAGGAAGCGTATGAGGTTTTCTCGCCCAGATGACTGTTTGCCACCTCTTCCAGATGATGAGCCTCGTCGACGACAAGGCGGTCATAGGCCGGCAGCAGCCGATGATCCGCCCGCATGTCGGTGAACAGCAGGGCATGGTTCGTGATGATCAAATCCGCTTTGCCCGCCTCTTGGCGAGCGCGATGATAGAAGCATCTTCTGAACCACGGGCACGCCCGATTCAGGCAGGAGGCCGCATCGCTTGCCACAGCGCTCCACTCTTCGCGACCTCGACCGCCGGTATTCAGCTCCTCGGATTCTCCGCGAAGCGTCTCGCCCAGCCACACCGTCATACCGGCCCGGGTAACCGCTTCCTCTCTGCTGAAGGCATGGGCGGGAAGCTGCTGACGATGCTCGAATTTCCTCAAGCACAAATAGTTGTTTCTGCCTTTGAATACCGATGCTTTGAAGGACATTGGCAGCACCTGCTGAAGCAAGGGCAGGTCCCGCTCTCGCAGCTGCTCTTGAAGCTGAATCGTATGCGTGCTGACGACGATTTTTTTGTCTTCCTTCAGTCCATAATATAGGGAAGGCAGCAAGTAGCCCAGAGATTTGCCTGTTCCAGTACCGGCTTCGACCAGCAGATGGGCGTCCTCTTCCAAGGCATCATAAACCTGCTTGAACATGATGTCCTGACCTTCTCTTGCCTCGTATGCGTGGAAGGCTGATTTCAGGTTGCCCTGCACGGCGGCCAAATAGCTATCGAAATCCATATTCTGCAAAGCCAGGGAGGCTCCATCCTCCCGTCGGCCATTCTGCTCTTCGCTCCAGTCCCCGACGCTCATCGCGAACTGGCGAAAATAAAACAGACCGTCTTCGGGCATATGCGGCTGCATCTCTCTCCATGACAAAGTATCCGCGATCAACCATCCAAGATCGTCCTGATCGGACTCAAACATGCCATGAAGTCTTTGCAGCGTCAACAAAGGCAATTCTCGCAGACGGCTTCTGCATCTCAAGAACAGCTCGGCCGTAGCCAGAGCATCGCTATCTGCCTGATGCGGACGATCATGAGCGATTCCCAATGCCTGAGTAAGCGAAGCAAGCGCGAAGGACGACTGCGTCGGAAACGCGATTCGGGCCAGCTCGACCGTGTCCAGCAATCTTCCGCCGAACGGCAAATAGCCGCTCCGATCAAGGGCGGCTTGCAGAAAGCGGAAATCGAACTCAACGTTGTGGCCGACCAGTACGACATCCTGAAGCAAAGGCACGATGTCGTTAAGCATCTCCTCCGGCTCGGGCGCGCCCGCCACATCCTTGTCGGCAATCCCTGTCAGACGGGTGATTTCCGGCGGTATAGGCTTGGAGGGCCGCACGAAGCTGGCATAAGTCGAACAAACGGTCCCCGTCTCGTCAATGAAGGCGAGTCCCGCTTGAATAATTTCATCTTTGTCGGACGACATGCCCGTCGTTTCAAAGTCGAGCACGGCAAATTTCATTCCTGAGTTCCTTTCCTTCCCGGTACGCTATTCCGTTCATATCCGTACAGGAATCCGAGTCAAGCCTGAACGAGCGCATTCAGCTCTGCGCTGCCGAAATGCAATTGAATCTGTTCATGGCCCTGGCATACCGATTCCAGATTATGCCTTGCATCCCCGAAGCCGGGATCGGCGTCGAGCGCCTTGGCGAAGTAAGCTTGCGCTTTATCCAGATGCGCATAAACCGCTTGTATGCAGCCTAAAGCATTAAAAGCGATCGCTTGGACCCGGCTTTCATCGGCCATGGCCGCTATAAGCAGGAAGTGCCTCTGCGCTTCTCCCCACCGCGACAAATGCATAAGGGACATCGCCAGAAACAGTCGGCCGCAGAGAAAATCGGGGTAAGCGGCAAGCACTTCCTCCAGATGCGCAGAAGCCTGACCGAACATCTGAAGCTTGAAGTAGCCATGTCCCTTGCTGAACGCATCATGGGACATGCAGGGCTCGGGAGCGGCTGCAGAGGCCTGCTGCAAATCCCTGAAGTGTCCCATCTTGTCCTCGAACTGAAGCCATAGTTCAATAATATCATCACTTAGCGATTTGAGCATGTCCCATTGTTGCCGAAAATCGGATTTTTGATCATTAGAGGCTTGGGAATAATGCAAAATAAGTTCGTCCAGCACCTCATTCATGGTCGCGAAGCATTGTCGGATCATTGTCGTTCCCCCTTGTTCGCAAGTCAGACTGTACTGCTCATTCTGCGTTTCGGGGGAAGCTTTCATACGCGTTACAAAACGGTCGAATGCGGCTCTTCCGCCAACAATTTGACAACGCGGTTGGCTTCGTCCATGATGGCGACCCGCGGATGATGACGGCGGGCTTCCTCATCCGAGAATAGTCCGTAATTGATAATAATTACCTGGTCGCCGGGCTGAACAAGGCGAGCGGCCGCTCCATTCAGGCAGATAACTCCCGAGCCCCTTGGCCCCGGAATAACATACGTTTCGAAGCGGGCGCCATTGTTGTTATTGACGATTTGCACCTTCTCGTCGGGCAGAATGTCGACAAGCTCCATCAGGTCCTGATCAATCGTTACGCTGCCAACATAATTCAAATTGGCTTCCGTTACCGTAGCGCGATGGATTTTGGCTTTCATCATTTGGCGAAACATAAGTCAGCACCTGCTTCCGTGAGATTTAAAAGCCGATTGTCGATCAATCGGGTGCGGCCGAAGCGAACGGCCAGCGCGACGAGAAAGGTCTCGCGCATCTGCCGTAGGGGCAAGCTCCCTTCGGGAGCAGCCAAGTCGGGATAGGTCACGACTTCCGCATAATCAATGTCTGCCAGCGCGGATAAGGCGATCTCCTGCCTTAGCTTCGCCGTGAGCTCGCTGGCGTTGCAGCCTTCCGCGATCCATGGCTCCACCTTCGACAGCGCTCTGGACAACGCAAGCGCTTGTTCGCGCTCCTGCGGATTCAGATAAACGTTCCGCGAGCTCAAGGCCAGACCGTCCTTCTCGCGCACGATCGGACAGGGCACAATCTCCACCGGCACATTCAAATCCTGCGTCATCCTCTCGATCACGGCAACCTGCTGCGCGTCCTTCAGACCGAAATAGGCGCGATCCGGCTGCACGATGTTGAACAGCTTCATCACGACCGTCGCAACGCCGTCGAAATGGCCGGGCCGGCTCGCCCCGCATAATCCGTCCGTCACTTCGGACACCGTCACCGTCGTAACCCTGCGTCCGGCATACATCTCGTCTACTGTCGGAAGAAAAACAAGATCTGTTCCGCTTTCCCCAGCGATGCGAATATCCCGCTCCTCGTCGCGCGGGTATTTGTCTAAATCCTCTCCGGCGCCGAATTGAATCGGATTCACGAAAATGCTGAGTACGGTCAGCCCGTTCTCCGCCGCGGAGCGCCGCAGCAAGCTGGCATGCCCCTCGTGCAGATAGCCCATCGTCGGGACGAATCCGACCGTGCCGCCTCCCGCCGTGCGGGCGCTTCTGTATTCGGCGATCTCTCGCCTTAATTGCGCAATTGTGCGTACAATTTTCGGTTTCATTTTCTGTCGCTCCCATAGAGCTTTGAGGCTGCTTCGTTCGAAGCCTCCGCAGAATCCTGTTTCAAAGTGAAGGCATGCTTTTCTTCCGGAAAAGCCTTTGTCTTGACTTCATCGACATATTGGGCGATGGCCTCCCGTACGGTGTCTCCGATGTTCGCATAGCTCTTCACCATCTTCTTGTCCCGAATGCCGGACCCGTACTTCAACAAGTCGTGATAGACGAGCACTTGTCCGTCGCATCCCCGCCCGGCCCCGATGCCTATCGTCGGAATGCCGATCGAATGCGTTACGGCGGCGGCCAGCTCCTCGGTGACCAGCTCCAGCACGATGCCGAAAGCGCCTGCCTGCTCCAGCGCCTTGGCGTCCTGCAGCAGCCTCTCGGCTTGCTCGCTGCTCTTGCCCTGCACCTTATAGCCGCCGATCTGATGAACCATCTGCGGGGTAAGCCCGATATGTCCGAGCACGGGAATGCCGGCCGAGGCAAGCAGCCTGATCTCGTCGACGAGCTCCGCTCCGCCTTCCAGCTTTACCGCATGGGCGCCGCCCTCCTGCATGAGACGCGCGGCGTTCCGAAGCGTCGCTTCGGGACCTAGCCGATAGGTCGCGAACGGCATATCCGTCACGACCATCGTGCCGGGGGCGCCGCGTACAACCGCGCGGGTATGATAGATCATATCTTCAAGCTTCACCGGAACTGTCGTATCGTATCCAAGCACCACGTTTCCAAGCGAGTCGCCGACCAGAATCGCATCGACACCCGCCTCCTCCGCCAGCATGGCCGACGGATAATCGTATGCCGTTAACATAGCAATCGGTTTGCCTTGGCTTTTCATTGCCTTTAACCGCGGGGTTGTCAGTGCTTGTTTCATAGGAATTCCTCCTAGCGATGATGGGATTACGCAACAAAAAAACCCATTTTGCCCATAAGCAAAAAAGGTTCCCATTCAACATAGAACGTCCTTCACGTCCTTCTGTCTCGGTCCTTTCGGCTCAGAGCAGAATCCGCCGCGAATCACTGACGGTATAGAGTTGCGGTTGCAGCTTGATTGAATCGTCTCTTGCGCGAAGTGCGGTTCGCAATCGGGCGATACCGCCTTGCAGAGAAATTATAACAGAAAAACAGTCTGACGTCTATGAGCCGACACCATTCGTAAAGCAATGGACAGGACATCGAGGATGACGGTCCCCTCCTGCATTAACAGAAAAGCGCAAGTCGCGGAGCAGCAGCTTCCGGGACTTGCGCTTGTGAGAGGCGGCTCCGCCGATTCGTCTCGTTAGGCGACAGGCGCTAACGTGTTTCCCTGTGAAGGGTGTATTTCCGAAGTCGCGGGCTGTATTTCCGAAGCTCCAGCCTGGAAGGATGGGTGCGTTTGTTTTTCGTCGTCGTATAATTGCGATCTCCGCATTCGGTGCAGGCTAGCGTTACTACCACTCTCATTCTTATCCGCTCCTTTCTCCCGTCGCCGCCGACGAATTATTGAAATTGCTCTTCCAGCTGATCTCCCGCGTGATTCGGAAAATCATCCTTGAAGAGGCTCCAGTCCATGCCCATCTCTTCGTCGCTCAGCAAGCATTGATCCAATTGCCCGGTTAAGCGCTGCGGATCCAAGGCTTGTCCGATAAATACGATTTTGTTGACTCTGTCTCCGTGCTCATCGTGCCATTTCGCCGCAATCTCCGGTTCGTCGCGCAGAATTTGTTTTCTTTCAGCAGAAGGCAGCGCGGCAACCCAATAGCCGGCCGGGCCGAATTGAATGGAAGGGCCCGCTTGACTGAAGCTTTGGGCCATCGTATTGCGCGTCGCCAGCCAGGCTACGCCCTTCGCCCGTACGATCTCAGACGGCCAGTCGCTCATCCATTTCATCAGCCTCTCCGGGTGAAAGGGGCGCGTAGACTCGAAGACAAAGGAGGAGATTCCGTACTCCTCCGTCTCCGGGGTGTGATGCCCCTTCGTGAGCTCCTGAATCCAGCCGGCCGATTGGCTTGCCTCTTCAAAATCGAACAGCCCCGTATTCAGGATGGCTGACGGCTCGATTTTCCCATAGGAAGCGCGGAGGATTCTGGCCCGAGGCTGAAGCGCCCGCAGCACCGTTTCCAATTGCTCCAGCTCGGTTTCGTTCACTCGATCGCACTTATTCAGCACGAGCACGTCGCAAAACTCGATCTGATCGATCAGAAGATCGACCACCTCGCGATGATCGTCCGCCCCGACTTCCTGTTTGCGGTCCATCAGCCTGTCGCCCGAAGAGAAGTCGGCCCAGAATCGATAGGCGTCGACAACGGTGACCATGCAATCCAACCGGCAAAACCGGGACAAATCGATGCCCTGCTCTTCATCGATGTACGAGAAGGTCTGGGCGACCGGCAACGGTTCGCCGACTCCGGTGGATTCAATCAGGATATAATCGAAGCGCTGTTCGCGGGCCAGCCTCTCCACCTCGCGCAGCAAGTCCTCTCTGAGCGTGCAGCAGATGCAGCCGTTGGACATCTCCACAAGCTTCTCGTCCGTTCGGGACAGCCCGCCGCCTCCCTGAATCAGCTCGGCGTCTATGTTGACCTCGCTCAGGTCGTTCACGATTACGGCAACCCGAAGGCCGTCCCGGTTGTTCAATACATGGTTAAGCAAGGTCGTTTTTCCCGCTCCCAAATAACCGCTCAGCACCGTAACGGGAAGTTTAGTATTGTCATTCATGGTTAAGCCCCCTGACTGGACGTCCTTTTTTGTGTAAAGAACGTGCTCAAATCGTAATATTTACTTTTTATATAGTAATAATTACGATTTATATTGTCAAGAGGTTTGCAGGATAAAAGGAAAAGCTGCCGACATCGTCCCTTGAAGGAAAGATCGGCAGCCTGGCGCATCTAAAGATAAAGCGTAAATAAAGAGAGATCGCGTTCTCTCGCAGAACCGCAGTTACGCCTGTTGAGATTGGCAGGATTCGCAAAGACCGTATACTTCAAAGCGATGCCGCAAAATCTTGAAGTTGCCGGGAAGCTTGACTCCCTGGTCCATCGGACAGTCTTCGAAGGCCAGCGTCTTTTCGCAATTGACGCATATGAGATGGTGATGATGGTGAGCAAGGCAGCTTTCCCTGAATTTCAACCCGCCCTCCATAAAATAAAAATGCTCCAATACGCCCATCTCGCTCAGCATGCGAAGATTGCGATAGACCGTGTCGAAGCTGACGCTCGGATAAGACACAGACATCTGATCGTAGACATCTTTGGGGGACAAGTATCCGTCATGTTCGACGAAAATCTGGGCCAGCTTCTTCCGCTGCTCGGTCACCCTCCAGCCGTTCCTGGACATCGTGTCAAGCATGTCTTTCACCTTGTTGTTTTCTGTCACGGTTGACCGTTCCCTTCCGCTTGATATGGACGGCATGCGGATCTGGGACGCAGATCCATCGCTCCATGAATGCTTTTCTCCGTATTTTATCAAGAAGATAAGGTTTTGTCATGGAACACGCTTTTCTTCTTGAATTCTCACTTGTCGCCGGACAAGCAAAAACGCTTTAGGCGTCCTCTGGCAGCCGAAGAAGTTTTGCGGAGACGATACAGAGATGAATAAGCGTGAAGCTTATAGAGTCTGTATCGCAAGTAAAAACGGCTTCGCCGTCCTTGGGCACGGCGGCAGACGTTTTGTATCGAGCTATCAGATGGGGATAAAGGAGGCCTAAATCTTAAACTCTCTGATAGTTTAAAAAAGCCCTGCGAAGAGGGCTTTCCCTGATGGAGCTGAGCTGCAAGCAACGGGGGCGTTAACGAGTGAAACGGTTCATTAGGAATACTTCAGCCGCCGCTACCGTTACCCTCCGATTTCGGCCGAGTAGACCGTGCGCCAGCTTCCATCCTCCAGTTCGACGCGCAGCCCGCCCATCTCGTCAAGCCCGCGAGGAATTCCTTGAATCGTCCCCTGCGCCGTTCGAAGCACCGTCAGCCGTCCCAGCGTAACCGATCGCGCCTCCCAAAGCGTACGGATCGGCTCGAAGCCCTGCTCCAGGTAGAGTCCGTACAGAAGCTCGAATTCCTCCAGAACGTCCGCGATGAGCTGAACGCGGTCCACAGGCGAGCCGGAAGCCATCTTCAGCGAGATCGCCTTGTCCAGCAGCTCCTCCGGGTAATCCTCCGGGTCCAGATTGACCGAGATGCCCATACCGACGACGATATATTTCACCCGTTCATCCTCGGCGGCGGATTCCAGCAAGATGCCGCTGATCTTTTTGCCTCCGACCAGCAGGTCATTGGGCCATTTAATGCCGATAGAAAGGCCGGGAACAACCTTCGAGACGGCGCGACTTAGCGCGACAGCGGTCAACAGCGTCAATTGCGGACTCAGCGGCAACGGCACGGGTGGACGCAGCAGCAGGCTCATCCAGACTCCCTTGCCTGGCGGCGACACCCAGGTTCGCCCCAATCGCCCGCGTCCCTGATTTTGCTGCTCCGCGATGACCAGCGTTCCCTCTGCCGCTCCTTGCTCGGCCAACCGACGCACTTCGTCTTGCGTGGAGGCGACAACCTCGCGCAGATGCAGCTGTCTGCCGAACGCGGTCGTGTGCAACCGCAGAAGCAGCTCCTGGACCGACAGACGAGATGGCTTGCCCGTCAGACGGTATCCGAGCCTTCGCACCGCCTCTACGGCATAGCCCTCCGCTTCCAGCTTGCGCACCTGCTTCCAGACGGCGGTGCGGCTGACGTTCAACGCCCGGCTGATCTCTTCCCCCGACACATATTCGCCCGCCCGCTCCTCCAGAAGACTTAGCAAGCTCGGTTTGCTCATCCGTGTCGCCCCCCTTCCGTCAATGCTTTGGCTGCGGATAACAGCGAGAATTTCTCATTTGGCAGCTCTCCCGATGCGACGCGCTCCAGCAACTCCCGCAGCGCCGCCGAGACCCAAGGCCCCGGAGGCTTCGCCAGATAGGCGGACAGCTCGTCCCCCTTCACATCCAGCTCCGCTACGGTGGCGATCTGCATGCTCTCGGACCACTGTGATTCCGCTTCGGTCTCGTATCCGCATGCTTCAAGTATCGTCAGCGCGTCGGAGGCGGCCGAACGGCCCAGCGCCAGCACCGCGCCGACCCATGCCGCTTGCCGTTCCTGCTCGGGTCTGGACGCCAGCCTCTCGAAAAATCCGGCGATGCCGGAAATTCGGGCCGTGCGCTGCCCGCTGATCCTTAAGGCGCGCATCAAGGTCGCCACATCTGCGGCGCCTATGTTCATCCCCCACAGGAGAGCACCCCAGCGCAGATCGGCGTCCGGAAGCCCCGGGAGATGCAGCAGGTTGCCAAGCGACGCTTCATCGGCGACAGGCGCACCCCACGGGTCCCATTCCCAAGCGGCGCCATTCAAGCGATATCGCTCGGCGGCTCTCATGAAAGCCTCCGGCAGCGGCTCCTTAACGAACTTGAGCAGGCCGCTCTTGAACAAGTAATGCATCGCTTGCTCCGGGCCTCTGCCGGATATCATTCGATCCCATTCGGAGCTGACTCGTTCGATTGCCACCCGTTCCAGCCTGCGGCGATGTTCCACGATCGCCTCCCACACGTCGGGAAGCAGCTCGAAGCCCAGCTCAGCCGCGAAGCGGATCGCTCTCAGCATGCGAAGCGCATCTTCCCCGAAGCGCTCGGAGGGCTCGCCTACGCATGCGACAACGCCGGCTCGCAGCGCGTCTTCTCCGCCGAAAGGATCGACGAGCCGCTCGTCGGAGCCAAGCGCCATCGCGTTAAACGTGAAGTCCCGCCGGGCGAGGTCTTCCTTGATGTCGGGCACGAAAACAACGTCGTCCGGTCTTCTTCCATCGGAGTAGGACGCTTCGCGTCGGAACGTCGTCACCTCGAACGCCTCGCCCTTCTCCATGACCGTTACAGTGCCGTGCTTCAGTCCGGTAGGAAGGGTGCGTTCAAATAGCGCCATCACTTCCTCGGGCCTGGCCGAGGTTGCGATATCGATATCGTGAAGCGGTCGGTCAAGCCGCCAGTCCCGGACGCAGCCGCCGACCAAATAAGCCTGATGCCCCGCCTTCTCCAGGGCGCGCACAATATCCAAGCCCTCCGTCCATAGCTTGCGCTCTTCCTCTTGCATCTCGAACCTTCCTTCTCCGCGCGCTCCCGCCTGCGGCGGTCCGCCTATATTTTGCAGGCGGGAACAGGCGATTCCAACGGTGTGCCGAGCACGCGGTAATAGATTTCCTCATATTGGGACGTAATCAGCTTATCGCAGAACACGTGGTGCGCCCGCTGCAAGCAAGCCTCCCTGAAGTCTGCGTACAGCTTCTCATCCAGAAGCAGCTTTAACGCGTTGGCCGCCATATCGTCCGTGTCGCCAATCGTGGACAAATATCCTGTGCGGCCATGTTGAACAAGCTCGGGGATGCCTCCGGCTATGGAGCCGATCGTCGGCACGCCGCAAGCCATCGCTTCCAGCGCGACGAGACCGAAGCTTTCCTTCTCGGAGGGCAGCAGCATCAGATCGGCAATGGAGATCACCTGCGCCACATCGTCCTGCTTGCCCAAGAAATGAACGCGGTCGGTCAAGCCCATCGCATGGATTTTCGTCTGAATTTTCGGCAGATCCGGGCCTTCTCCGACAAGCACCAATCTCGACGGCGTCTGCTCGTTGACCTTGGCGAATATATCCACCACATCCATCGTTCTCTTGACTGGACGGAAGTTGGAGATGTGCATCAGCACCTTCTCGTTCGGGGTCGCGTAATCCCTTCGCAAGTCCGAGCAATCTCGCGGGTAGTAGATACGTTTGTCTACGAAATTATAGGTGAGATCGATTGGCTCCTGAATGTCGAGGAGCTCTCTCGTTTCGCGAATAAGGTCCCGGCTCACCGCAGTGACCGCATCGCTCTTGCGAATTCCGAGACGAATAATATCCTTCAGCGTCTCGTCTTGCGCAAGTACGGTAATATCCGTGCCATGCAGCGTCGTGACGACCTTCAGATCGTCTCCGGCCATCTGCTTCGCCAGAATGGCGCAGATCGCATGCGGCACCGCATAGTGAACATGCAGCAGGTCCAGCTTCTGCAATCTTGCGACCTGGTTCATTTTACTTGCGAGCGACAGATCGTAAGGAGGGTAGCGGAAGACGTAATAGTCCGATACTTCGACCTCGTGATAGAAAATGTTGCGGTGAAATTTCCCCAGTCGGAAAGGCATGCTATGCGTGATAAAGTGAATTTCGTGCCCCTTCTCCGCCAGCAGCTTTCCAAGCTCCGTAGCAACGACTCCGGAGCCGCCCAGCGAAGGGTAGCATGTAATGCCTATTTTAAGCGGTCGATTCATGTCGCGTTCCCCCTGTCCGGTCGCCAAACGACCGATGGCTGACTCCGTCAAAGTCCATCGGTCGTCATTCCGTATTATATTCCCCCAAGTCTCGTCATTAGAAGCGATCAAGCCTGATCGGCCCTTTGGGGATGAAGCCTTCGGCAAAGCGCAGCTTGCGGGACTGCCCCAGCAGCCTGTCGCGAGCTTCTACGTTGTCGAGATACGCGCCCGTTAATGGCGTCTCCACCCAATCCGCCTCGCTTCCTTCCGGCATGAATTGCGAACGGTAAGCCTTCAAGGCGTTCATCTTGAGCGTCTGCTCCTCGCTGATGTCAATGAGAAGCTGGGGCGTATGCGCGTCGTTGATAAAGTAAAAATAAAGCTGCTCAACCGTCCATGCGGGCAGCTCCGGCAAATATTTTCTTAGCTTCGCATTAAATACCGCTTCCTCCGCCATACGACTGCAGGCGATATGATCGGGATGGCGATCCACGAAATATGGCGCGAAAACAAGACGCGGACGATACTTGCGGATGGCCGCCACCATCGCTTGAAGCTGCTCCGGCACAGCGGCGAGTCCGCGGTCCGGAAGCCCCAGATTTTCTCTTGCGGCAAGCCCGAGCAGCACGCTTGCTTCCTCGGACTCGCGCTGCCGGGTTTCCACATTGCCGTTGGAGGACATTTCCGCAAAAGTCAGATCGACAATGCCGACCGCTTGACCGGCTTTCGCATGCTTAACGATTGTCCCTCCCATCCCGATCTCGGCATCGTCGGGATGCGCGGCGAATACAAGGATATCCAATTGCTGATGATCGTTCTTGTTCATGGCGGACTCAACCTTCGATTCCCGGCTTATACTTATGTACGAGCTCGCGCCAAGCGAAATCTCCGCGCTCCAGCGCTTTGACCAGCAGCTCTCCAGTCGCCACGTTCGTGGCCACCGGTATGCCTTGCACGTCGCAAAGCCGCAGCAAAGCGATAATATCGGGCTCGTGCGGCTGCGCCATCAGCGGATCGCGGAAAAACAGAATGAGGTCCATCGTGTTCTCCGCGACCCGCGCGCCAATCTGCTGGTCCCCGCCAAGGGGGCCGGACATGAAGCGATGCACGGTTAGAGAGGTGCTATCCATAATGCGTTGCCCTGTCGTTCCCGTTCCGTACAAACGGTGATGCTTCAGTACATGCTCATAGGCAATGGCGAAGTTCACCATTTCATCTTTTTTGCGGTCGTGGGCAATTAGCGCGATATCGATCATCGACGTTACTCCTCTCCAGAGGGGGAATCTTTTCGGTCCTTATGCTGAGCCAGTTGCCGGTTCAGGCAGCTTAATCCAGAAAATGCTCGAAGCCGTATACCATTCCTGTTACGGTCATGATTTTTTTGATCGCGGTATTCACACCTGGCATATAGCCGGCCCGATCGTAAGAATCGTGACGAATTTTGAGCGTTTGCCCGAAGGCGCCGAAGATCACCTCTTGCTGCGCGAATACGCCCGGCAGCCTTACGCTATGTATGCGAAATCCGTTATAATAGCCGCCCCGCGCGCCTTCGATCACTTCCTCTTCGTTCGGGTTGCCCTGACGGATTTCCTCCCGCGACTCCGCGATCCATTCGGCCGTCTTGATCGAGGTGCCCGAAGGCGCATCCAGCTTCTGGTCGCCATGGGTTTCGATGATTTCCACGTGAGGAAAATATTTGGCCGCCATTGCGGAAAATTTCATCATCAGAATCGCGCCGATGGAGAAGTTCGGAGCGATCAATCCCCCGATGCCCTTCTCCTTGCATTGCTTGTCCAGTTCTGCGATCTGTTCAGGCGTAAAGCCCGTCGTCCCCATCACCGGACGAACCCCGTATGCAAGCGCCGTCTCGGCATTCGGCATCGCGGATTTCGGATTCGTAAAATCGACGAGAACGTCGGCTTTGCATCGGGACAGCGCCTCAGCCAGATTGGCGGACATAATGACGCCGGTGTCGGGCTTGCCGACAAGCGTACCGGCGTCAACAGGTCCTGCCGAAGTTGCCACGGCGGCGACAAGCTTTAATTCCGGATCTTCAAGCACCATTCGGACAACTTCGCGGCCCATGCGCCCGCTCGCTCCCGCAACGGCTACGTTAATGATGTGCGACAATCGAATCACCTGTTCCTTTTTGAGTAATATTGGGAATATTGTTGTTTAAGCAGACTTCTTCTTTCGGTCCGAATCTCGCTGAGCAGCCGTTTCGCTTCCTCCCAGCCGGGTTCGAGCTGAAGCGCGTCGCGCAGCGCCTCAAGCGCCTGTCGGTAGCTTCTCTCTGCGCGGTAGGCGATACCGAGCAGCAGCTTCGCCTCTGCGGCAAGCGGGTCGAGCTGGATCGCTTCCTTCAGGATCGCAACGACGGCCCCATTGTCCGGCTCGGGGAGGTGCAGCCACTGCTTCGCCAGGGCTATCCGTTCCCGAGACAGAAGCGCGCATAGGTGCAGGCGATAGGATGGCTCATCCGGGTTCAGCTCGGCCGCCTTCCGGGCATAGCTCATCGCGAGGCTCGTTTTCCCGCTTCTCGCGCAGGTGATGGACCCGCGATAATAGTAATCGGCGTTATCCGGCTCAAGGGAGATTGCCTGCCCGAACCAGCGGATCGCAGCTTCGAAGTCCCCTTGCAAGATGGCGTCGTAGGCTTGCTGAAGGCACGCATCCCCGTTCATGCCGACCATCCTCCCTTCCAGGCGGGGATAGTACAGCATATGAGGATCAGCCGTTATCTGTGTGCTTCTTGGTCCACCGATCGGCGTCGCGCGTGTTGAATTTGTGCATGACCTTGCGATGGGCTTCCGTCAGATCGATGCCCAAAGCATTCGCGAAGCAGGTGACGATAAATAAGATATCGCCAAGCTCCATCTCGATCGAATTGTCGGCTTCATCCCTTTTTTTAGGCTTCTCGCCGTAGCTGTGGTTCACTTCACGGGCCAGCTCCCCGACCTCTTCCGTCATTCTGGCCAGCATGGAAAGCGGAGAGAAGTAGCCTTCCTTGAACTGCGAAATATAGGCGTCCACCTCGCGCTGGATGTCGGCCAGCGTCTTCTCTTGCAACGTGATATCGGAAATACGGGACTCTCCCATCCTAAGCTTCCTCTCGTGAAGGTTTATACTCTATGTTAGCGCAAGACGAATTCGATGACAAATGCAAATTTGGAGGAATTCATCGATGAACCGATTCCTGTTCTGGAACTCCGTCAAAAGCTGGTCCCTGCTCCTGGCCGGCACGGCGCTGTACGCCTTCGGGCTGCAATACTTTATCATTCCCAACCTTCTTATGGAAGGAGGGGTGACAGGCATTGCCGTGCTGCTGAATTACGCGCTGGAGCTGCCCGTATCGCTGACCTCCCTGCTGATCAACCTTCCGCTGTTCCTGCTCGGATGGCGTCAGCTTGGCAGGGGAGCGATGCTGTACACGCTTGCGGGAACCGTGCTGCTGTCACTCTTTCTCTGGATTGCCGAGCAAGCGGTAGAGCGCGGATGGCTCGTTCCGTTCCGCTCCGAGCATGATTTCATTCTGGTTGTCCTCTACGCGGGCGTTACGCTGGGCGTCGGACTGGGCTTGGTATTCCGCGCGGGGGGAACGACCGGCGGCGTCGACATCATTGCGCGAATCCTGCATCGGATGCGCGGCTGGAGCATGGGCCAGATTATTCTGTCGCTGGACGTGCTCGTCCTCGGCGTATCCCTGCTATTTATCCCGAAGGAAAAGGTGCTCTATACCCTGGTCAGCGTATTTATCGCGTCTAAGATCATCGATTATATTCAGGAAGGCGCATATTCGGCGAAAGCCTTCACGATCCTGTGCACCGAGCCCGAGAAGCTGGCCGGGACGATTACGCGGGCGCTTGACCGCGGCGTTACGCTGATGCCCGCTGTAGGCGCCTACTCCGGAGAAAGCAAAACGATCGTCTACTGCGTCGTCAGCCGGTTCGAGATCGGCAAATTAAAAAGCCTCGTCCGTCAGCATGACCGGAGGGCTTTTATTGTCATAAGCGAGGTGCATGACGTGCTGGGCGAAGGCTTTCGGGATGAATGATGCCGCCCAGATCGATCAGTCTTTCTTGCGCCACCTTCGCAGCAGCCGCTGCGCCGCATCTTCCTTGGGAGGCGTCCTGTCCGCAGGGAGACTCCGTCCGGAAAACTCCTCGTATTTATAGCGCCGCCAGCCGACCCAGGTCAGAATGGTCACGATGAACGAGCCCATCATCGCCGACCAGCCCCACGAGGGAGGCGCAGCGCCAAGCGGAGGAACTACCGCGCCGGAGGCTGTCTTCTGCTCCGGAAACATCTCGTCCAGCGCTTCTCTCAGAGGAGCAAGCGTGCCGTGCAGCAGCTTCGCGGGAGGCGTATCCGCGCCATAGATGCGCCGCGCGTAACGCATGACCGAATCGGTTCTTTCGATCTTCCAGGGCTCCGAACGAAGCAGCATCGCTGTACGAACGATTCCGTAATGCTCCGACAGCTCCTCGAAGGCCTTTAAGACGGCCTTGGACGCCGGTCCTGCCGCCGAGGCAGGCTCGGGAAGCGCAGCAGCAAGCTTGGCAAAATCCTCCTGAAACACCTTTTGATAGCGATGCCAGATCGGTTTATCCGGATGGGCCAAAGCGTCCGCCGCCAATCTGAGAGAAGCGGAGAGGGTTTTCCATCTGCCGAGATCCGGCTGAACGGACGCGACAGCCCGTTTCAGCTCGGTCACATTGCGAGCCAGCGCTTGAATGCCCTCCGCCGTGGCGATCGTACTCATCGGCAAACCGCGCAGCTGATGCTCGACTTCCCCAAGCCGCTTCGCAACCGTCTCCGTATTGCTTCTATTCACGGCATCATACAGTCTTTCCGCCGAGGTCAAGAAATGTTCATACGGCTGATCTTGGGCCGGAGCCGCCACACCTGAGGTTGGCGAGCATGTCCAAACCCATAGCATGAGCAGCGCCAACGGAAATCCCGCGACGCGCCATCTTAAGCGAGCCCCCTGTTTCCTTCCCTGCGTCCACACGGACATCCCCTCCTACCCCATGGATATGAGGAGACGCGCGCGATTAGAACGACTTGTCCGTTGCAGCGGCGCGTTTGTCGAATGCGAATCTCGCAATCCCCGCCGCCAATACGCTAAGAGCGGTTAGGATCACCGTAAACAACGCGACAGCCGGTACATCATCGTTCAATGGGCCCGGCAAATACGGGTATACGCCATAGGTGTAATCCACCGTGTCGTTGAGAAACGTCCAGGCGGCAGCAGCAAGCAGAGCGATTCCCCCATACGTGAAAAAGCGGGCGTAGAGAAGTGCCATTACAGCCATGGCGGTGTGTCCGACGATCAGCATCCAATGATCCCAATAAAGGGTGTCTCCCTGCGCCTGACCCGCGAATATGACCGCTGTTGCCCAAATGCCGTACTTCACGGAGGTAACCACGCCAAGCGCTTCAATAACGCCCCGGATGCCATTGATCCACTTCCGAGGCGACGGCTTGGGAGCAAGCCACACCCAAAGCACCGCCAGTGCAAAAAACAGCGAAGCCGTAGGGCTGTCCGGCACGAACGGAATTTGCCAATGCGGGTGCTCGGCCCATGTCGCTTCCAGCTGCCCTTTGTACCAGTAGTAACCGTATATCGTTCCCGGAACATAAATGATCATCATCAGCCACAGAGTCGCGGGATGAAGCAGCACGCTGCGGGAAAGCAGCCATTTCATAATACCCCTCAATCGTTCTCCTCCCGAAATCAGCCTTTGTATCTCGCGACCAGACGAGGATCGCCTTGTCGGCAGATTGTCCTTTCTGAACGTCTTACAAAAAAACCTGACCGTTAAGGTCAGGTTCTGGACGGTGCCGGGTTTATTCAGCGCCCGCTTTTTGTTTGGAGAGCCAGGTTGCGATCTGGTCGATCTGCTCCTCCGAGAGATCTCCCTTGAACGGCGGCATCATATCGCCTTTGCCGTCCGTAATGATGGTTACCAGTTCTTCCTTGCTAAGGGTATCTCCGATTCCACGAAGGGCTGGGCCCGAAGCGCCTTCAAGCTCGGCGCCGTGGCACGCGATACATTGCGCTTGAGTCATCGTATCGGTGAATGCGGGATCGTCCGCTTCCACCATCGCTGCGATCTTTTCCTTGCCCGGAACCGGACGCGGCTTGCCGTTCTTGACGGCTTCCTCCGCCTTGATCTCGCGCTCGATATGCTCGGGAATTTGACCGTTCGCTTCCAGCTCGTGCTGGTAGTGACTCCAAGAAACATAAGTCAGGTAAGTTACGGCCGCCAGCGACACGATCATCAACGAAGATGCGATCGGACGACGATAGAAGCGGCGTTCCTTGCCTGTATCGAGGAACGGAGCAAGCAGAAGAGCGATAAACGGAATGCCGGACAATCCGAGAATGCCGAGTACGATATAATCGCCCGACGCGTATGGATATTTCAGCAATTGATACAGGAACAGGAAGTACCAGTCCGGCATCGGAATAAATGCGCTGTTCAACGGGTCAGCCGGGTAGCCCAGAGGAGCCGGCTCGGCAATGACCAAAGTCAGGAACCCGACCAGCACAACAACGCCGACCATCCATTCCTTAAGCAGGAAGTTCGGAATAAAGGCTTCGGACTTTCCCGGATACGAAGTATAGTCAGGAGGCGTTACGTTCGAGTAGTCCCGTTTGCGGATACGCGAATCTCCGACGAATACGACTTTTTCGTTTGGATCATGTTTATGTGCCATCGCTAGTCACTCCCCTCTCTTACAGCGGCCCGGAAATGCCCTGTTTTCGAATCATAAAGAAGTGTCCGGCAAGCAGTGCAAGCAGCGCGCCAGGCAAGAAGAATACGTGGATTGCGAAGAATCGGGTCAGCGTCTGCGCGCCGACGATCGTTCCGCCGTTCATAAGCTCCTTGATGTACTCCCCTAAAAAAGGCACCGATCCGGCGATTTCCAGACCAACCTTCGTCGCGTAATAAGCTTTGTTGTCCCACGGAAGCAAATAACCCGTGAAGCCAAGGCCCAGCATGACGAAGAAAATCAGCATTCCGACAACCCAGTTCATCTCGCGAGGCGCCTTGTAGGAACCCGTGAAGAATACGCGCAGAGTATGTAGGAACATCATTACGATAACAAGACTTGCGCCCCAGTGGTGCATCCCCCGCACGATCGCGCCGAACGCGACTTGGTGCTGCAGGTAATCGACGCTGTAATACGCGTTGATGATGTCCGGGACGTAATACATCGTCAGAAACATCCCCGAAAGGATCTGAATGACGGTGATGAAGAACGTCAATCCGCCGAAGCAATATACAAAAGCGGAGAAGTGATGCGCCGGGTTGACGTGCTCAGGCACCTCATGGTCGGCGATGTCTCTCCACATCGGCGTAATATCGAGACGTTCGTCGATCCAGTTGTACATGTTTTTGAACATGGGACGAAACGCCCTCCTTCTAAACGCGACTATTCGGTGCAATCGGTCCGAGATATACCCAGCCGTTTTCCGTCCTGACCTCGTACTCGTCAAGCGGCTTAGGCGCAACCTTCAGGTTTTTGCCGTCTTTCGTGTACAGCGCGCCATGACAAGGACAGTGATACTCGTTCGGCGCTTCGGAGCCGCCCCAGCTAACCATGCAGCCCAAGTGCTTGCAAACCGGTGAAAGCGCATAAATCTTGCCGTCTTCGCCTTTGGTAATCCATGCCGCCATTTTGGGATCGCTTTCGTACCAGCCGTCCACTTGATGAACTTTGAACTTGACTTCCGTAGGCTCGCCTGTCACTTTGCTCTCTTCGATGACTTTCACGAACCCGCCTTTTTCTTTCTTCTGCAATATAGGGTCGACGGCAAAGCGGATCATCGGCAAGATCGCCCCGCCAGCCATGAAAGCGCCCGCTCCGCCCAGCGTGTAAGACAAAAATTGCCGTCTTGACATCTCTTTGCGCTTGGCGGGTTTGTGCGCGTGTTCTTGCTGCTTATTGTGGTCCATTCGTTCTACCCCCTTTGCCACACCAATCTCTCGTCCAATACGGACTTTAACATTTTGTTCACAAGGACATAACTATAATAGCCCACGCGCTATATAGCGTCAAGAATAGGGGCGGGAGTTTCCCTGCGCCTGCGGGAGGTATAGAACTAAAATGTTCTCAAATTGTCACATTTCCCCGAAGGCCGCACGTGACTATTGTTTGCGCCGATGAAGCAACCTATGCGTCATGACTCGGCTTTTTGTGCGACATTCCCGCCCTTACGCCGGTCGGCTTCTCCACAAGTCGGCCAGCAATTTCGCAACCGAGCGGGCATCGGGCTCGTCCCCCTCCGCGTCGGGCCGGATCACCAGCTCCGCCTTGGCCCCCTCCAGGTCCAGCGGCTGCCCGCTTACGAGAACGACGTATCGGAACCCGTTTCTCTTCCACGACGAGATAAGAGCGTTAAGCCGCCCGATTCGATCGGGGCCTTCGGACTCGTAGTGAAAGGCCGGCATCGTTACCGTTCGTCCCCTGAAGGCTTCCTCCAACGGAGACAGCCACAATCCGGTCATCGCGATTTTATCCGCAGCTTCGCATGGCGACTCTTCCCCTGTCAAGCCCGAGAGCGGCAGCAGACAAGTGTCCAGGTAGGGCTGGAGCTCGGGCCAGGCCTCCGGATCGATCTCGCTGAATTTCATCTGCTTTCTCCTCTCCACATCGTTGTCCTGGCTGGACATTCGCTTGTCTATCGTACTCTACATTCCGTGAAAATTAAAGTCCATTTCTCATAGGCAAACGATTGCGAGGGCAAACGCAAATAACCCGGTCCTCATGACCGGGTCGTCAAATGTGCAGCGGAAACCTCGCCTTGGCCGAGCGGCGATCCGAACTAAGGCTGGATCGTTTTCAACTCGTCGGTCAAACGCCGAAATGACTCTACGTCCCCTTGCGCAAGCGCTTCATCGATTGCATGATAGATTTTCTCGGTCCGGTAATTGCGCAGCGCTTCGTCCAGGACCATTTCTGCCGCCAAACCCAGCATCGTCTCATAGGCGACTTTCATGTTGTCCATTCGTTGCACCTCCGAAATCCGGCGTTGGGGCTCCCAATAAAGCATATTCACCGTTGTGCGCCCCGTACAAGACGATAGCCCCTATGCCGATCTTTGTATCCTTGCCTATGGCGGTTTATTCCGCGCATACCTTCCTCATCGACGAACGCGGCAATGACTTATCCCGAACTGCCCTCGAAACGAATCGCATCCTCGAAGGAAAGCTTCTGACCGGCAACCAGCGTCCGCCCCTGCGGAGTAACCTCGATTACCTCAATCCCGTCTTCCGTCTCTCCCCAGCGCAGCACGCCCAGATGCATCAGCATCCGCAAAATGCGCTTGTCCAATATATCCTTCGGCTCATCGTAATAATAGGGGCGGATCAGCGGCAGTAGCACCTGGCTTAACGATGCAATGGTTACCCATTGCCCGGACAGACGCGACACCCACTGCGCCAAGGAAACCAGATTGGGAATCGCCCCTTTGTACAGGCGCAGCCAGAAGCGGTACATTTGAGCCGGGTCCGGCTTCACAAGCCCGTTGGCGATGGCCAGTCCTTCCGGCGTAAGCGTCAGACGGCCTTCCGCAAGCTCCGCAATATATCCTTCATAGTAAGCGAAGTCATATAACAGCGAGAACCTGTCGGGGTAATCCCGAAAATGTCGGCCGTAGCCGAACCGCCAGCCGGCGCGCGTGGGCGGCGCCTCCTCGACGGAGAGCCTCTCCATCGCTTGAGCGAGCTGTCTCTTGTACATAACGCCTTCCGAGGTGATCGGAATGTCCTGTTCCCTTACATATCGGAGGAAGTGAACGACGTCTCCGGCCAGCAAGCTTCTTTCATCGCGATAGGCCTGCGGCTCGTCCAGATACAGCAGCGAAGCCTGATAGCGCCTTTCCAATGCTTCGCACAATCGCGATTTGACATCCTCCGGCACTTGGAACAACGTGCGCGTCTGCTGCGAGAAGCCGTTGAACAGCCAACCGTAGTTTTTAAACCTGGAGATGGACATTCGCGCCTTCTCTTCCGGCCCGGGCGGAGGCGGGGCCTCTTCGGCCTGCTTGCCCCGGAGCCGTTTGCGGCGACCTTCCGAAGCAGCCGGCGCGACAGGGATAGTCACGGCAACGGAATGCCCGGCAGTCTGATCGGTTCTCGGCGCCTCCGGTTCAAGCGCTCTTGCCTTCAGCTCTTCCAGACTATATGCGGAACGGTTCTCGAACACCAACGAATTCAGAAACCGAAGATCGCTGCCCGAAATCTGCCCAACTCGCGATTCCATGATGTCTCTGCGCTGTACGGTGGACAAGATCGTCTGGATGAGCTCATTCTTGGAATGGCTTGAGCTTGGACAGTCGTATGCATCCGCGATTCTCTTCAATTCGGCGATATCCGCGTAGCAGAGCATCTCCGCCAGATTCATTCGGGATTCCCCCTCTCTTCTTGGAGGATTTATTTCTCAGTATGGTCGGGGGAGAAACGTCTTAAACGTGCGCAGAATGCAAAAAAATCCGGTTTGAACGCAACCGGATGATCTTTATGCTCTATGACTACGTCTTTGATTGAATCGGGGGTTCCAGCAGATGACGCGTACAATTATGAAGGGTAGCCCTCCACCGCTGCTCCTGCAACTCCATTACCGTTAACGACATGTTCCGCAGATGCGAATCATCCAGCCCTTCGCAGAGCGCCTGCAGCATACGCGCAAGGAAGCTGCCATGCGTGACGACGAGGAAGGCTTTGCCCGGATGGGCGACCTGCAGCTCATTCACAAAATCCAGGCCCCGCTCGCGCACAGATTCGTCGCTCTCTTGATCGGGAACCGCGCTTCGCCAGTTTTCTCCCCAGCGGGCCAGCCGTTCCGCCTCTGTCGTGCCTTCCGCCGAGCCGAACGACCTTTCCCTCAGCCTCGAATCCTTGTGAAGCGGAATCGCCAGCCGGCGCGCAATCATTTCTCCGGTCTGCGTTGCCCTTTGCAGGTCGCTGCAATAGACGCAGTCCCAGCGCTCCCCTTCCGACGCGAGGCGCTCCGCCAGCTGCTGCGCTTGCTGCAAGCCTTCCTCGCTTAACGGAATGTCGGTCACGCCTTGAATAATGCCCCGCTGGTTCCATTCCGTAATTCCGTGCCGCACCCACCCGATGCGCGTCGCCGCCATCAGGACCGCACCCTGGAAAACCAGTTGAGTATCAGCAGCGTCATAATCATGCCGACGATCGAGAAGGCTATCCAATACTCCGGAAGCGCAGGAGATACGTTAAGAAGGATGGGATCGCTCAGGCTGGCTACCGGCACGTCCAGATGCACGCTGTCTCCGTATTGATGGCTGGCCGCGAAGGCGTTGGCCGACTCCAGCTTGTCGGAACCGCCTGCCGACATGCCGCTGCCGAACGCCGTATAGAGAAAGCCGCATATAAACACGGCCAGCAAAGCCGCCAGAACGCTTGCTACGCGCTTGCGAAATACGAAAGAAAATGCGTACGTCCGACGTGTAGTCGGCATGTACCAGCTTTCTTCGGAATAAATGCGATTCATGACACTCTGGTTCACCCGCACGGAAGAGAACGGCCCGTCAATCCGGTCGTCGTTCAACGGCATCTCATGGAGCAGCAACGCGCTCTCTTCCCATATGCGGAATTCTTCCTCGCATTCCTTGCAGCTCTGCACATGCAAATCCACGGCGAGCTTATCGGCGGAATCCTCGGGAAGATCCCGGTATATCCCTAACCATTCCGCAGCTTCCTCGCATTTCATCGCAGCTTCATCTCCTCGTATTCCTTCATCATGGCCGGTTCGGCAAAGTACGATTCTAATTGCGTCTTCACACTGGCCCTGGCCCGGAATAACAACGACTTGACGGAACTGACCGTCTGTCCCAAGATGTTGGCGATCTCTTGATAGTCCATGCCATCGTATTCCCTGAGGATCAGCGCGGATCGCTGCTTCTCGGGGAGGCTGTTGATGGCCTCTCTTACCATGGAAACCTTCTCGTTGCGCAGCAATCGCTGCTCGGGCGCCTCTTCCGGAGGTGCGGCTGGTATGTATGTGGAGTCGTCGAGCGAGAGATGCGCGGCTTTCTGCTTGCGCAGCTCGCTGAGAACCGTATTACGTGCAATGGTGTATAGCCACGTCGAAAAGGAGGCGTCAACTTCCCTGAAGGAATGCAGACTCCGATAGGCCTTGTAGAATGTCTCGGAGCTTAAATCTTCAGCCAATATTTCGAGCTTGGCGCTTTTCAGCATATGGTAGACGAAAGAAAGGATCTTCTTCTGATATCTGCCCATAAGCGTTGAATATAATTCGACGTTTCCGTCTTTGATTTCCCGGATTAACTGGGAATCGGTCATCATCTTCGCGACCCTCCCCCCCTGCTCAGGGTGAACGTTCGCAGCCGGTATTTCACTAATTGTACCGACCAAAAACGAAAAAGTTGCGCTCTAAGGCGCATAAAATGTGAACAAACCAGTATTTTACATATTCTATATGCTATTGTAACACAGCTTCGCCTATTATGAGCTTAAAAATTTCTCAAAAATTACTGATAAATCCGTGGCCATATTCCGAATTTCGGAAAGTCGTAAATGGACAAAAAAAAACCACCCCGGAGGGTGGCTGCACATTGTGCAAGGATTGGATAGGAGTGGAGAGAAACCATACTGTACTTTTATTATATGTATTCGTTTTCATTTTGTCAATAAGCGCTTACATTTATTTTTTAAGCGCTTGCAAAGGCCGCATTTGCGCTCGCAAGCGATCGCAGCGTCATCGTTTGACTCGCTGACCAGAAGAAGGTGCGGGACGAATCCCGCACCTTCTCTCATCGCAGCTTACATATGAACGTCGTAGCCCGAGGACGTCAACAACGCCGTCGCTCTGTCCAGATCCTCGGCCTGCCGGAAGGACAGCCGCAGAATGCCCGGCACGTCCTCCCTGCTCTCGATAATCTGCAGGTTGCTCAGATTGATCTTCGCGTGGCCCAGCTCGGTGGCGATCTTGCCGATAATGCCAGGGTGATCCGGGACATCCACATAACATTCGAACAGCGACGTGATCATGCCCTTGCGGCGTTCCGGGAGCTGGCTGCGGAATAATCCCGCCGTGCGGAATTCCTCTGCGATGCCGTCGCCGTCCTCTTGTCTGAGCAGGTCCGAGAAGCGGTCCATCCGCTCCTGCCAGTCGGACACCAGCTTAAGCATGACCTCGCGATTGCTCAGCAGTATATCCCGCCATATGACCGGATCGCTGGACGCGATCCGAGTAATGTCGCGAAAGCCCCCTGCGGCAAGACGCATATACAGATCGTTCGACTCGTTGTAGCCGGCGATCTGGTTGACCAGCGCGACGGCGATCATATGCGGCAAGTGGCTTATCGCTCCCACGATATCGTCGTGCTGCACGGCGTCTGCAATAACGACGCGCGCCCGGGTGCACTTCAATAGCCCCTCCAGCTTGTTCACTTGCTCGGCTGGCGTATTCTCGGTTGGAGTCAACACATAATAAGCGTTCTCCAGCAGATGCAGGCTGGCCGCCTCGACGCCGGAGCGCTCGGAGCCGGCCATCGGATGCCCGCCGATAAAATAGGCTCCTTGCAGGCCAAGCTTATCCGCGTGACGAACGACGGAAGCCTTGGTGCTGCCTACATCGGTAATGATGCAGCCCCGCTTAAGAGGAAGGCGGGACAGCGCGTCCACATATTCCTCCAGCCTGCCGACCGGTACGCACAGGAAAATCAAATCCGCATCCAGAGCGGCTTCTTCAAGCGAAGTGGTCGCGGAATCTACAACTCCGCGCGCCACATATTTTTCGGTCGATGACCGATTGATGGAATGTCCCACGACATGGACGCCCGGCTTGCCTTTAAAGCAAAGCGCCAGAGAACCTCCGATCAGCCCGACGCCGAAGATGGCGATACGGATCGGATTCGCTTCGTCGAAATCGACGAAAGTGTTAAACTCGCTAAACTCCCCGCTCATGCCGTCACACCTTTACCGCGATTTCTTGCAGCACAGCCTTAAGCGCAGCGATGACCTTCTCGTTCTGCTCCTGGCTGCCGACCGTAATGCGAATGCTTGTCGGATACAGCTTATGCCCCGCTCTTACGATTACCCCCTTGCGCAGCAGAGCATCGAATACTTCCTGGCCGGATCTTTGTACGTCGACCATGATGAAGTTGCCGTGAGCCGGAAAAGCCTTAAGTCCCAGCTCCTCGAACGCTTGGTTGAAGAACGCAAGCCCTTTTCGGTTCTCTTCCCGGCAGAACGCGATGAAGTCCTCGTCCTGAAGGGCGGCTAACGCGGCCGCCTGTCCGAACCGGGACGTATTAAACGGCTCGCGCACCTGATTGATGCTGCGGATGACATCGGGACGTCCGATGCCGTAGCCGATGCGCAGCGAAGCCAAGCCGAAAATTTTGGAGAACGTCCTTAACAAGATAACGTTCGGGTACTTCTGCAACAAGGCCAGACCGTCGGGGTAAGACGGATCGACAAGATACTCGCAGTACGCTTCGTCCAATACGACAAGAACGTGGGCCGGCACCTTGGACAAGAACCATTCGACCTCGTCGGACGTATTGATCGTGCCCGTCGGATTGTTCGGATTGCACACCCAGACGACCTTCGTCTTGTCGGTGACCTGCTCCAGCATCGCATATAGATCGTGGGTGCCTTCCTTCAGCGGCACTTCGATAATCTTCGCATTCTCGATCTGGGCGTTATGCTTATATTGAGGGAACGTCTGATCCGCCATGATCGTCTCGTCGCCGGAAGCAAGATACGCGCGGGCGATCATCAGAATAATTTCGTCGGAGCCCGCTCCGAAAATAATCTGATCCGTATTTACGCCATGATGCTTGGCGAGTGCGTTCGTGAGCTCGACAGCGGCCCCGTCCGGATATATGCTGATATTGTCAAGCTCGCGGGCAATCGCTTCCTTCGCCTTAGGCGAGCTGCCGAACGGATTTTCGTTGGAGGCCAGCTTGAGCACCTCGGTCAAGCCGAGCTCTCTTTTCACGTCGTCGACGGGTTTTCCCGGCTGATACACAGGCAAATGAACGATATTCGGTTTCGGTTGCATCGAATTCCCTCCTAAGATACGACAAACGGAGCGTTAAGCGCCCGCGCAAGCGGGGCATCGTCGCTCCGTATTGAAATAGTTATTCTATTGTGACACACTAACGCGGCACTGTACAGATGGCTTTTCGGTTTTATCGCGATTGACCAAACTTATCTTGCGTCTTTGCGCGGCTTGAGGTCAGCGATAAAGGCCCGAACGGCCGCAATGCCGCGCTCCCGATCGGCGGCATCTTGGGAGACGAGGAGCGGAAGCGCCTCCTCTATCTGGCGCACGATGGCGCTGCCGACGATTACGCCGTCGCATTGACCGGCGAAGCGCTCGGCGTGATCGCGGGATGCAATGCCGAAGCCGACGCAGATCGGAACGGAGGAAGCTCTGCGCACCGTGTTCAGGAAGGAATCGATCCCTTCATGGAACGAGGAACGGACGCCCGTCACGCCCAGCGAGGATACGCAATAGACAAAGCCCTTCGCATTCGCGGCGATTCGCTCTATTCGCGCCTCGGAAGTCGGGGCCACAAGCGGGATGAGATGAATGCCGCGAGCCTCCGCCATCGCGCGCACTTCGCCGTCCTCCTCCAGCGGCAGATCGGGAATAATCATCCCGCTGAAGCCGTGCTCCTCCAGCAGCCCGAAGAAGCGTTCAAGGCCGAGCTGCAATACGGGATTAAAGTAGGTGAACAGGATAAAGGGCAGCTTCACGCCCTTCTCTCTAGCCTTGGAGGCGACCGCCATACAGTCCACCAGGCCGATGCGGTTTTTCAAGGCGCGCTCGGATGCGCGCTGGATGACCGGACCGTCGGCAAGCGGGTCCGAATAAGGCACGCCCAGCTCGACCATATGCGCCCCGGCTTCTTCCGCGGCCCGAAGCAATGCGACCGAAGTATCCAGATCGGGATCGCCCATTGTCATGAACGGAATAAGCGCCGTTTCTCCGTTCGCCTTCAACTGCTCGAATACGGCATCAATCGCGTTTACGCTAATCTTCGCGCTCATGACGGCTGTCCCTCCTCTTTCGCCAAGTAAGACATGATCGATTCCACGTCTTTGTCGCCGCGCCCGGACAGGCTGACAACGATGATCTCATCCTTGCCCATTGCGGGAGCGAGCTTCATCGTGTGCGCGATCGCATGCGCAGACTCCAGCGCCGGAATGATCCCTTCCAGGCGGGAGAGCGCGCTTAGCGCATCCAGCGCCTCCTGATCGGTAATCGGAAAGTACTGCGCCCGGTTGGTATCCTTCAAGTACGCATGCTCGGGGCCGATGCCCGGATAATCCAGCCCGGCGGAGATCGAATGGGCCGGGAGCACTTGACCGCCCTCGTCCTGCAGCACATAGCTCATCGAGCCCTGGAATACGCCGGGGCGGCCTTTGGTCATCGTAGCCGCATGCTCTTCCGTATCGACGCCCCGTCCGGCGGCCTCGACTCCGATCAGCCGAACGCTCTCGTCCCCGACGAAAGGATGGAACATTCCGATGGCATTGCTGCCTCCGCCTACAGCCGCAACGACGGCATCCGGCAAACGGCCTTCAGCCTCCAGAATCTGCTCTCTGGACTCCAGGCCGATAATGCGCTGGAAATCGCGCACCATCATCGGGTAAGGATGCGGGCCGGTGACAGAACCCAGTATATAATAAGTATCGTCGACATGACTGACCCAATAGCGCAGCGTTTCATTGCAGGCATCCTTCAGCGTGCGCGTGCCCGACAGCACCGGAACGACCTCCGAGCCGAGCAGCTTCATCCGAAACACGTTCAGCTGCTGGCGCTTCGTGTCTTCCTCGCCCATGAACACTTTGCACTCCAGCCCCATCAGGGCGGCTACCGTCGCGGTCGCTACGCCGTGCTGTCCCGCGCCGGTCTCGGCAATTACTTTTTTCTTGCCCATCCGCTTCGCCAGCACGGCTTGTCCGATCGTATTGTTGATTTTATGAGCTCCGGTATGGTTCAGGTCCTCGCGCTTCAAGTAAATCTTCGCGCCGCCAAGATGCTGCGTCAGCCTTTCCGCATAATAGAGCGGCGTCGGCCGTCCGGAATATTGCTTCAGCAAATAGCGAACTTCCTCCAGAAATTCGGGATCGTCCTTGTATTTTAAATACGCCTCCTCCAGCTCGATCAAGGCGTTCATTAGCGTCTCCGGAACGTATTTCCCCCCGAAAGGACCGAAGCGTCCCTGTTGATCGGGTACCTGCACTTGCGCCATCAGCTTTTCACCCTTTCTACGAATGCGGAAATTTTGCCGTTGTCCTTTACTCCATCGGTTTCTACCCCGCTGGAAATGTCTACGCCCTCCGGGCGATACGTATCAATAAGTACATGTGCGTTATCGGGCGTTAATCCCCCTGCTATGAACAAGCGCAAGCCGCTCGCCGCCGCCGCTCGCTGATAGTCGGGAATGACCTCCCAGCGGAAGGTTTGTCCGGTTCCTCCGCCAGCCGTATCCAACAGCACGGTGGACACGGCGCCGGCATAGGCGCTCAGCCGCGCGGCTCCTTCGGCGGAATCCGCCTGCTCCGGCACCGGCAAAGCGCGCCAGACCTCGACGCCAAAGCGCTCGCCGACCTGCCGGCAGAAGTCGGGCGTCTCTTGCCCGTGGAGCTGCACGACATCGAGCGGAGCGGCCTGGAGTGTCTCGGCGAGCAGCTCCAGCGTCGGATTGACGAACACGCCGACTGTTGCCGGCGGACGGCGTCCAGCCATTGCAATCCCGTTCGCGGCGGCGATCAGCTGCCCTGCCCGTTCCGGGCTCACCTGTCTGCGGCTCTTGGCGAAGACGAAGCCGATGTAATCCACGGCAAGTCCGGCCATGCCCTGCAAGGTCGACTCTTCCTTGATCCCGCATATTTTGACCCGCGAGAAAGCCGACGAGATCGTGTCGGTCATCGCGCGGCCCCTTCTTTCTCCGTCGGGCCAAGCAGATCGTTAACCGCGTCCTGAACGCTCGTCTGACGCATGAAATGCTCGCCGATCAATACGGCCTGAGCGCCCGCTTCACGCACGAACGCCACGTCGTCCTTAGTCGCAATCGCGCTCTCGCTCACTGCGACGGTCCCCTTCGGCATCAAGCCGATGAGCTGCTCCGTTGCGCGAAGATCCGTCGCGAACGTTCGCAAGTCACGGTTGTTGACTCCGATAAGAGTCGCCAGTCCGATATCCAGCACCGTCTCCAGCTCGGGACGGTTATGCACCTCGACCAGCACGTCCAACCCCAGATCGCGGGCAAGCGTGTGGAATCCCGATAATTGGACGGGCGTCAAGATGGCTGCGATCAGCAGGATCGCATCCGCCCCGATCAGGCGAGCTTCATAGATTTGACGTTCGTCTATCGTAAAATCCTTGCGCAGCAGAGGCACCCTAACGTTCTGACGAATTTCCGTCAAGTAAGCGTTGCTGCCCTGGAAATAATCCGTATCCGTCAGCACGGAGATGCAATCCGTGCCCGCCTGCTCGTATTCCCTCGCCAGGCTGACCGGATGGAAATCAGGACGAATCAATCCCTTGGACGGGCTGGCCTTCTTGACCTCCGCGATCAAACCGACCGGACGGTTGCGTCCGACAAGCGCTTGCTCGAAGCCGCGGCAGGCCGGAAGCTCAGCGATCTTTCTCTCCGCCTCGGCAAGGGGCAACGATAGATGCAGCGCCTCGACTTCCCGGCGCTTGGTAGCGACTATGCGATCAAGAAACATGACTCAACTCTCCCGTCGTAGCAATCCATTGCTGCAATTTATCTCCGGCCAAGCCGCTATCGATCGTGGCCGCCGCCTGCTGCACGCCTTCCTTCAAGGACTCGGCGCGGCCTGCGACGTAGATGCACGCCCCCGCATTCGCAAGCACGACATCGCGATAAGCGCTCTTCTCGCCGCCCAGCACTCGGCGAATGATGTGCGCATTCTCCATTGCGTTGCCTCCCTGAACGGCTCTCAGGGAAACCGTCGCCAGCCCCAGCTCCTCCGGCGTAATGTCGTAGGACACAACCTCGCCGTCCCGAAGCTCGGATACGTGAGTCGGCGCGGAGAGGCTGATCTCGTCCAGCCCGTCGTGACTGCCGACGACCATCGCCCGCTTCAGACCGAGCTTCGCCAGCACCTCCGCAACCGTATTCGTGCGAGAGCGGTCGTACAGGCCAATAAGCTGGCGGTCCGCGCGCGCTGGATTAGCCAGCGGCCCCAGCATATTAAAGATTGTGCGGACGCCCAGCTCTCTTCTCGGCACAGCCGCGTGCTTGAGAGCCGGATGATACAGCTGCGCGAACATAAAGCAGATGCTCGTCTGCTCCAGGCATTCGGCGGCTTGCTCCGCGCTCAGGTTAATATTCACGCCCAACGCCTCCAGCACGTCCGCGCTGCCGGCCTTGCCGGACATCGCCCGATTCCCGTGCTTGGCCACCCGAACGCCTGCGGCGGCGGCAATAATCGCCGACGCTGTCGAAATATTGAACTTGTGTACGCCGGAACCGCCCGTTCCGCAGGTGTCCAGCAGATCGTCATGCTCGGTGTCGACCCGGTTCGAGAACGCCCTCATCGCTTCGGCAAAGCCGAGAATCTCGTCTACCGTCTCGCCCTTCATCCGCAGGGCGATGACCGTTCCGCCGATTTGCGAAGGCGTCGCTTCGCCTCTCATAATCGACGTCATGACGCCGTAGGCTTCGTCCTTGGTCAAGTCTTCCCCGCTGATCAGCCTGTTGAGCGCCTGAGGCAAGCTGATGGACATCGTCTCGCTCATATCCCGAATCCCCTTTCTCTTAATCGTAGTCCAGATTCGTCCGACGGTCCCCCGCAAGCACGGCTGAGAATTCATTCGCGCTGCGCTTCGCGGCGCTCGCCGGAGGGAAGGTCGCTTCTGCGGCGCGAATTGCCTTCAGCATCCCCTTCGCTTTGTTGACCGTTTCTTGATATTCGTTCTCCGGTACGGAATCCCATACGATTCCCGCTCCGGCCTGCACATAAGCTTTGCCATTCTTGAAAATAATCGTTCTGATCGTGATACAGGTATTCAGGTTGCCCGAGAAGCCCAAATATCCGATAGCGCCGGCATAAGCGCCTCTGGCTTCATTCTCCAGCTCGGAGATGATCTCCATCGCTCGCAGCTTCGGAGCGCCGGATACCGTCCCCGCCGGCAGGCAGGAAAGAAAGGCGTCGTAGAAATCCTTGTCCGGTCTAAGCTCCCCCGTTACATTGGATACGATGTGCATGACATGGGAGTATCGTTCGATCTCCATATAACTGTCGCACTTGACCGAGCCGAACGTCGACACTCTGCCCAGATCGTTGCGGCCCAGGTCCACAAGCATGACATGCTCCGCCCGTTCCTTCTCATCCGCCAGCAATTCCTTTTCCAACCGAACGTCTTCCTCCGGGGTCCGGCCCCGAGGTCTCGTTCCGGCAATCGGACGGGTTTCCACCTTGCCGTCATCAACCTTGACGAGCAGCTCGGGGGAGGTTCCGACGATGACCTCGTCATCCAGCTTCAGGACATACATATACGGCGAAGGGTTCATCGTGCGCAGCACCCGATATACATGAAGCGGGTCGACTTCCGTCTCAATATGAAATCTTTGCGAAAGCACGACCTGAAAAATGTCTCCTGCGCGAATGTATTCCTTGGCCTGATTGACATTGTCCAGAAATTGCTCCTTCGTCAGATTGGAGGCGATGTCTCCAAGCTCGGGATCCTGCGGCGGCGTGCTTCTCGAAGGCTGCACCGGAAGCGGCTGCTGAATTCGCCGAATCGTATCGTCGATGCCGTTGAGCGTTTCTCTGTAAGAGGCTTCAATGTCCGCGTCGCTTGCCCCTTCGGGGATATGAACATTGCCGATAACGAGCACCTGCTGCTTGAAATGATCGAATACGATCACCCGGTCGCAGAACATGAATTGCATGTCGTCCATGTTCAGATCGTCTTCCTTATGCGGCGGCAGCTTGCGCTCGTAATATTGCAGCAGGTCGTAGCCGAAAAATCCGATCGCTCCCCCTGTAAATGGAGGAAGCTCCGGCAAAGCCGGACTGCGGTAGGACCGCAGCTTTTCCCGAAGCATCTGCAGCGGCTCCGTCGTCTTAAGCGACTCGATCTTGCCTTTCTGCTCAAGCGTCAGTCTATTGTGCTTCAGCTTCAGCACGAGGAAGGGATCGGTTCCGATGAATGAATAACGCGCCCACTTCACTCCGCCCTCAACGCTCTCAAGAAGGAACGCCCGTTTGTCCCGACTCAGGTGCTGGAACACCCGGATCGGCGTTTCCGTATCCGCCAGCAGCTTGCGCACGACAGGAATGACGTTGTAACGCCCTGCCATTGCGATAACCCCTTGCAATTCCTGCTGATCCATCCTCATCTCTCCCTCCGTAATGGCGCCTGTGTCTTCAGCAGCGTCCGACGCCCGCAGCTTACGCGAGGGGACGGATTCTATTGAAATCAAAAAACGCATCTCTGCTCACAGAGATGCGTTCATAGATAAGTTAAGGTGTGTTCGGTTCTCATCGCGCGCAACGAACAAGCGTAACTCGCACACGAAAAAAACGACAACTCCGCTCATCTGATCTCAACTCTGCTTGACTGCATTCGCGTAAGTTGCCGTCCCTGTGGCCGACCGTTCCGCGATGCTATTGATCTTTTACCTACTATAGCACTCCCGATCCATGAGCGTCAATGCCGATTCCGCCATTCTTTTCATTCCGGGATGGGTCTAACTTTAACCGGAACGGGCGGATAGCCGTACATATAAGCGGGCATATCCATCATATAACCCTTGGAAGGGGCAATCTCGAATCTCAGAACGCTGTCCTTATTGAAAATCGATACCTTCATCCAGCCGTAATCCCACTTCGAAGTACGGCCAACAATCGTCGGCTCGATCACGGCCGGATAATCGTTGGGCTTTAGCTGGCCCGAGAACGCGAATAGCGCAATCGCCTTCTCCATGCTGAATTGATCCTTGGCCTCCGCTGTTGCAGGATGCAGATGCCAACTCCGGTACATCGCCGATGCCAATGCGGTTTGGGCGGAGCCCCCGGGATGATAAGCGACTTGAATATAATCGCTCCCTATATTGTAGCGCAATTCATTATAGGCGGGATTAACCGCGAGATTGCCTCTTAGCGCAAATACATACGGGGAGCGATACAGCCTCAGCATCGTCGCGATCGATTGCTCTCTCGTAAAATGGCCGGCGTAATTAAACTTGCCCCCTGCGCCTTCCATAAGCCCGCTTGCGGCGGAAGCTTGAACCGCAGGCTTGGCCCAACTTGCGATCTTGTCGAAGTCGGCGTACCGAAGCTGCTCCTTCGGCAGGTAGCTCATTTTGTTCGCGATATGGGACGTATTCACGAGCATCGTGGCCGCTTCTTGCCTTGTAATCCGCCGGTTCGGCGCGAATTGCGACTCGGAAACCCCATTGACGCTGCCCAGAATAAACGCAAGCTTCACATGCTCCTGCCGCGCATCGGCAAATTCGATATCCAGATCGACCTTGCGAAGCACCTTCTCCGGCGTCCAATAGTCCGACAAGCCTTGGCGTTCAGCCTCTTCCTTAAGCTTGACGAATATCGTTCGAACGATAAGCTCCGAAAACTCCTCTCGGGTGATCGGATCCTGGTACTTCATTTGCAGCCGCTCGGGAACGAGACCCATGGCGATCGCCTCGTTCACCGTTGTTTTCGCCCAATCGGATGGTTTGCCGTCGGCTGCCTTTGCTGCTGCGATCCCGCACATAAGCGAGAGCGTCAGCAGAGACGCAATTATGCGGATAAGCTTCATCATTCCTGCCCTCCCTTAGTGCGTTCCGGTAACGGACAGATCGTCGCCCGAAGTCTTGTTCGCCGAATAGACGGAAACGACCGGATAAGGAATGCTTGCAAGAG
This sequence comes from Cohnella boryungensis, assembly GCF_042651945.1. Lineage (NCBI taxonomy): Bacteria > Bacillati > Bacillota > Bacilli > Caryophanales > Paenibacillaceae > Cohnella > Cohnella boryungensis. The sequence continues at coordinate 143,234 of NZ_JBHSED010000005.1, read as the reverse complement.
AGCGCGATTTGCCCGCGATCTGTATCGTTCCGTTGCTTTTGCTGTACTGGAGCGCAAACGTATCTCCCGCCGACTTGATATCCAGAGCGAGGAGCAGAACGGAAGTATTATTCCGGAACCTCTGAATATTCGCTTCCGTTGGAGGCTCTCCGGACTTGACCGCTACCGCGGATGAAGGCAATCCGTATGCGAAATGCCAGCGCTGCCCCTGCAAGCCGAACATCAGCGTCGGAATAGCGCCGCCAGGGTTGCGATTAATCCCGTTCGTATATTCCGTGCCGATAAAGGTTCGGTTACGCTCGTCAATCCCGTTTAACAACTGAGCCGTGCCAAAAGGATGATAGCTGCCGTAAGGCTTGCCGATGCCGTATGTCGTTCCGTCGTCGACATAGGTCTGGTCTTCGACGACAGCATTCGTATTCGCAGCTTCCGTATAATTGCGGCGTCCAGCCTCCGCGTTCCAATCCAGCGAATAGTTGTACGGATATACGACAGACGAATTCCAGCCCGGCGATACGGCGTTGAACAGATTTATCGGCTTCCACGCCCCGTTGACGCTCATATAAATGTCGACGGGAGTGATCTGAAGGCTGACCGAATGATCGGACGAATTGCCGAGATCCAGGCAATAATAATACGGGATGATCTGCAGATGATCGTAATAATTTCCTATCGTCTGAATATCCGCAAGCACGTTATAGCCCAGCCGCATCGGCTGGTTCCGAAGCGCCACGACATTGTTTTTGTCCGGAGACAAAGGCAAGGCGATCGGAGATTTTCGCAAATGCGGCAACAGACCGTATGTGTCCAAATAATTTTTCGCCGCGGACAAAGGCTCTCCTCTGACATCGACGGTATCTGCGACGATATTGTTCTGCCGGTTGGCATTCACTTTCTTGACGACATTCGGAACGAGCCATTCTGTAGGGAAAAGCTCCTGCTTAAATAAATTCGAGAACCTGAAATCCCCCGTATCCTCCAGAACCAGCGCGCCGATTCGCCCGACCAGATCGATGTTCCAGCTCTTGATGGCGCTGTGCCTCGCGGCGAGATTGTCGAAGCGAACCTTGTTTCTGACGCTGTCGTGATCCGGGTAGGAGGCATTGATCGCAATCGCCCTGAATTCGACCAAAGCGCTGAGCGCCTCGCGATTGGCCAGCGGCAAATAAAACTCGAATTTCTCCTTCTGAACGTCAAGCTCGATCCACTCGCCAGGCGCATAGGTTCTACCGTTATACGTAGCGTAGAAATTAAATTTGACTTGCTTGCTCTTCGTCCACTCCGTTGTAGCCATATTATCCGTGAAGCCTTTGCCGGTAATCGCGCTCGTCGAAGGAATTCCGTAAGCGCCGTTGCCGTAGAAATCGCCGACGTTCGGAAAGAAGACGGTAAACTCGTCATCCAGGTTAATGAACTCCCCGGGAATCGTCGGGCCGTTGGGCGTTGTGACCGAGCTGCCGGGATGATTCACGACGGGCACGTATTCATAGGCCTCGTCCGGCGGCTCGCTCATGCCTGCACTGACCATCTTCTTAACCGTCATCGTAGGCGATCCGATGGCCGGTAGCGCAGGACCGGAAATTCTGACCGCACCGTTGTCCGATCTAACCCCTGTATTCATAACGCCGTCCTCGACGCCCCCAATGTATCCCGAGCCGCCTGCTCCGGAGTATCCCTGATATGCGCCGGATGCGCCGCCGTAATAGCCTCCGCCGCCTCCTCCCTGAGAGGTCGTCGAGGCGCTGCCGCCCGCGCCCAAGGTGCCGGAATTGCCATGTGAACTGGCAGAGCTCGTCACTCCGGTAAACCGGGAAGGATGGTGAGGACCGCAATAAACATCCTCGTAGCCCGTGGCGCTGTCATACCATAAGTAGACTTGATGAGCCTCGTTATACCATTGGTACTGGATGCCTCCGGCAGCAATTCCGCCAGCTGTCTGGGAGCCGCCATTCGAGGTATAATCCGTCGACCAGAAGCCATGGGTTGCTCCGTTGCCGCCATGATTTCCGCCACCCGCCCCGCCTTGCGCAAAATAAGGCTGGTTCGGCACGATCTGCGCGCCGCCTCCACCTCCGGCTGCAAGGATCCGATTGGGAAGGCCGATCCCTCCTCTCCTTACGTCCGAGGCGCCGCCTCCGCCGCCTGAATAATAGCTGCCTGCGCCTCCGCCGTTCCAACCTCCGGCAGCCGTTCCGTTATTGCCGCCGCTCCCTTGACCTCCGACGTGCACATATAGCTGTTCATTCGCCTGTAACGACACCATGCCTTTGGCATAACCGCCCAATCCGCCGCTCGTCGCACTGCCGCCGCGCGTACGACCTGTGAGCACGGAAGGATGGTTCTCGCAGTAGGTATCTCGATACCCGACATTGCCGGGGTACCAGATGTAGACATCATGAGCCTCGTTATACCACTCATACTCCATCCCGGTCGTCACGCCGCCTCCCTCGGCCCCCCAGGCTTCAATCGTGTATGATCTGCTGCTTGGAGATTTAAAGGTTTGCATCGCGCCCGTAAAAACAAAGTCTGAAGATACTGCCGCTCTTGCCGGTACATAGTTCGGATTGGCGACCGTCTGCTCTTCATATACGGGAAGCGTTGGCGTAAACACATAATCCGGCTTGAGCCGTTTTTCGTAATCGATCGTCGGCTGCTGCAGATTTCCGCCGACCAGCTTGGAGGCAGACGTCCGCTGGTCTCTCCAGGCTTCCAGCGGAATAATGATCGCATCCTCTGTCGATACCGGGTTGTGAATAACGATATCGTTTACTTTCCCGTGTTGGTTCGAGTAGGTTGTGCCGAATACCGCCCCATTGTCGCCATAGCGCTCGTCATATCCGATATCGAACGTTGTCGGCTCGTTCTTATCTCGCTCATTCACGATCAGCTTGTAGAACACATCCGAAGTCCCAGTCACATACTGTCCGTTCGGCTTCGTGTCGACGACGTCGATATTGTCCAGAACCAGCCTCAGAGGCGCGGTCGGACGAGCCGTTCTATTCTTGCCGGCCGGAAGCTTGCCCGGATCGAAGATCGTGCCCGCCTTGCCCGATCCATATGAGCTGTACTTCGCAGCAGGCGCAGCATAGTTTCCGTTATAAGAGCCGATATTAATATGATGCTTATCCCACTTCGCCGCAGACAGCGGATTGTTCGTCCACTGCTCCTCGAAGGAGGTTTTCGGAATCTCCGCCTTCTGCTGAGCCTGAATCTTCGGAGAGGTTTTATCGAAATACATGACCGCCTGATCGCCGCTAGATGTCTGCAAGATGAGAAAATCGGAAACGGCGGTTACCTCCATTAAGGTCTTTCTTCTTTCATTGAACTTCACGTACTCTGTCGTCAGCTTGTCTTTGGCGGTCGAATTGGCTGTATGGGCATTCTCCGTATCGCTGTAAGAGCTATTCGTGTAGGTCGTTCCTGTCGCCCAGCTCGCCGATTGTCCCGGGCCGCTGATCCAGCCGTTATTGCCGAGACCGTTGTCCTTGTTCGTGCGCGGACCTTCGTACCAGGTCACCGTATCATGCTGATCGGGCTCCAGGGAATACCGAAGCCTATTCTGCCTGCTCGCCTCGTTCTCCAGTCTCGTTTCGTCGGCGATATTCATGAAGATCGTCGGATCTCCTTGCTTGATGGTCGCCGTCAGCTCATCGTTCTCCTCATCATCGGTCAGGATGGCCATCCCGTTTATTTTGGAGCGATCAATCTTCCAGACTTTGGCCTTCGTAATCTTCGTATAATCATAAGTAACCGTTTGCTTCCATGTGTCTTGTACGGAGGGCAGATCGTAGATGGAAGAAGGACCGTCAATGATTCTGGCCGGCAATTTGCCCGTAACCGTAATGCTGAAAGCTCCGTTCTGGCCGTTCTGACCGGAGGAGGCTACGTAGGGCTGGGTTACGCAAGGAGATGGCGGATCGCCGCAAGAGCCCATAACTTGCGGCTGTCCAGGGTTCGCCCATCCGGCAGGATGCGTATTGCTGTCCGACGTGATGCTTGCCCCCCAGCTGTTGAAGGGTCGCGTGATTCCGTCGCTTGCCGCCGTGTGCTTGATCGTGAAGCCGTTAACCGCCGAGGCCCACGCTTCCGCCTGTGCCTTCGCCGCCTTGTATGGTCCGTCATCCCATTTATTGTTGACGTTGACCGAATGATCCGACCAAGTAACGGAGCCGGTATATGGCGTCACTCCGGTCCAGGTGGCCGTCACCGTGCCGCCCTGATGCCCATTTACGGTCAGACTGGAGGATGAAGCGCCGCTCGGAGAAGGAACGGTATAATCCTTTGCCTGATCGCCGATCTTGAATTCGCTTGGCACGCCGCCGGAGTAGTAGGATCGGTACGTTCTCGTAGAGGTTGCTTCGGGAACGTACTCTACAACGACATCCACGATAAATTCAGAGCCGCCCGTGGCGAAATAAAGATGTCTTGTCGTCGGCGTTCCGGCCATCGCTTCGAACTCTTCGGCTCCCGGCCTTCCTTGTTTAAGCTCTGACCAGAACTCGGGAGAGGAGGAATACGTGCCGATTTGCTTGATTTTCACCGGTATGCTTGGACCTGTGATACGTAAAGATAATGGTTTTCCCTCCGTACATACGATCGTAAATTCCTCGCCGCTCGGACTGATCCCGCGAATGGATACAGAGGTTTTGTACTTAAACTCTACGGTTGTATCTTCGGGAATCTCATAGCTTGTCAAGTCATCGTTATAGAGCAGATCGTCTTTGCCTGATAAGTATCTGAGGATCTGATCCTGCGTAATCGTCTGGTAATCTGCGGAGATATTCCCGACAGCAGGTTTTGGCCCCTTCTGCGTAATCCATATCGGCTCACCCGGCGCTTCGCTTCTGGTCAGCTCCACCTTCATTCTGAGATTCGCGGCGCCTTTCAGCAGGTTTTTCCAATCCGCCAATTTGACCGAATCGGTCTCCTTCATGCTGATCTGCACATCGACGTATTTGCCGACAACCTTGCCTTCAAGCTTCCCTTCAACGTCTGCTTTGTTCGGCAGCGAGAGCTGCTGGGCGCAAGTACATTTTATTTCCCCGTCCGGTTTGTTGAATGTTCCCCCTGCTATCATAAAACCGTAGTAGGTTCCGCCGCTGAACTGCAGCACTTCCATAATGCCCTTGTCGACGGAGCCGCGTGACCCCCATGAAGGCTTATTATTGTAGGTATTGAACGTCCAACCGACAACGCCGTTGTACCCGTATTTGAAAGCATCTCCCTTCGGGGACAAGCTCGTGGTTCGTTTACGATTCGGCTGCTCTGCAATCGCCTTGGTTGCCGAAGCCGCGATCATCTCTTTCGTTTTGCCTGCCGAGCTGCCTGCTGCGAAACTCGCCAAGCGCAGATCTGCGCTTGGCGTTGCTCCGTGAGCCCATAAAACAAAATCGATACTCGGGATATACAAATATTTGGTGCTGTGTTTCGGTGCATAAAATCTGGAAACCGTATCGATTGCAATCAGAACCGGTTTCGTATCCAGCTCTCTCATCGCGATAAAACGGTCGATTTCCCCGGCAACATAGTCCTTTTCATCATTGCCTGGCATTAGTATCCATAGTGTAATTAGAAGATCAAGATAGTGGAGGCGAGCTTCGTGTTTGAGATTAGGTTCTTTATCATTCAGACTATCAAATGTGTAGTCTTTGATCTGCTCGTCAATTCGATTCGAATCACCAAGAATCCAATTCCATACCGAAGCGGCTTTATTGGCGCAATTCGAGTTGCACCCTGAACTCCAATCCACTACATTTTTCCATTTCCCCTTACCTAAAGCCTTCTCTATTTTGTTTTCTGTTTTGCTGTAAGGTGCATATTGATTCAGCCTGTCAAAAAATAAAGGGGTCCCTCTTTTGTCCGTACCCAGGTGCCTCAGCTTTCTTGAGTAATAAGCCGCTTCGTATTCAACAGGAATCAAATTTCCGTCGCTGGCGGAATACCAAGATATTTGTGAATTCGTGCTGTAGTTAGGAGTTGGCGAAAAGATAATCGAATGCTCCATCTTCGGAAAATGATTATTGAAATGAGCCCTTAGCTTGTCTTCTATCTCATTACTAGTCATCTCTTCATCAAGCTTATTGTTGGTATTCAGCGTTTCCTTGGCCAGCCCCACCCTGAAAGCGGGAGTTAGATTAACCCCGCCGTTTTCACCCGTAACCCCTCCGGTCGGAATCGGACTTCCCGTACCGAGTACCGCTCCCTTCACTTCGGTGGCAAACGGCGGGGCCACAGCCATAAGCATGAAGACGACACACAACGCATAGGCTAAACTTCTTCTCACTCTCATATTGCACCTCCGTCTGAGGTCTACTTAATGACCTTCCACGTTACCCTGACCTCTGGAAAGCCATAAGTATAGCCGCCGATATAGTTGGAGTACCCCGGAATATCTTTGAACCTGAACTCCAACAGATAGTCCGGACCAAAAGTCTTCATCGTCAAGTAGCCATAGTCGATATGTACCGGTTCGTTCCGCATTGTGGGTTCGGCTACAATATCGATATTCGTATACATCCCTTTGAACGTAAATAGCGTCGCGGCTTGTACTCTATCATAATAATCAAGCTCCTTTGTCTGCGAGTCTGAATTCCACATATCCCACAAGTGAGGATTAAACAAATTCCCCCCGGTGAGCACTGGATCGAAATGCACCCTAACGTAGTCCTTGCCGACCGTGTAAGTATATTCATCCCAATACGAACTCACCGTGATATTTCCTCTTAACGCAGGAAACTTTATTCTTCTCAATTCATAGATGCGCAGCATTGTCGCAATTGACTGCTCGCGCGTATATGAGCCGGCGTAATCGAATTTCCCCCCTACTCCGGACATAAATTCATTGGAGGTTACAACATAAATTGCCGGTTTAGCCCAGTCTGCGATCTTGTCATAATCGGACAACTTAAGAAATTTGGGCTCTACGTACACAAAGCCGACTTGCGTATGTACCGTATTAGCAATAATTACGGCCGCTTCCTGTCTCGAAATCCGATCATTTGGCTTGAAATGAGTGTCCGTTTTGCCATTAATAGCCCCTAACGCATAGGCGATTTTGATGTAGTTCTCAGGAGCGTCGACAAATTCCGCGTCTACGGTGACCTTCTCTAAAAAATCTTCTACGGTCCATGGCAAATAAGAAGTCGCGTTTTTCTTATAGTTAGCAAACATCGTCTGTACAAGCAGTTCGGCAAACTCGCCGCGCGTAATCGGCTGCTGGTAATTCGACTGCAGACGCTCGGGAACCAACCCCAGCTTGATCGCCTCGGCCACTTGCGCTTTTGCCCATTTCGATGGTTCGTTCGTTGTGGCGGCCGATACTGGAACGACCGGCAATAGCAATCCTATTACCATTACTAGAACGATTAGTTTTTTCATCATTCTGCACCTCGCAATAAATTATTTGAGTCATCCTTCCTCACCTTCTGCATCGCACATGAAGCTTTCAATACAATCATCCTGAAACTAGTTAAATGTCTATATATAAATTGAAATGGAAACGAAAGGACGATTCCTCTTTAATTATACACTTAGTAATATATGCCACAAATAGATTTTGTCTGGAATGCTCATAATTTGCCTCAGAATGCCAGAATTAGCTGAATTTGCGCACATTCTTGCATTTCATGTCCTGAAAAAAGCCTGAAATGACTTTAAGAAAAAGTCACTCCAGGCTTTTCTCCACCAGCCTTCTGAGCATCCCTGCATCGACAGTCATGACTTCCGGAAGCGTCCGGCCCGAAGAAGCCGGAAAAGAAGCTTTTAACGCTGCTCGCGAACGAATTAAACCAATCGCTGAACCGTTCCCAATGCTCCACAAACCATGTTTTCACATCCGATAACGCATTGCTTACGATGGCTTTGATCCGCTCCACCGGTTCGCTGTGCCAGGGTCCTGGGTCGAGGCGAAGCCGCCTGACTCAGCCGAGCCCGCTGACGAAATCTCTTCGTGAATGATGCATTGATATCCATATTGGGGATGTCAGGCTATTACCAGCTAATCTCTAGACTATATACTTCCTTATGATCCGGAACACTATGGTTATGTCCCATATACGGTCTGAAGGTAACCGTATAGTTGCCGTCTTTCAGTGTTTCTTGTTTAGATGCATTCTTAATTCTCTTGATGGTTCCAGCAGATAAACTACCTGACAAGCCTTCTACAAAGCTTAAGAAGGTCTGATCGTCTGAGTTCCCAGGCTCAATAAATTTCAAACCTTTGTCACCGACAGTAATTCCACCACCGATGCTCTTAACTGGAATCTTAAGTTTATTCCTAATCTTCACGGTGTCTGTATGACCGATATTGACATCTAACAATCGGCGTACTGTAAGGATTGCTTGCTCTCTAGTGTACTTGCCTCGAGGACTAAAGCCATTCCCCGTACCTGCAAAAATCTTGGCATTACTGCAAATATTCACTGCATCTATTGCCCATTTACTTATCGTTGCCTTGTCTTTAAATCCAATATCCTTGGTAGATAGCCCACGCACAGAAAATGTGTTTAGCAAGTTAGCCATCATCGCCGCACCTTCTTCACGGGTGATATTATTCCTGGGCTTGAATTCTTCAGCAGATATGCCATTTACAATTCCAACAGCATATACCGTATTGACCATGGGCGTGTCAACATCCTTAAACTTTGTATAACGAGGAATATTCAACACGTAACCTTCACCTTTATGTTTTGCTGCAAAGTAACTGAGTACTCTATAAATCAGAGAAGCATACTCTTCTCGAGTAATAAAATCCTTATAGTCTCCCTGCAGGTTTTCTGGAACGAAGTCATTTTCAATCATCCACTTTACATCAATCTCTGCCCATGAAGAAATGACCTGACTCATTTCTTGAACCGGAGCTATCTCTCCCGGAAGAGGAGTATCCGGTGTTCCGCTTCCGGCAGTTGGACTATCTTTCGTCGGATACTGACCTCTCTGGGCAGCGTATGCTTGTGCACCAACCACCGATAGAACAAGCACCAGTACGACAAAAATAGAGAGTACTTTTCTTTGTCTCATACGCAGTATTCTTCCCCTCATTTAATTTACTGGCACAGCGCGAGACTCAGACTTCTCGCACAGCAGTAAGTAAACTTAGTAAAAAAAATCAGAGGGGGCTATACAACTCCCCCTCTTTCTTCTTAGTGCGTTCCGGTAATGGTTAAATCATCCGCAGACGATTTGTGTGCAGAGTACACTGCAATAACCGGATAAGGTATGCCGGTAAGAGACCACGACGTTCCGGCAAGGTTCAGAGTTCCATTACCGTTAGGAGCCTTGTACTGCAGAGTGTAAGTGTCGCCTATAGCCTTGATATCAGCCGCCATGACAATGACTCCCGTGTTCGTTCTAAGAGCATTGATGTTAGCTTGGGTTGCAGGTTGATCATGCTTAACCGCTACTGCTGAAGAAGGTAACACGTAAGAGTAATGCCATCTTTGGGCTTGCATCGCATATTCGAGCATAGACAGCTTGGTTCCGGGATTCCTATTAATTCCATATGTCTGGTCTTGACCGATGTAGGTTCTGTTTCTCCCTGTCAGGGCCATGAATTGGGAAGAACCGTACAGGTAGCTGCCATAGGGCTCTGCACCTTTACCGGAAGCCGTGTCTCCCCCGGATTGCGCGAATAGCGCCGCGATCGTGGAGGTCAATTCGGCTTCGTCATCCTTAACATTCCGTCTTCCAGCTTGATTCTCCCAGTCCAACCTTACTGGATTCGCGTACACGGAAGCAGGGTTCCACCCAGGAACAGCGGCCCCAAACTTATTGATGACCTTATACTCCCCATTAACGTCCATATAGATATCTACCTGTGTGATCGCCCCGGACTGCAGATTCAAATGATAGAAGTACGGAATAATTTGCAGGTTGCTGTAATAATTACCCATGGTTTGAATGTCGGATAGCACGTCGTATCCGATTCGCAGCGGTTGATTCTTCAGAGCATCGATATTGTTCTTCTCTGATGACAGAGGAAAGGGTATCGGATTTTGTTGAATATGCGCTAACAATCCCCAAGTGTTTAGATAATTAGTGCCAGCCGTAACCGTCCTATCCCGAATGTCCACTGTATCTCCTACGATCTTATTCTGAATATTTGGATCTACCCGTTTAACTACGTTAGGTATTAGCCACTGAACAGGAGAAAGCGGTTGTTTGAATAGGTTAGAGAATCTGAAGTCTCCAGTATCCTCTATTATCATGTTACCTATTCTACCTACTACATCGACTTGGTACCTCTTCACGGTACTATGCTTCGCAGCATCCGGTCTAGGAACGTTGTACCTTACTTTGTTAGTAGGCGTATCCCCGTCCTCGATCGCTCCATTGATAGCTATACTCTTCCACTCCACCATTGCGCTAATCTTTTCTCGGTTAGCCAACGGTACATAGAAATCGTACAGCATCCCAGGACTCGTTACTGGTAGCTGAATCCATTCGTTCGATTTGTACATCGTGTTGTTGTATATCACGTTGAAGTCAAATTTTACGTACTTAGCTTTTGTCCACTCCGTAGTGTCCATATTATCGATAAAGCCTTTACCTCTGATTTCGGTTGTCTGTGCCCATCCCCATTGACCGTTACCGAAGAAGTCTCCAGTATTCGGATAATAGAGTTGAAAACCGTAATCAAGAAGAACAAAGTTGCCCGGAGTATATCCCTCAGCAGGAGCGTTAGGATTCACGGTAACTGGTACCAAGATGTATGCATCCGAAGGAGGAGACGTATCAGATCCGCCTGCTGTGGTTGTGATCATTCTGGTAGGTTGTCCTACAGCAGGATTAACGCTGCCTGGCGAGGAAATAACTATCTTTCCATGACCAGTGTTAGCTCCTGAAGTAGTACTTCCATTAAGCACTCCTCCAGTGTAACTAGAGCCGCCTCCACCTGAGTTACCGCCACCGCCTTCACTGCCACCTCCGCCTCCGCCGAAGTAACCGCCGCCTCCGCCACCTGCACCATATCCGCCTGTGACGTTACCGCCTTGCCCTAAGGAACCAGCAGTAGAGTAACCTCCGCCAGAGTAACCTCCAGCTGTCTGAGTTCCCCCGCCGCCAGGCGACAGATAGTTAGACCCGGTTCCAGCGCTGCCCGTCAATCCACCGCCGTTCCCTCCAACGTCCTCAGTGCAGCCATTGCCGCCACCACCTCCGGCAACAATTACACGGTTGGTTAGAAATGTGCCGTCAATACGAATGTCTGAAGCACCGCCTCCGCCAGCGCTATCTGAACTACTATTGTACCCGCTCCCTCCGCCGTTCCATCCTCCGGCAGCTCCGTAGTCTGTTCCCTGACCACCGACATAGATATTAATGACAGTTCCTTCCGTAAGGTCTATTTCCCCCTTAGCATAACCGCCTTTGCTTCTAGTTGTTGAGTGTTGCGAAATACCGCCGGAAGCTCCCCACACTTCAAATGTATATCTACCAGTAGAGGGCGCGGTAAATGTTTGGACATTGCCCGTATAGTTAAAAGTCTTCGCTACGGGAGGATTATTCGAAGGTGGTACATAATCTGGGTTAGGTACTTCTTGTGTCACCTCTACTGAATCTACAGCTACAAACTCCTGCTGACTCATGTTCTTCAAGATCAGGTTATCTACAAATAGATGATCCCGTGGACTTGAGGCAGCGTCTTTGTTAGCCCCCTTGATCATGTGTATACGAACATAGGCAGCGTTGGACGGCGATGTGAATGTAAATGTCTTGTGCGCTACAGTTCCAGTATTCGTTGCTTTGTCGCTAGAGCCGATACCGCCGCTGATAAACGTTTGACTGGAATCGTAGAAGTCTAAGGAGAAATAGCCTTCGCACCTATGGCAACTTAGGTCTCCCTCGAACTTGTACTGAATGTTAGGCTTAATCGGAATATCCTTCCAATAACCCCCTGTTGTGTTGGAACTCCCCACAGAGTTAACTTCGAAGGTGTTGGCTCCAGAGATGACCCAAGAATCGCTTGTTCTGCTGGTAAAGGCTATGTTGGAAGCATCTCCAGTAGCGACCCACGTATTCCATCCTGCCACAGTCTTATCCACGTTGACGATTTCCGCACCAGGATTCGGTATAATGTTCTGCCGATAGTTCGGATCTAGAACCTTCTCGTACTCCGCTACACCTTCTTGTCTGTTTCCTCCGCCCGGGGTCGTGCGCTGGTCCAGACGGTTTGGTAACGACACAACCATCGCATGCTGTACGGATACAGGATCATGAATGACTACATCGTTTACCTTAGAATGTACGGGTGAGTAAGCCGACGTGAAGGTTAAACCTGTTCCGCCATACTTAGTGTCGTTCTGCACCGGATAAGCTGTCGGCTTGTTGTTCGGATTGTCATTTATGACGTTCTTAAAGAACACAGTTGACGTTCCTGTTCTATATTCTCCATTAGGAAGAGTATCCGGTATGTCTAGATTTGCAGCCATAAGTCGCATAAACGGAGCAGGTCTGCTCGTTCTAACCCTACCTGCTGGCATACTGTCAAATACAGTAGACACTGTACCCGTCGAACCTCCAGAATACTTCACAGAAGGAGTTGAGAAGTTACCGTTATACGAGCCGATTTTGATCGTATTTTTCTTATCCCACTTAGCTGCCGTCAGTGGATTGTTCGTCCACATTGTGTCAAAGCTAGTAACTGGAACATCCAACTGCTCAGTGACTTTCGCCGTATTGGACTTCTTATCGAAGTACATAACTGACTGATCTCCAGAAGAAGTCTGCAAGATCAAGAAATCGGAGATAGCTGTAACGTTACCCGTAATTGCACGGCGTTCGTCAAACTTCTTCTGCTCGTTTACTGAACCGCTATCCTTCGAGTTAGTCAAGCAGTTATCGGAATTACCTTCATTCCAATAAACGCTATCGTGTTGATCGGTCTCTACGGAATAACGCAGGCGCCCATCCTTACTCGTATTCGTAGCAGCCCTGTTATAAAAGTAAGTTGGGTCTCCTTGGGTAATAGAAGCAGTTACCTCTTCAGTCTGAACGAGAGTAGCCATTCCATCCACTTTGGATTTCTCAATCTTCCAGACGACTGCTTTATTGATCTTCATATAATCAAATGTGACAGTCTGAGTCCAAGTGTCTACATAATGACCTACTACGTGAGAGTCATAACCTAATTGGTCCCATCCGTACTCCGTTCCGTAAATAGGTTGAGGATTCTCGCCTGTCGTATAGCCTTTGATGTATTGTTGGGATTTAGGCTGCACTATCTCTGTGTATGGGGCACTACAAGCGTCAACCTTCTGTCTAGCAGTCGGCTTAGGCGGTTGTACATCCTTAGTGAATCCACCAATGATAGGATTCATCGCCCATCCATTTACTACAGCATTGAACTCCGATTTATAAGTACGAGCCTGTGTTACCTTTGGAACATACTCGACTTGAACATCAACGATAAACTCAGATCCGCCAGATGCAAAATACAAATTTCTTGTTGTAGGTGTACCGGACATAGCATCAAATGTTTCGTTAGAGCTTGTTCCAGAAAGTTGGGGAGAACCTTCTTTGATTTCTGAAAAGTACTTGGGTACGCTAAAGAAATTTGCTACTTCCGGAGGTTCCTTATCCGGTCGGAACCACGTCATAGTCGTAGACGATGTTGGACGATTACATGGCTTCGTCACAACTGCGCCCGATGCATCTGTTGCAGATATAAATACATCTGCATTGTACCTGAAGCTAACTTTACCGCCCGGAGGTATTGGATAGTTAGTCAGATCATCGTAGTATAGAACTTTGCTAATCGCTCCACCTTTAAGATACGCTAGCAACTCTTCTTTGCTTACTGAGCCTCCTTTAGCCAGATCAACCTTCGCACCACCAGGATCAGTATCCGGAGGTATCTTACTATTGGTTGACCACTTAGGCTTGTCTCCAGTATTAGCCAACCCCGTCAAAACGTCTGTTTGGTCTGTTCGAAAGACCCTGATGTTTATCTTGAAATCCTTCTTACCGACTACCCACTTTTCCCAATCATCGAGACTCTTCTGATCGGTTTGCTGCAGGTCAACTTGCATGGTTACTTTCTGACCGATCGTCGTATTGTCTGCAGGTACTTCTCCTTCGACCTTTTCCTTATTAGGAATAGTTGCGCTAGTAAAGCACTTACAGTCAGGGCTCGTTGTATAAACTCCTCTTACATATTCTCCTCCAATTGGTACTGGGGGATTTCTCTCAGTCTGCGTAGATGCGAATCTTACGAATTCATTCGCATCAGTTTCCTTTGAACAATCCATCTTTTTAGGATCGGAAATCCTAGTCACATACGAACAAACAAGAAAGTAATTTTTTCCATCCTTGCCTGTTACGGAATCCGGTACAACAATACCTTTACCATCTTTGGTTTTTGCCTTCTCATACTTCCAAGCCGGCCACATTCCCTCCGAATAATCGTCCACTTCCTTAGGACCGTAAGTACTTAAAATTTCCGTAGCGTCTTTGATTGAAGTTCCGCTTTCGTTGAAGTATTGCATTATGATTGGATATGAACCTTTAAATTCAACAGGTACGTCATAATAATTCCTGAAATAAGACTTATTTGCCCAACCTCTTGCATTTCGGATCTTATTCAGCGTTTCGTACTCAGGGGTTAAAAGAGTGCTACTTCCTTCTTTGACCAAAAAGATGGTGCTCATATAAACAGTCATTCCATCAGATAACTTCTCAAACAACTTGTTCTCCGTCAGCTTATCTTCGAACTTCTGTCGATCAGCCTCGAACTTTGCAACAAGAACAGCATCGGCAGCGGAAGCTCCATACTCGGCTTGTTGACACTTTCCTTCTTTCTGCAATCGCTTAGCATTCGCATCACGCTGCAATGGACTCTTCTCTCTATCTTCTTCGAACTCACTGTACTGGCTTAAGTATTCACATTCTCCAATATCTTCTACTTTCCACATACTCGTATCATATTGAGCAGGAGTGGTGTTCTTGTAAAGATCGATACGGAGATAATTTGAATCTTTCGTTGGGGTACACTCCGCCGTATCAGAATTTCTGCTAGTACAGGTCGTATCTGTTCTTATAACGAAAGCTTTCGTCCCATAACGCGTGTTTGAAGAAGCCTTCTTGTTAGGAGTAACGTAGATCAACTGACCATCTAGGAATCGCGCACCGGTTTTATAGCGTTTGTTATCGGTTGAAACAGGAGTACTACTACCCGCGGCATCTGCGTGCTGGCTAGGGTACAGAGGGAACCCACTAACGAGTACGAACAGTACCAATAAAATCATTCTAAGTCTTTTCAAATACATGCCTCCTTGATACTTAAAGCTCCGACTCACAACAAATCCCTCTTCTTCTGAAAGACAGGTGAGAGCTGGATTAGCCTCTCACCTGTCTGCAATCACTTCACACTGATGTTGTAGTAGTAGTTCTCCTTAATAAACATATTTTCAAACTCTGCAAGGCCATGATCTTCTCCCCAAGTAGCATTCGCTACTACTGAATGCATCCTCACGTTAGAGTAGCCATCGTACCAGACTCCAGTCTTCAACTTAGTAGCATCCGACAAGTTCGTTACATCCCAGTTGTCAAGAAACGTTTGGTTAGGATCTTTAGAGGAAATGATCATGAACTTGAAGTGAGTGGGAATCCAGACAGTAGCGTCCAGACCTTGTACAGCAGATAGCTCAGGATCAGCGTAACCTTTAGTGACTATCTTGTTGTCCTTTACCCATTTAACGTACTTCTTGATGGTTTCTTCATACTGGGATTTAACGTAGTCATTCTTTGTAATCGTACCAGATGCGCTATTCATGAAGGCCCTAGTAAAAGCTGCTTCGTTTATCGTACGATAATCCACATTCAATTGAACTTCGTAGTAACTACGGATCTTAGCTCCAAGAACATTCGCTGTACTTATGTAAGATGCGTTCCTTTTCTCTATGAAAGAACGACTCGTCGTCTTTTTCGAGTAGAGCTTATAAAAGCCGACCGATTCAAGGTCCGTCAAACGGAACCAATTAGCATCTTGAGTCTTGCTGTACTCCCGCCCCCAAGGATCGAGTTTAACTTCGCCAGTATCTACTTTTGCTTGGTACTTAGCGTCGGTCACTTTGACGGAATGTGCGCTGGCATCCCACTCCACCTTCGAATCGAGCACCTCACTCACAAAACGAAGCGGAACCATCGTTCGACCCTCATACATCTCGGCGGCTGTATCCAACTCCTCCGCTGCTCCGTCTACCGTTACGGTGTTGGAGCCGATCGGCATACGGATGGTTTTGCCTTCATACTGGATAATTGCCGTTTGCGTACTGTTCTCCCAGGTGACATCCGCGCCCAGCATCTCGCTCACGAAACGAACCGGCACCATCGTTCGACCATCCGTGTTCACATAGGGTTCCGTGTCCGGGAATCTGACCTTCTGTCCGTTCACGATGATCGGAAGAATCTGCAGATCCTTCCCCGGTACTGCGTTCACCTGGCTTGTTCCTACGCCGACCATAATTACGGCTGCAGCAACAGCTGCGGCGATGGTTTTCTTGATCATCCTTCATCGTCTCCTTTTTTAATGGCCTCATAGTGACCTGATTAGGAATATGCGCGCTGAACGGTCATCCGCTCGCAATCGTCTATACGATCAGCCGTCTGCACCAAGTAATCGGCACATCGCTTCAACTCATAATCGTAGCCTACTCCCAGCCCAAGCCAGTAATAGGAGAGCTTATCCTCCAGATCGGCCATCCCCGCCAATCGATCCAATCTTCGATCTACTGAATCGATCTTCGCCTGTACGGCTTGCAAACGACTCGTCAGCCTTCTGAGCATCCCCGTATCGACAGTCATGACTACCGGAAGCGTCAGTCTCGAAGCTCCGCCGAAGAAGCCGGAAAAGAAGCTTTTAACGCTGCTCGCGAACGAATCGAACCAATCGCTGAACCGTTCCCAATGCTCCACAAACCATGTTTTCGCATCCGATAACGCATTTCTTACAACGGTTTTAATCCGCTCCATCGGTTCGCTGTTCCATGCCGCCTTCCATAGCACCTTCATGGAATCGGTGACCAAGTGGTAGCTCCCATGCCCATTTCCTTCCGCATGCCGAAATCAGCCTCATTGGTAAACAGCTTGGGAAGATTTCGAGTTGCCATGATGAGCACGGTTATGCCCGCATTTACAAGCTGTCGACTTAGCTAGCTTAGCCTCTCACCCTTCTGCAATTACTTCACACTCATGTTATAGAAGTAGATATCCTTAACGAACATATTTTCAAAATTCGCAATACCATGATCTTCTCCCCATGTAGCTTCTGCTACTACAGAATTCATTCTCACATCGGAGTACCCATCATACCAAACGCCTGTTTTCAGCTTGACTGCATCCGACAGAGAAGATACATCCCAGCTATCTAAGAAAGCTTGATTGGAATCTTTAGCCGAGATAATAATGAACTTAAAATGAGTAGGAATCCAAACAGATGTCCCTATCCCATGAACAGCAGACAATTCAGGATCTGCATAGCCTTTTGTTATTACCTTGTTATCTTTTACCCACTTGACGTACCTTTTGATAGTTTCCTCGAACTGACCTTCCAAGTAGCTATTTTTGGTAATTCTACCGGAAGCACTGTTCATGAAAGCTTTAGTGAAAGCTTTCTCATCGATAGTTCTATAGTCCACATTTAGTTGAACCGCATAGTAGTTACGAATCTTGGATGCAAGAACATTGCCTGTGCTTACATAAGTATTACTACGATCCTCGATGAAAGTCCGACTTGTTGTTGCCGTCTTCGAATAAAAATCATAGAATCCAACAGTCTCAAGATCAGCCAGACGGAACCATTTGTCATCTTGAGTCTTGCTGTACTCCCGCCCCCAAGGATCGAGTTTAACTTCGCCAGTATCTACTTTTGCTTGGTACTTAGCATCAGTCACTTTGACGGAATGTGCGCCGGCATCCCACTCCACCTTCGAATCGAGCACTTCGCTTACGAAACGAAGTGGAACCATCGTTCGACCCTCGTACATCTCGGCGGCTGTGTCCAACTCCTCCGCCGCTCCGTCTACCGTTACGGTGTTGGAGCCGATCGGCATGCGGATGGTTTTGCCTTCATACTGGATAATCGCCGTTTGCGTGCTGTTCTCCCATGTGACATCCGCGCCCAGCATCTCGCTCACGAAGCGAACCGGCACCATCGTTCGACCGTCCGTGTTCACGTAAGGCTCCGTGTCCGGAAATCTGACCTTCTGTCCGTTCACGATGATCGGAAGAATTTGCAGATCCTTCCCCGGTACTGCGTTCACCTGGATTGTTCCTACGCCGACCATAATTACGGCTGCAGCAACAGCTGCGGCGATGGTTTTCTTGATCATCCTTCATCGTCTCCTTTTTTCATGGCCTCATCGCGAACTTATCAAGAATAGGCGCGCTGAACGATCATTCGCTCGCAATCGTCTATACGGTCAGCCGTTTGCACCAAGTAATCGGCGCATCGCTTCAACTCATAATCGTAGCCTACTCTAAGTCCAAGCCAATAATAGGAGAGCTTATCCTCCAGATCGGCCATACCCGCCAATCGATCCAATCTTCGATCTACTGAATCGATCTTCACCTGCACGGCTTGCAAGCGACTCGCCAGCCTTCTGAGCATCCCCGTATCGACAGTCATGACTTCCGGAAGCGTCGGGCTCGAAGCTCCCCCGAAGAAACCAGAAAAGAAGCTCTTAACGCTGCTCGCGAACGAATCGAACCAATCGCTGAACCGTTCCCAATGCTCCACAAACCATGTTTTCGCATCCGATAACGCATTTCTTACAACGGTTTTGATCCGCTCCATCGGTTCGCTGTTCCATGCCGCCTTCCATAGCACCTTCATGGAATCGATGACGAAGTGGTAGCTCGCCATGCCCATATCCTTCCACATACCGAAATCAGCCTGATTGGTAAACAGCTTGTAAAGATTTCGAGAGGACACAATCAGTACAGTTACACCTGCATTGACAAGCTGTCGACTTAGGATGTCCGGGTCCTGGGTCGAGGCGAAGCCTCCCGCCTCGTTGAACTCAATTGTGGTCAAGCCGTGCGGATCCATGAACACATTCCATCCGGACTCTCCGATGCGCTCATGGAATTGCTCTTTCAAGTTCACCACGGTATCGACATAATCCACATAGCCGAGCCCGCTGACGAAATCTCCTTCGTGAATGATGAATTGATAGCTTTCTCCCCGGAGCGCTGCCTTCTGCTCTTCCGTCAGGTCGAACCAATAAATGGGCTGCCCATTCACGCTGTAGGCGTTAATATCCAAATCCAGATGATTCACGAAGACTTCGCTCGCCAGATTATTGCCTTTGGAGTGTCCATACAGCGAGTAGGAGATGCCGTCTAGCGGTCGTCCCCCTTCATCTTGGGAATACTTCTCGAAAAACTCGTTTGCCTGGCGAACCTGCATCGAGGCACCCGTAATCCCGGACTCCGCATTATCGGTCCAGTCTACCCACGATTCCATCTCGCTTCCCCGATACAGAAATCCGCGGTCTCCGCTGGCGTCCTCCAACGCATAGCCGACAAACCCGGTTCGGGTTTGGTGGGTGACATCTCCGTGTTGATTGTGGTTCTCGTACCCGATAATTCGTATATCCTCAAGCCCGCCGTGCTTTCGGATCAGCTCCGGATAGCTTTTCAGGAGGGCGTCGATTCTTTCGATTTGATCTTTATCTTCTGTTCGAACGGCTTTGGCGCTATTTAACGCTTGTAGAATCGTTAAATTTCTTTCCTGATAATCAACGGCGCTAACCAAGTCCACATAGGATAGCTGCAATAGGAAATACTTTTCTTCATCGGTCAGCTCTTTGCTCTGAATCGACATTACTTTGTCCTCCCTTGCTTATCTTTTGATTTATCCTATTAAAATAAGTAGGGTCTGACAGCAGGATTTCCCTGTCGAAATAAACATCCTGAATATATCCATCGCGGACATACTTCCAATTAAAATTGATCGTATGAGCAATTCTGGCGAGCTCTAGAGCATCCTCATAGTTCTCCTTTTTTATGTATCCGATGGACACCATAAAATCCCGGTCGGTCAACTTCTTTAGTTCTTCATATACATTCTCCCAAAGTGCCGTGTCGTCTTCCGGAATGCGATCTCCCTCCACCGGAACCCCTACATATAAGAAAATTAGGCCCTCCCTGTTCTTCTCCGATACGAACTCATCGACCGGAGTACGCAAAATCGCCGCATCTTGCGGTCGTTCCGAGAAGCCTAGCGCAAACCTGACGATCAAATCCCGATCATCAAGCTGCTCAATCTCATGTTTGTATTTTTCCGTATAGTGATAGCTGAAATAGCATAGCGGATAATCGTCATTGAAACCCTCCGAGCTCGTTCCCTTAAATACATAAAAGGGAATGTCCGGCTGTCCGGTCGGATGTACCATCATCTTGGCCCCGCCGTACATTTTCGGAAACAAGGTGCTTCCTTTCTCGAAGAGCTCCTTCTCGTAGGTTCCGCCATACTTCTCTTCTAAATAATCCATCATCTTTCCCGTCATTTGTTTCTCGCTATTGAACATGCAACCGGTCACCCCTAACAGGATTATCATCAGCCCACACAATCTAGCCGCCGACTTCAAGCGAACATGCATCAGAATGCCCCCCGCACACTACGACAAGTATCGATCCTCAATCTATAAATTGGATATTTATCCTTATGGCACTTCAAATGACAAATCCAATCCAAATCTCACCCCATTATACACTTAGAAATATATGCAACCTATAGAATTTGTCAGGAATGTGCATATTTTGTCATGCAGCTTGCAGATACTCCCCGACCGATTGCCCGTCAATCATCGGAACGCTTCCTCGAACACTTCGACGACTTCCCGGCTGTCGAACGGATGCTTGCGGCTGAGCGAGCAGATCCGAATATGCTGCATGCGAGGGAGGATGATAAGCTTCGTCAGCAGCGGATCGGCCCCTAGCTCAGACAGCATCTGAATCGGTTCAATCGGAGGATCGATCAGCACGACCTTTCGCGCGATGTTGTCTTCCCGGAAGGACTCCAGCGTCTCCTTAGTCACCGCGATGCTCCGCGGCGAGCAATCGGTAATGAAATGAACGGAGAGCGCCGAAGCGGCAAGCCTCTCCAGCAACTCCAGCTGCGACGAATCGATCAGAACGTTCAAGTAAGCGTAATAATTCAGCCGCGTCTTCAGCTCCGCCACAACTTCCTCTACCCGCTCCGGCTCCAACGAGCCCTCCACGCACAGCAGCGGCCGCTCCAACCGATGGGCCAGCAGCTCGTCCAAAGAGACGGATTCCACCCCGTACTGACCAAGCTTAGAGCTGCCCGTCAGATCGAGCAGCAGCGCATTATGCCTTCGCGCCAGAGCGCCAGACCAGGTAAGGGCGGTCGCCGTTCTTCCGGTATCGGGTGCCCCTACGAAAATGCGCAGGGAATGCTTGATCAGGTTGTCAACGACGACGATCTCCTCCAGCCGCTGCGCTCTCAGCAGCTTAATCAGCCGCTGCTGGTAGTCGATGATCGTCGCGTCTTCTTCGCATAGACGGAATACGAGAGTGAGCAGCTTCTTGACTTTATCTTCAATAATCGATAGCGTTACGCGATTGCGCTGCAGATCGCCAAGCAATCGGCTCGTTACGGTTGCGATGTTCTGCGGAACGAACATCGCCCGGATCGGCTTCATGACTTCATTAAAATAATCGTTGTTGTACGGGTGCTCTTCATCCATCTGGGCGACAAGATCGGTGATGCTCCGATCCATCGCCATATAGATCTCGATAATATCCTTGGACAGCTCCATGAGATCAGCCTGCATCCCGAGACGCTTCTCGATAAGCTCATCCAGTCGGGCCTGATCCTCATACAGCAGCTTGACGCTGGAGACAACGCCCAGCGCCTCGCGAATTCTTTCGATTCGCGCATCGACTGTCGCTTCCGCCGATCTGACGACCGCATCCATAACCGCGCCGAATTTGTCGGCAAGCATCTGATTGCCGAGACCGCTGTACGAGGCGCGCTCCATCCCAATCTGCTTCACCAGAGCAAAACGCTCCTCCACGGTGAGCGATACGTCCTTGAACACATGGGCGATCTGCATGTCCAAAGCTTCAAGCACCTTAATCAGCTCGGCATACTGCGTGTTCTGGTGAAGCAGATCGGACAGGACTTCATCCTTGGAGAGCGCCTGCTTGAAAAAGTGGAAGTCTGCAAACTGTCCCATCTCCAGCAATCTTTGCTCCAGCGACTTGGGCAGCTCCCGTTCCTCTTCCATCGGCGCGACGAACGTCTCCTCTTCCGCAATGGCTGCCGCAGTCTCCACCGCTACGAGCGGGGGTTCGCGCAGCTCCAGCGCTTCTCTCTCCCTTGCCTTGGCATCCGCAGACTCCAGAATACGTCCGTCCGAGCCGATCGCGGCAAGCTCGATCACCGAGGCAACGGCTTGCAGCACGGATTCGGGCGTCACCCTGCCCAGCTCGAGCTTTGCGGCATCGCCGCTCATCAGATCGCGTTCCTTCTCTTTCTGATAGAGATAGATGACACGAACCGCAGGATGCTTCGTCCTCATCGCTTCGTTCAGCGCCGCACCAGATGCGCCGCGCACATCCTTGGGTCCCAGAACGACGGCATCCATATTCGTAGCTTCCGGAGCGTGCGGCATGGTTTCAATGATTTTGCTTACGTTGGTTTGGAACGCTTTATCGATTAACGCCTTCTTGACGAACGGTCCTAACGAAGCTCCGAAAATCATTTCAGATTCCCCCCGTAATCAGTTCCTTGTAATCGTTGAAAAAGCGAATGTTTAGTTGGGCATTCCGGTTATGGTTGTACAGAAACGGATAATAATACCCTTCCACCACCTTCAGCTGCTCCACAAAATGCGAGTCGAAATGGTAGGTTTCGATCAAATAATCGTGCAGATGCTCCATATACACGGCGGAAGCATCGAAAGTAAGGCGTGACGGGTCGGTGCGGGCATTGGCCGTCAGAGCGGCCGACTTGCGGATTTGATCGAAATCCTGGGAAAGCTGCCTCATCATGTCTTCCTTCTTCTGATCCAGCGGCTTGCTCAGCTTGTCGATCTGCTTCGATAATTCCTTTATCGTCTCTTTCTTGTCCGCCACATCCGCCTCCAGGCTTTCGATCTTTGCGTTCAATTCCTCGGTCGTGACAGACGGCTTCCCCGCTTTGGAATTGAAATCAAAATCCTTCAGGTAGTCGTAAGCGAAATAACCCCCCGCGCCGAGCCCGCCGACAAGGATGACCGTCATCGCGATCCTTCTCATCCGGGATTGTCTGCGCCGGCTTCGTTCGTGCTTATCCGTTTGCTTGGCGGCTTGCTTGGCGGCCAGTCCCTCAAAGGCAATGGCCACTTCCTCGGCCAGACTGGCGTTCGGATCCCGTTGAAGAATCGAGCGATACACATCCATCGCTTCTACATACTTGCCCTTTGCTTCATATTGTCTCGCGCGTTTTAATTGTCCTTGATGAGCTTCATCCGCCGAGCCTTCTTTCGTCGCGGATTCACTCTCCCGTACCGCCGCGGCGGCAGCGGAAGCTCCCGCTTGAGGCATCCTCGTCCCGGACTCCAGCTTCGCCAGCTCGATAAGCCATTCTCCGAAAGTTGGACATTGGCTCAGATCGCCGCTTTCCCATACTCGAATGAACAGCGAGGCTACCGATTCGCCCCATGCTGATCTCACGTATTCGATCAGTCCGGCGTAACGCTCTCCATCCTTCTGCATATCCTCCGGCGCAAAATAGCTCTCTCCCCACGCCAGCTCGAAGAAGGAATCGGAGCTGGCGGTAAGCATCTCCATAAGGAGCACCGAGCCGGCGAACCGATCCGATTGCGCTCCCCACATCTGCGTGAGCGGATGACGCTGCGAGGCGTAACCGGGCGATCCGAGAGGCAAATGCTCGGGACGCTCCAGATGGGTGGCGTACATCTGCTCCAGATCGATCAGTTGAACGTAATCGACGGGCCGGACGCTGGCGGCCTTCTCGCCGAACATCGGCAGCATGACATTGGGCGCGGAGAGATCGCCGTGCGACAGCCCGCGTTGCTCCATCGCCGCAAGTGTCTGCGCAAGCGCATAAGCGGCGGAATGGCTCTGCCTTCTTGTCAGCTTCTGCTTGTTAAGCAGCATATCCATCCAGGTCGGCCCTTCGATCCAGGCCATGACCACCGCATATAGAAGATCCGGCTCCTCTCGAAGCAGCTCCGTATTGCTCTGAGGCGCCACTATAGCGCGATCGCAAGCGAGCAAGCCTTCCACGCCGATGAATTTGGCTATTTGCTGTGTATGGTAGACCAAGGAAGGATTAACGAATTTGCTGCGAAACACCTTCAGCGCTTTTTTCCTCCGCCGATCCTCGGTATGCAGCAAATATACCGTCCCCTGCCGGCCCTCCTGGCCGTAAGGGATGGAGGGCGCGTTCGGGTGCGCGCCTATCGTAAATCTCTGCCCGTTGATGACGAGCTGCGTACCGACTTCCGGTTGAAATCCCATTTCGACCTGCTCCTTAGCTTGAAGTGAAATCCCATGTCACCTGAAGAAAGCTGATGTCGTCGCTGGAAGGATGCTCGGTCTCGCTCGCCAGCAGCTCGGACAGCAGTTCGCCGGTTACGCGCGGATAACGATCCAGAGCTTGAAATCCGTCCGAGTAGAGCAGCAGCTCGCCCTTCCGCTGCTTCTGCAACAGCTCGGTGCAATACCAGAAGGGCATGCCTCCGACAGGGCCGGCAGCGCTGTTCCACTGCCCGCGGACAGAGAGGAGATCTCCTGGCAGCTCAGCCGTAGTCTCATTGCGATCGCGCCAAATCCGGCACCGGATATCCCCCTGCCAGACCAGAAGCAGTCGGCCGTTCGGATGCTGCGTTCCCGGATAATCGATTCTCCCGCCGCAATACATCGTGGCGCTTCCTTGCTCCTTCTTCAGGCTCAGCGCCTCGCGAAGCAGCCCTTGTATGCTTGGGGAGATCGCTTGCTCCTGTAAGCATTGATTTGCTTCCTTCGTCAGTTCCTTCATGAATTGATTTAACAGCCGCTGTCCGTCCCCAAGAGGGAGTGCGGCTGTTTCCCCGAACAAAAGCAGCCAGTCCAGAAGCCGATCTCCAACGAATCTGGCGGCAAAACCGCCCTCGTAGGACTGGCTGACGCCATCGCAAAGCACAAACGACAGGCTTGACTCCCGCTCCGCAAGCGTTAAATAATCCTGCCCCGGCTCACTCCATCTTCGGCAATCGCTCGAACGGGAATAACCGTAACGATAATGCCGAGACGGACGGGTAATCTGCTGAACGTCCGTCTCGGCGGACTGCGGCAGTCGAATATTCGTATTTCTCATACTAGTAAACGGGAGTCGCAGCCGACATTTGGAAGCCCAGCGACACCAGATCGGGATTGGTTCCCGGAAACATCAGCAAGGAGCCCATCGCCAGATGATAATTCGCTTCCCTTATCATGCCTCTGTAGCTTTCCGGCATGACCGACGACATTTTTTTCAATTTGTACCCGTAGCCGTCCTTGAACTCGGTGTTCTCCCGTACTCCGGGCCATCGCTTCGGCTGTTCGATCTCCTTCTCCAGCACCTCGTCGGAAATAAAGATATTTTCAATCAGCACGTTGCCGTCCTTCACAGACATATTCATAATGCGGCGCGCGATCGGCTCGGGGTCTTCTCCGGTATACACGCCGTCTGTCATATGGCACACCAGCGGGGCCGGTCCGTCTTGAAGGGAAGGCAGCTCAGCCTTAAGCAGCTGCTCCGCATATAGGAACGCTTTCGCCGTATCCGTGAACCGGTAAGTGTTCAATACCGGGAGCATGCCGCTGTTCATTAACTCGTCGATTTGCTTAATGCCGCCCAGTAGGTCGTGCACTTCATCGCTGTATGCGATGATCGCAACCCGATACCGGGAAGAGATTCGACTGCCCTTCGTGGAACGAAACACCATCTGCCGAAGAGCGACGTTCAGGGATTCCGTGACCACATCGATTCTTTTGCGTCCGCCAAGCGCAAGGCTCATTGAGCCGCTCACGTCCAGCAAGTAGATGATCAGCGCGGGGTGGCTCTGCGTCGCCTTTGCCGTATACGCTACGGAAGCGCCGATCGCCAGGCCGCCGTCCAGCCTTGCAGTCAACTCGTGCGGCGGCGGAGCCGCTTGTCGGGACGCCAAATGAAGATTTACGGTCCGGTGAGCCGTTGCCTCGACAGCGGCATTCGCGGTGACTTCCGCGGCAGCCGTCGGCTGAGCGTGAAGCGCTATGGAAGCTAGCCGCTCCCTCACCTCCCGAATCTGTTGAAACCGTCTGTCGGGATCCGGGTCGAGCAGCCGCTGAACAATATCGCCTAGCGAACTCGGCAGATGAGCCAAGGCCGTGGCGACGGAGCCGCCGTGCTGATACACGTACTTGCCCCCGGTCAACAAGTAATACATGACCGAGCCGACCGCGTAAATATCCGTTCTCTGATCGGTTTGCTTCTTCTCGAATTGCTCCGGTGCCGCGAATGCGACCGTTCCCATCTGCACGGTATCTGTGAATTTCTTCTGATCGTAGCTTCTGGCAATGCCAAAATCGATCAACTGAACGTTGTCGTGTTCGTCGATCATCATATTGGAAGGCTTCAGATCGCGAAAAATAATCGGCTGGGGCTGCCCATGCAAATACGTCAGAATCTCGCAAAGCTGCATCATATATTTCAGCGTTGCGGCTATCGGGAACGCACAGCCCGCCTCCTCGAATTTTTGCTGGAGAGTCGCCCCCCGAACATAATCCATAATCAGGTAACAGCGCCCGTCCGCATTCGGCTCGAAGTAATCGGTTATTTTCGGAATAAAAGGATGGGACAGGCCGGTTAGAATCTGGGCTTCCTCCAGAAAAACCTCGTTATTCGACTGTATAATCTCCTTAACGACAAGCAGCTTGCCCCCCAGCTTCGTATCCTTCGCCCTGTACACGCAGCCCATGCCTCCTTGAGCGAGCAGCGCTTCCACCTCATACCGATTTCCAATTCTAGCTCCCGACTGCAGCAACGACCATCACCGAACCTTCTAAGTGGGATTTACAATTGATTTCTAATTCTCTTATACTTGTCCGACAGCTTTACGAGCTTGGACGCGCAATGCTCCATCCCGACCCCCTTGATCGGCTGCAGCTCCTGCGAGACCTGCTCCAGCTCTCTAATAATCGCGTATAATTCGTTCATAATCTCGTTGCGTTCCATATTCGCACGGGGATTCATCCTGGTCTCCTCCTTTCCAAACGAATCGAATCTCAACGCTCTTGCGCGCTTTCTATTCTTGCAAGCGACGGCGATTTTTCCCGTGCGCTGTTATTCTCGCTTTCTCGCAAGCCTTCTCATGACCTCAAGGATATTTACATTCCACCAGAGAAAAATCGGAGCGATTGCCGCAATCGCAATGGCGATTCCCGTAACGAGGTTGAAGGACGTGGTTCCGGACGCAGCGGTAACCCCCTTGATGACCAGCGCAGCGCTGTATATGGACAGAATCCCGTTGATGTACCACATTCCGCCATAGGATACCGGATATCGGCTCATCCACTTCAAGTTCAGGAGTAACAGGATTACGAGCAGGCTTAGCCCAAAGGCATGTACTCCATCCTTAAACATTCCTGCCAATACAAGCGTATTCAAGGTAAGCAGCGTGTATTGAAGAAGCTTAACTCGAACGATCATGCTCTGATTCCTCCGGTTCCGGCTTCCTCCGCTCGGCATAGCCGATTTTGATATACACGTAAGCCAGTGAGCGATCCCCTGACAGAATATGAAAGATAGGCGTCGTCTGGATCAATTGCTGGTGCTCGATGAAATCGAGGAGCATGCGATAAGACACTTCGGTTAAGGCTTCAAAATGGGTAAAAATACAATGAGATAGCATAGACTCGATGCTGAAATAGCTATGAAAGCTGAATTGCTCCGTCAATAGGAGCTCGTCTTCCTCGATCGGCATAAAAAACTCGCCGTTAATCCATTCCTCCGTCGGCACATTGTTGATCGAATAAAACAACGGTCCCTTGACCGTCGCCTTCTGCCGATCGATCTCTTGAAGAAAATCCGCGATGACCTCCTTCATCTCCCGATAATGAAAGCGATACTTCCTGGAAACCACATTCGTATACCGAATCGCATCATTTGAATTGATCATCGAGCTTGGGCTCCTCTTGCAGAATGGGGGCAAAAATATCGATGACGCCATCTCCGTATACGTCCAGATAGATGTTGTAGAACGGCTCCTGAAGCAGGATGCCGTTGGCTTCGGCGCAAGCGCGCATTAATCCGTAGCTGTCCTCAAGGTCGTCCTCCAGATCCGCATGCCTCAGCAGGAGACCATCGGGGATATGCCATACCGCATCGAAGCTGTATTTGTCGTTCTCCGGCATGACAACCGGTTCATTGACTGGCAAGCAGAATGTAAAATCGGCCTCGTTCGCCTCTGTATTGAGATTAGTCACCTGATAGATAGTCGGACCTGTCGCATAGAGGTTGTTCTTGATCACGGCGTTTCTCAAGGCTCTCGCGGCTTGCAGCCATTCGCCCCCCTTGCATCTGGTCGTCACGCGAAGCACATTGTTGAACCTAAGCGAGCTGCGCTTGATTTTCACGATTAAGCCCCTCTTTTCCTCTCGCGATTTCGGGAAGCCCATCTGCCGATTCCATATCCGATTCGTATGGCCGTAACTGCAATCAGCGCCGCGAACAAGCCCATATAAATAAAGCCGTCCGCATACGCTGCGGGAGCCGCGGCAAATTCCGAGCGATTGCCCCCGTTCAGCAAGGTCACAAGCAGGAGCGAAACGCCCAGCGTCAGCCCCAGCTCCAGCCACACCACGATCATCATCCAGAATGGAGCTCTCCTCTCCAGCTTCCATCCCGCCCGGGACTTCATGACCTGAAGCGGCTTGCTCCACCACCAGAAGAATGTCGCCCCTATGGAAAGGCCCGTTGCTTCCCGCGTTTTATCCTCGTCCACGCGGTCAAGTCGACGTACCTTCCGCACGGATGCGTTTAGCTTCGCCCTCGCTTCTCTTGAAGGCCTTTCCAGGGCAAAGCCGCTGAACTTCAATTTGGCATAGGCGAGCAAGAAAAATTCCGGCCAAGCAATCGCCAGAGCATACTGCAGTATCGAGAAAATCACCAGCAACGGGACAGGTCCCCAATTGCGATAGGCGTCCCCCCCGTATTCCCCTCTCCCCAGGATGAAAGAGATGAATAATATGGCTAGGAGAATGAGGGAAATGACCCATGCCGTTCTGCGGCTTACTGGATATAGATAGCTTCCGTCCTGGGTAAGCTTGCCCATCCTCGCCATGACCATTGCCCTTAAGGTGGTGATGACCAGCAGAATCAGCCCACCGACGATGACATATTTGCCTAAGGTCAATAGATTCTCGGAAGAGTTTCTGTCGTCCAAGGACAGGAAGTACATCTTGTAGCCGTCAATAGATAGCTTCAAAGTTACCAGACAAAGAATGACGGACTGCAGCTTCTGAAAACGATAGATTTGACCGGGAAAGGCAAAAAAGACCAGCGCCAGAAATTGCAGCAGCAGCAGCCCCAGATCGATCTTCTGAATCAAAGGCCAATAAGCGCCCGTAATGGTCGTGCTGTAATCCAGCGCGAACGCCGTCACTGCGCTCATGACTCCGCTGAACACAAATGCGCCGATAAATCCGACGAAGATTCTTTCCGGGGATAGCCGATAATACGAAACCTCCCGCAACTCCCTGAAATTGCCCTCGTTGACACCGCGAAGCATAGCTTCTCCTCCTACCAGAACACGCTGGACAGTTTGTTACCGATGTAATTCAGCTCATTCCTTGCCCGATTCCCAATGTCATTGGCGACGTTTTCGACCCCGTCCCATACTTCGCCGGCGGCGTCCACCGTCCAGTCGACCGCCGCATTAGCGGCATCTTTCGTGTGATCCACCAAGCTCTTGGGCGGCGGGCCCCCGAATTCATAATTCATCGCCATGTCTACCCCGAAGCCTACGCCCGCCCCGACTACCGTCCCGAGCGGCGGAGCGATCAGAGAGCCGACTGCCGCGCCGGTAGCGACCGCAGCGGCCGAAGTGCCGACATCGACAACGGTGTCCACGACAAAAGTCTTCATTGCCTCTCCCGAATACTCCAGCTCCCCGGTTCTCGGGTTATAGAAGTTATCGGTAAAATTTCCTGCAACCGTTAGAATGTCACCAGCAATTCCCATTCCTTTCATCGCTTTGTCCAGCTTGGTCGCGCCCGCCCACCCCGTGTAGTCGTTCCAAACCTTCGCATCGTCAAGCCAAGCATCCGTAAACGTCGATCCAAATACAGTCCACTTGGACTTGCCGAGATTGTTCACGTAATCATTTAGACCCTCGATGTTGGTATTGCCGAACAGGTCTGAATATCTCGTATTGAACCGATCGGTCGTATAATCATACAGACTTACCCCTCTATTGTTGAGCCGTTTCGTAAGCGCCTTGTTCCAGTCCGACACCGTTCCCAGCCGATCCGTCAGCAGGCTCTTCAGCTCGTTATAGGTCCAGTCGCCTTTGATCACCTTGACCATCATCTTGCCGTTTTCTTTATAAAACTGAATTTTCATTCCCTTATATTCACTATAAATCTTGAACAAATCCGCACCCAATCCAGCATATTTAAGACTCTCGTCCAGCGGATCCGCGAAGTAAGCTTGCCACCACGGAGTTTCCTTCCAAGGAGACTTGACCGATTCGGCTTCCCGAACCAATCGGTCTTCGTTGCGGTTATAGAGCAGCGGGGAATTTTCCAGAAATGCCGCCCACTCCTTCAACCACCGGTCGGTTTTCTCCAAGCTTCGATTGACCTTGGACAATCGCGCTTCAATGCCTCTGCGCGCCTTGATCTGGGAATCGATTCCCGAACCTGTCCCTGAGATCCCGAGCTTCGCATTCATCAGTCTGCTCGAATGGCCGAGGGCATTCAATCTGACCGATCTTACCTTATCCAGGTGAATATAGATGAGAGACATCTGTTCAACCCTCTCCCTCTTGTTTACTTCGCCGGTTCATCCTTCCCCGAACCCGGACTCACCATCTGTACGACGACGAGGGGGACGATTGAGCAGCCGCGGCTCTGGCGGCCGCCTCCCGCTCCAAGGCTGCTCTGGCCGCGGCTTCTCTGGCCAGCTCCTCCTGCCTGATCTCGTTGGCGACGCTGACGATATCGCCGCTTAATGATTGCAAATCGGAAATCGTCTGCGACAATTCGCTTAGGATACGATCGACGGCGGCGTTCGCCGATCTCATTTCGTCCGCTTGCCATGCCTGATTCAGAGCGGCTTTGTCTTGGGTTAATCCATTGACCACTTCCCGCAAGGCGGCCGCATGGCTCTGAAGCGAACTTGCTTGGGATGCAGCCGTGCCCACGTGAATCCCCATTCTTCTCCACCTGCCCGTTGAGATTGGGCAATTCCTATCGGGATCAGACTAAGCTCCCGACAGGAATTGCGCTTTCGGCTTTACTTAAACGCGCTAGCGTTGTTATTGATTTTCGTTTCTGTATTGTCGTAGTTGGTCACGGTCACATCGAGGAAGGTTTTATACGATTTGACAACTTCCCTGTATTCCTCGAATCGTGGAGCAAGAGCGTTGAATTTGCCGCGAATCGTCGTGGAGGCGTCGCTCTGCCAGCTTGCTTCCAGCGCGTTCATTTCTTTTTTGATTTCCTCCAGCTTTGCGCTGAGGCTCTCGTTCAAGGTATGAATCGTGCTTGCCGTCTTCGATACCTCGCCTAACGAAATCAGAATGCCGTCTGCCATGGTTATGCCCTCCTTAGGGATGATGGATTAGTTGGCCAAACGCTTGGCCTGATTGATCGCTTCGTCCTGAGTGTCCTTGTAAGCCTTGGCGCTCAGCTTGAGAAACTCGGAATACTGCCGCATAAGAGCGGTCATGTTCTGAAAATCGTCCGTGAAGCCCTTGATTTGATTGACGAACGCGATATTGTCGGCGCCCTGCCAAGCGGCTCCCATGCCATCGACTTCGCTGAAGAGCTGTTGATACAGCTTCTCATACTCACCCGAGTGTGCATCCATCTTCTGAGCTGCGGATTCGAGCTTTGCCGGACTTACCGTAATCTTTCTTGCCATCTTGAATTGCTCCCTTCAAAATTTTTTTATATTAACATCAGCCTGGAGCCGTTCATTAAGCCCAACTCCAGAACTGATTGGTTAATATCAAGCACCATGCCGGTCAGCTTATCGCAGAGCACCGTATCCGGCGAAGCGACAAACTGGCCGTCGCACAACTCCTTGAAGGCTCCCGACAGCAGAGCCTCGACTTCGTACAGCTTGAGACTTACCGGAATATAGACATCGAAGCTTCGGTCCACGACAGGGATATAGATTTCCACCAAGATTTTATCCATCCGCCGTCTCCTCCGACTCCGCAGTTACAGAGGTTAACAATTTAATCAGCGTCGGCTTTCCTTTCAATAGTCGATAGCCGAATTGGTCCCCGATTTCCTGATACAAGTCGTTCGTTAGCTTCGCAATCTTGAGCTGATACTGATCGGAAATCCCGTTGCCGAGCCAGATTCCGTCGCTTAGCGAAACCTTGGCCTTAAACCAGCTTTCATAGGCTACGGAGGAGATGCTGCCTACTGAGTCGCTAATAATAAAGCTGACCTGATAGGCTGTATCGCCCTTTTCGAGCAATACCCTGAGCTTGTCCTTCGCATCCTCGGATATTTTCGACATAAGACCGGACAGCGAATGGATGATGCAGGTTACGGCATCGAAGGCCGGCGCGGCTTCCCCCTTTTCCTTGGCATCCTTGAAGGAATTGTTGCGGAATACGAGCATCTGGAACAATTCATTCACACGCTCCTCCAGCTTCGCTTCCGCCGCTACGAGCGTATAAGAACGGCCTTCCTGATCGCGGAAGCGTTCATCCGGATCGAGGACAAGCACGGTCCCCGCCGACTTGGCGGCCAGCACCTCGGCAACTCCCTGAATGAAATCCGCTCGGTCGTTGCTCTGGGACAGAACGAGATTGATGTAGGCCTGCTCAAAGCCGTAATAAGCGACGGCGAGGCTGTTCTTCTCAATGCCGATCGGAATCCCGCTCTGACGACCGTATCTCCATTCATCCGCCAAATAATCGAGGTCCACGCGCTCCGGCAGAATTGGAATTTTCGGCGCTCCGGCCTTCGTCCAGCCGCGCGCGCGTTCCTTGCAGTATTGGCGCAAATAATCGAAGGTTCGCTCCACGTCCCGATAAACGTGAGCGATCTGGAATTCGTACACGCGATCGGATTTGATAATTCCTCTGCCCTTGAATTTGGAAGGATAGATGCCGTCCACATTGCCGAGCACGCCGGAATAATCGGTCACATCGTTTAATTGCAGCACGAAGAGCTGCTTGAAATTTTGCATAATCCGGTAGCGCACCGCTCCGGTATTCGCTGCGGTCAACACAAAGTAAATGCCGTACTTCAATCCTTCGCGCGTCAAATACGAGATCGCCTCTTCCTTGTCGTCATAGGTCTCCGCGAAAGCCGAGTAATTATGAATGGCTACGACAATCGACGGCAGGTCATCCTCCACAGCCTTCAGATAAGACTGAAGATCGCCGCCGTAATCGGCGAACAGCTTCTTTCTGCGCTCCACCTCGCGATAAAGCATCTTGAACAGATTGTTGATTTTCTCCGCTTCGTGCGACAGAAGAACATCGCCTACATGGGGAGCTTCGGCGAACGCCCGCAGCGTCTCCGAACCGAAATCCAACAAATAGAAGTTCACCTCCGAGGGGGTGTATTCTTCTATGAAGGAGTAGAGTAAAGTCGTCAGGAAAGTCGTCTTGCCGTTGCCGGCGGCTCCGTAGATAATCGCGTTTCCTTCCTGCGTCAAGGGAAAGGTCATCACGAACTGCCGCTGATTGGCAGGATCGTCAATCTCCCCGATCACCGGATTAAGCCGGGAAGAGCTCGTCTGCGGCGTCTGATATTTGCTCTTCAGCTCATCGACGAAGACCAGCGCCGGAATCGGCTCCAGCCAGAGCGGCCGCACCCGGATTTGCTCTTCCGCCGCGATCGCCGCCAAATACTTGTTGATCTCGTCAATTTGCTTGGGCGGGTTAGCCGACGTTGATCTTCGCTTATCGATTCGAACCTGCTTCGTCACCCTGCCCAGATTGTCAATCACGGCGACGCTGTCGTCCTTATGCTTCTCCAGCCGGTCCGCCGGGTAATAAGGAGCCCCCGCCCAGGCGGATTGTCCCAAATCGAACAATTCATTAAAGCCGACCTGGACGAAATAACGCCCCGTCACCGACAGCTCGGCGGCGTCCGGTCTCTTAATGACGTCCATGCTGTCCGCTTTCTCTTGAACCTTGAGACAGATTCTGAACTTGCTGTTGCTCCAGATTTGATCGTCTACGACCCCCGACGGCTTCTGGGTAGCCAGAATCAAGTGCACGCCCAGACTTCGCCCGATCCTCGCCGCGCTGACCAGCTGCTCCATGAATTCCGGCTGCTGCGTCTTCAGCTCCGCGAATTCGTCCGATATCATATACAGATGCTGCAACGGCTCCTTGACCTGGCCTTCCCGGTACAGCTTCTGATACTTGTAAATATCGATATTGCTGATTCCCACCTGCTTGCTCGTCTCGCTGAAAATCGATTGGCGGCGCTTAAGCTCGCTCTGAATCGAGATTAGCGATCGCTTCACCGCCGCGCCGTCCAGGTTTGTAATCGTGCCTGCCAGGTGAGGCAGATTTTCGAATGCGTTCGCCATGCCTCCGCCCTTATAGTCGATCAGAATAAAAGCGACCTCGTCAGGATGGTAGTTGACGGCCAGCGAAAGGATAAAGGTCATGATGAACTCGCTCTTGCCGGAGCCGGTCATTCCCGCAATCAAGCCGTGCGGACCGTGATACTTCTCATGCAGGTCGAGCTTGAACGGCTCCCCCCTCGTATCCACGCCGATCGGCGTCTCCAGCGATTGGGTCGGATCGTTCTCCTTCCAGCGGGTCAAGGCGTTGAGATGTTCGATTTTGCCTACGCCGAACATTTCCAGAAACGTCAGCATCGTCGGCAGAACAAAGGCGGATGTCGCCGATTCGAGATGCGTATTCGCCAGATTGGTCGCCAGATCATGCTCATCCTGCTTCAAATAGAAATCCGGCTGGAAAGCGATATGCTCGCCGGAAATATCGTCCTTGTCAAAAATCTTGGAGGCATGACCCCCGAATTCCACGACCATGGAGCATTCCTTGGGCAGATGCTTCAGCTCATCGTAGAGATGGATGACGCTGATGCCCAAATGCTCCTTCCGCTTGTACAGCGAGTTGAACATCTCCGCTTTGGCGGCCAGGCCCTTGTTCATGGCGAATATCAAGTAATAAGGGCCTGTATTTCTGCGCTCTTCCTCATCGAGCTCTTCTCGTCTGGCGATTTCCTTCTCCAGGAAGGAGGACAGCTCCTTGGCCTCGTTCGGATTCGTCGCCAGAAACCGGATGCCTTGCTCCTTGTTCCACACATGCGGCAGCCATTTGACGAACTCCCATGTCGCCCGCTCGCTCTTGTCGAACAGAAAAACGAGCTTTAATTCGTCATAGCTGTGCAAGGCCGTCAACTGCCATATCACTCCCTTGACCAGATCTACGACGCTGGAGCGGGTGCCGATAAAGCCGCAGAACCAATCCTCCGATAAAGAGAGCGTTACGGGCACCTGCTGCAGCACCTTCGGCTGATCCGCCAGCTTGTACAGCTCGTCCTGGAGATTATCGTCATCCATCGTAAAGCGCTTTTCCGGATATTTCACGTCGGCATTCAGCGGCAGCTGCCCGATGCCAAGCCGGACCTTCAGGAAATCGTTCTGTCCGCTTGTTCTTTCCCATAAATTCCGTTGCCGCTGCCGAATTCTGGATACGCAATCCTCGATCGTGACATGGTTTTCGTGCAGGATCCGGCTTTGCCGAATGCCCTCGTCCTCAATCTCCCGACCGACCTCGCGAAGATACGACTGATATTTTTCCTGCCTCTGCTTCTCCCGTTCCCTGCCCTTTTTCGCCTCATGCCTTCTCGTCATAATCGGCCACAGAATTGTTCCGATCAGCATGCTGGAGGACATGACCAGCGTCGGCAGGGCGGTTCTTACGCTGCCGCCGGAGCTCATCGCATTCTGTAGGGTAAAGATGCCCATGAATGCCGCGGACATGCCCATTGTCATCGACGGACCCAGCATCAGCATAAGCGGAGTCTGCTGCTGGGCGGGTCTGGCCGGAGGGGGATCAATCTTGATCTCTACCCGCTCGATGTCGCGCTTGAAGCGGGGGGAGCGATAGAACGATTGCCCGACAACGCTTCCCTCATCGCCGCCCTCCTCCTCTTCTTCTCTGCGTCTAACCTCCTGCTTTTGAAAGGCAGTCAGCGTCTTCGGCCGGCAAACCACGAGACCGTCAGGGTTGTTAACTCCGATAAATCCTTGTCCGACAACTAGCTTCAAGCCGATCATATACACGACGTCTCCCGGATAGAGCGCCTGCTGCTGAACCCGCTTGCCGTTCACGAAGGTTCCGTTGGAGCTGCCCAAATCCCGTATCGAGATTTCCGTCCGGGTAAGGATCAGCTCGGCGTGCTTCGAGGATACGTGCTTATTGGCGTAATAAATATCGCATTCCTCGGCGCGGCCGATCGTAAGCTTCCCTTGGACAGGGAGCACCAGCTTCTGGAAGCATTTGCGGTCCTCCGATACCGGCTCGGAGTACAGCCAAGCCGTCTGATGCGTCTTCTTCAGGAAAATGCCGTAGAAGCTGGGCGCATCCAGCTTCAGCTCCTTCATGCGGCGGTTGTCGGGCCCTTGTACGAACGCGTGCTTGTTCGATTTGAGAATCCATTCCCCGTCGATGCCTTCCACACCGATGAGCTGTTCTTCAAACCCTTGCTCGTTAATATGGGAAATCCAGTACTGTCCCTTTTGCTTCTCTGGCAGAACGCATGTGAACAGCTCGTTATCTTTCAGCAAGGACAGTTGCATTTCTTGTTTCCTCCAGTCGCTGAGTCCTCTGGAATTCTATCTATCATTCACGTCTACGATCCGGTAACCGCGCTCCAGGCAGGAAATCGTCCAGATTTCCTCCATCTCATCGCCCAGCGCCATATAAATCCCTTTGCTCGCCTTTACCGGAACGTGATAAACCTGCTTGCGGATAATCATCCAGTCCGGATCGTGCTCGATTACGCTCCATCTTCTTCTGCGATATTTCCGAGTGCCGAACATTTTGGGCGGATTCTTGAAAATTCTCTCCAGCAGCTCATGACAGACCTCACCGGCGGCAAATCTGCTAAATCTGCCAATTTCCGTCGTTTCATGTGCTAAAATGTAAGCATCGTCGGCGTTCTCCAGAAATTCTAGCAATTCCTCGGAGATCAGCTCGCATCTCCCCGGCACCCTCTCGGCAGCGCTTTTCTTACTCTGGTAGACGGCTGCTCCGGCTGCCGCTGCGACTGCCAACAGGACCATCGCCGCATAAATCACGCTGCACCACCGCTTTCCTTCCGAAAGATCACTTCAACGCGCAAGGAGTTGACAGGGTTGAGAACAAAAGAGCTTACCTTCGCCGAATTCGCCTCCAGGTTCGGAACCGATGTCGTTGCGGCCGGTTCCTTCTCCTACTTCGAATGCGACAACGGAATCGGAATTATCAGAGACAACCGGCAGCGAACGATCGAGATTATTGCGTCTGCCGACACTCCGCTGCCTGAACTGTCTCCGGAAGATGAGCTGCAGCTGCTATCGCTCGTATGCGGCGACTACGAGGAAGATATCTCGATTCCCTCCAGCGACAATCTGTTCGATTACGAACAGCGCGACCGCAGTGTTCGCTATCGCCTTAACGCCATCTGGATCGGCTTCGGCGTGTTCGTCACAGCTTGTCTGGTCATTTACATAAGCATCTACAAGTAAATCGCCCTCATTTTTTCAGCTTTCCGTCTATCGGAATAGCCGCTGCCAGCCGAGGCTGCCTGGCGGGGGAGGACGAATGGGCTCTGACCGGAGACAGATTAACGGCCCCCGCCAGCTTGACTTCGATGAAGCGCTTGGTTTGCTCGAAGTTTTCTTTAAGCGCTGCAACCGCGTTATCCGCGAGGGAGACCGCTTTTTTCCATTCGTGGCCTCGCTCGCGCGCAACCGCATTTCGTATCGAAAGCTCGTTCAGCTTGTTCAGCTCTTTCTGAATGACCTGGAGCCCGGTGTTTACCCGTTGCTCGTAGCTTCGGCTTTCCGCATAAAGCTTCTCCAGCTGCTCCAGATCAAGAAGCTTCGTTTTACCTCCCATCGCTCGTCGCCTCCATCGGTTTCTTCTCTTCACACGGCTGCTCCTTAATCAGGCGCTCCTCGATAAATCCGTTGATGTCCTGAAGCTCCCGAAGCAGCAGCGAATATTTTTCCTCCAAGATCTTAATAAAGGTCAGATCGCTCGTTTCCGCAGCTTCTTCGTACAGAGCCGTTAGGTGCGCCGCGCCGGAGCGCATTGCGGCTAGCTCGTCGACAATCGTCTGCAAAGCCTGCCGTACCTGATCTACGGTTTCTTCGGAGTCCGAAAGCAACAGCGCCGCTTGTCCTTCATTCATCTTCATCCCTCTCTCTCCATCTGTTCCGATCATCTCGACAGCAAATTCCTAGTCGCCGTTCTCTCGTCATCGGTAGAGCCGGTTCGCACGGGAGCCTGCCCGCTTAGCGGATCAAATCGGTCGCTCTGCACGGGAAAGAGCGGTACAGTATCCGTCATGGATACCGGTATAGCTAACTCAGGCTGCGCGGCCGGTCTGGGCCCCGCCTGCAGCAGCAATCCCCGCTGCTCATAGGGAAGAGCGGATACGAAAAACCTTTCCCAGGCCATTTCATATTCCTCCTTGATCGTGAGCGAGAAGGATACGCTCTTGCGAATTTCAGGCGGCTTCAAGACAAACTGCCTGACCTGAATCATCGCGGTCACCACATGCAGCACTCCGCAGATCAGCTCTATATCCCGCGCGATCTCTCCGTCTATGAGTTGCAGATAGGGAGCCAAAATATGAAGCGGCTTGGGCGCTTGCTCGTAGAACCAACGCACAGCTTCCTCGTTGCGCTGCTTGTTGCCGATCAATTCCATCAGGTCGCCGACGGCTCTGTCGTATCGATCGGTCAGGATTACGGCCTGATCGTATACGTCCCGATGAAGATAGAAATACCAGTCGTCCTTGGACAGGACCAGCGTATTCACCACCACCGGCAAATATCGCTCCTTCGAAGCTACGATCATGGGCTGCACTCTCCAGGCTAAAAGATTAGAATTGCGGGATCTACCGCCTTGCCGTTGATATATACGCCGAAGTGCAAATGGGGCCCAGTCGTTCGCGTGCCGGTATTGCCCGACTTGGCAATCGCATCGTATTGGCTTACCTGTTGCCCCTGCTCGACTGAAATGCTGTCCAGATGGCCGTATAACGTCTTGATTCCGTAGCCGTGATCCAGAATGATGTAGTTGCCCAGCTCCTCTGAATGCACGGCAGCCTCCACCTTGCCATGGAAAGCGGCCAGTACGCCCGTCCCGATCGGCGCGCTCATATCCATCCCGTAATGAAACGTGATCGCCTCTCTCGTGATCGGATCCAGTCGTTCCCCGAACGGAGAGGTCATCGCCACCGGAATTTCCAACGGTGAGCGGAAGGCGTTCACCTCCCCCAGCTCCGGATAAGACAGCGCCCGTTCGTACTTTTCTTTCTGCTGGTCAACTTCCCGGCCAAGCCTGTTCAATCTGATCTGATCCTGCGCGATTTCTTCCTCGGGAAGCTCGTATTTCGCCTTCGTCTGCGCCAGCCAGTCATTCCTTGCCTCTCGCAGACGCTGAAGCTTGGCCGCAATCGCGCGATATTCCGCGTCCAGGGCCATAATGGTCGCAACATCGGATTCTCGATGTTCGTCCATCTTTCCCTGAAGCGCCTCCAGCTCATCGACAAGGGCATATATCGCCGTATCCCGCTCCATCAGGGCGCGTTCGCGATACTGATCGGATAACTCGTAGGCGGTGGACAGCATCGTCTGCCCGTTTACCTTGCGCGCCGTCACGTTGTACTCCCCTTCCAGCAGCGCCAGCTTCTCGCCTTCGACGACAGGGTCGCTGACCGTATATCCGTATTTCTGAAGCAAGAAGGATGCATCCTCGGCATGCACAGCCTGCGCCGGCAGCAACAGCAAGAGCAGCGTAAGCCGCATCGCTTTTCGCATGGTCTCTCCTCCTTCCTCTCGCCTGTTTTATTTCATATATTCCCAATCGAACGTATATTCCGCCTGAGCCGCTTCCTCCATCGAGGAAAACACGCGATCCGGCGTCACCACGCCTGCGGGAACCTTGTCCGCGAAGGCATAATATTTGACTGAATTTCTCGTATAGCCG
The DNA here is from genome assembly GCF_042651945.1 of Cohnella boryungensis. Taxonomy (NCBI): domain Bacteria; kingdom Bacillati; phylum Bacillota; class Bacilli; order Caryophanales; family Paenibacillaceae; genus Cohnella; species Cohnella boryungensis. Next base: position 102,822 of record NZ_JBHSED010000005.1, on the reverse strand, counting down.
ATCAGCATTCGCGCTTGATCGATCTTCGTTCCGGAGACGCTAAAGCCGTCTATCGGCTTTGCCGTAGTGAGATTCACTCCTTGAACAAGGATGAGAAAGCTTGGACCTTCGATCGAATTGACGCCGTTCATTCCGGACAATTGACTCGGAATGTAGAACCGATTTTTCCAATTGCCGTTCGTTTCGTTGATCCGATCGATCGCCTCTGCCATATCGTTGGCCACGAGATTGTTGATCCATCTCATCGCGTATTCCTTCGTCATCGTCACGCCATGCTCATTAGGAGGCAGGCCGTCGTACCGGGCAAGATCTGTATCCGTCAAGCGATAGGAATAATCCATGCCCATGTTCAAAGCATATCGTGCGGCGGTTGTCAGATACCGATAGGGAAGCTTCATCCCGAAGGCCAGGCGCCAGTCCTCTCCGAATTGGCTCTGCTCAATTGCCGTTGAACCGTCCTTGTGAAACAAAACGGGCCTTTGGGAGGCAAGATAATAACCGTCGAACGTCGCAACCGCCGCTGCCGGGATGTAATCCCGAACGATCGCCCGATTGGCTTCCGTAGGCGGCATATCGTAGTTGAAGCAAAACACGTCGATGAACGTATCCAGCGCCAATTGCGGATCCGCATTGAACGCTTTGTAATTTGTGTAATCCATATCGAGGCTGCCCGTGTTCAGCAGCTCCTGCGCTCCCGCGTCCGCCGCGTAATCGATCGCATACGAAAGCTTGAGCTGTTCTATCTCGTTCTTCTCCTTCTGGACATAACTCGCATAGGCCGTCAGCAAGGATGCGAAGTAAATGAGGGCGACCAGATTGATAATGCCGAAGTACCTTCCCATAACGCCCCTACTTTCTGATCATTCCGGCCAACGTCTGATCGAACTTCGCGGGAAATAGACGTAAGATCCGATTTTGAATGCGCTGGGCTCCCGTATAATCGATCGCCTGAACCTTCACCTTAATGATGTCTCCGGTATTCCAGGCCGATATGTCGTCGCTATATACATAAGAGGTATAGGTTCCGCCTTGACCGTCGGGATTCACAACCTTCATATAACGGAATATGGTCGCGTCCATCGCCATGCCGTAGGAGGAAATGCCCAAATGAAAATCGGCGAGGTCCGTATCCGTTATTCGGCCGTTATCCGTGACCTTGTCGATGAAGTTGGTCATCTCGTTCAGCACGCTGCGATTAGTCGTCAAGTCCCGATTCATCGCATTTATGATGAGCGGCGCTCCGGCCAGAAGGACAAAGGCGAGCAGCACGCCCAATATTTTATTGATTAGATCCGTCATGATCCGTCCTCCATCGCTATGCCCGCGCCAGCTTGCTTTCCTCTATCGCGAACAGCACATCCTTTACCAGCACCCCGTAGTAAATGAAGCTATCTCCTGTAGGCTCCTTGTATTTCATAAGAGAAATGATTTTGCCCTTCGTTCCTCGCTTCAGAGAGCCGTATAGGTTGCGTTTGAACTTGCATTGCGGGTCTAGGCAAGAAAACAGCTCCTCGGCCATAGAGCCGCGGGCGCTGACCGATTCCGCGATAGAGACGGTCGTTCCTTTCCGATAGACGGGAATCTGCCAGTCGAACAGCTTCATCTTCACCCCTCCTTTCGCTACGGCGTTATCGTTCTCACTTGCCAGTACGCCAGCTCCGTTGAATTGCCGTACAGCCGAATGTCGACCTCTCCGCCGCTTGGCAGCACCTGCCTCACCTGCTCGACCTGATAGGCTTTGTTCGTATAGAACGCTTCGTCCATCTCCAGCTGCAGACCGTTAATATCCAGCATGCGCGGCATGCGAGAGTTCCGGTCGGCTACGACCAGCATGAGCAGAAAATCGTTGGCGCTCGTCGGTCTGGGATTTCTCGGCACGATGACATCTTCCGTCGTTCTCGCCGTCTTCTCGATCTGAACCTGAAAGCCGCCAACCTCTCCGCGCAGGAAAGGCAAAGTGCAGGAAATCAGAATCGGCGTAAACAACGCCAATACCAGAATGAGACTTATGACATCGAAAGCATTATCCGTTTCCTCCATGTCGCTCTCCTCCTATTCCGGCGAAATCATGAGATCAAATCTGTCGCTGAATGGCGTAAGCGCGATTCGCACCTTTTTCGACAGCAATGCGAACGCCGTCAAGTCTTCCGCCTTCGCGATGGCGACGCCATAGGCGAAGCCGCCGATGTTCCTGACCGCATCTTCGTTCTTTTGCAAGACGACCAGCAAGGACGCGACAGGCACGGGCCCGTGGTCGGCCAACGCCCGCAATTCGGAGGCGTAGCTCAGCGCTTGCGTCTCGGCCACGCTCGTAGCCGCATCTCTACCGAAGCCTTGACCTAACGCGGTAAAGATCGATAGCATCCCGACCACGACGGCGACAATCATAATTTGGATCGTGACGGACAAGCTGGTGCTGACTTCGTTGTCCATATCAGAGCCTCCTGAACCAGATGCCGACAACCGCTCCGTTCTCGTCCTTCTTTAATTCAGCCGAGAAGCGGTCCGTATTGGAAATAGAGTCGAAGATTTGGGTTACCCCGGTAACGGACAGATCGGTAAAGTCCCTTCCGGCGGCGGGAGAAGGCATCGGTCTCGGCCACGGATTGGAGACGGAGTACCACCGCCACGTATAATTGCTTCCTCCCTGTCCCGGTGCGGTCAGAAATACTCTCGTCTCCGGAAAACCCTTGGACTCCGCGATCGCGGACATGACATCCTGCGCCATCAAGCGGGCGTCCTCGTTGAATTGAATATATTTGCGTTGCTCCTGCACGATCGCAACGGCAGTATCCTCCTCATGCTGGATTAGAGCGCTCTCTCTGGCCATTGAGCCGAGAACGACTATTAACGTGAGGACGAGCGCCGCCATCATGGCGCTAATACTCGCCCAGACGGTAGCCGACCATTCATTCACGATAGGCCCTCCTTTCTGATTTTCATGCTCTAGCAGCTCCACGAACCGCCTGTTCGACGGCTCATGTAGCTTAACAGAATGAAAGATTTCGCCCCGCTCGGCTACGGCTGCTGGGTAAAGCAGACGCCGACGATGGTGCCTGTCGTGTCCTTGATCAGTTGGGCCAGAAACTTGGCGGTCGGCCTGACGAATGTCGGCGTTCCCGAGCGCGTAAGCGGAAGATAGACGGTATTGAATCTCATATTTCCGTTGTCCTCAGTCTCGATATCATGAGTAAAGAAGGAATCACTATTGACTTCTCTGTTCATACCCCCTAACCGGATGTTCCCATTATCTGATGTTGTGTTTTCAAGCAACGCGCCATAGCTGTATCCTGCCATTCCATCAGTAGGAAGCGTGCCCGGAGTCGTGATCCCCATCGAAGCCGTCGTCCGCACGATCGCAGCCACCGGGCGGCCTTCAAACAGCTTAATCGCCGAGATGACCTGCGTCCCCGACAAAATCTTCTGGTCATAATCGTCGAATTGGGCCAGCGACATCGAATCCATCGAGTTTTGCACGGTCGTAATGCCCTGGTTCGTCGTGCCGCGGGTAAAGCCCAAAATGACGAAAATAACGGAAATAATAACCCCGATCACGATAAGCGCAATGGCTATTCGCGCTCCTGATCCCAGTTCGCCTTCCATTGTTTACTCACTCCCCTAGGTTCTTTGTTTACTCTTGCGAGTCTTGCCGTTTGCCGCCAAGGATCGGAGAATCCTTGGCCGCGCGCCTGATTCACCTCCTTGTGCGCCCGAATACGAAGATGCAGCCTCCGGCAATGAGCAATGCAGCCAAAATAACAAGCGGAATCCAAGGCACGTTCTCCAAAGCTCTCCATCACCTCCTTAACGTAATTTCGATCGAATCTCATCCTTAACCGTTAATGTGACCAAGCGCCGCAACGAACTCCTTGAAGCCCAGAATGCCGAGAGGCAGCAGGATATACAGCACGGCGGTTAGAACCAGCGGAGCCATGGCCAGCGGGCTGACCATCGACCGCTTTTTGTTAAGCGCCGTATTTTGCGAGATTTCCCGGATGCGCATGACATGCTCTCTCTCGGTGACGAGATCGCTGAAGGCTTCGATCAGCTTGATCTGGTGGATCGTCAGCAGCAGCTTGTCCACCATTCGCTTGAAGCCGGGCAGCACCGCTCGCGCCTTCAGACGGTTGAGCGCCAAATCCGGATTCGACGGATACTCGTGATAAGCGTCCAGCAGGGCGTTCTTGTGAACCCGGCTTTGCCGTTCCAGCCAATAGAGCGTATCCAGCGTGTCGGTTGATGTATTCATCAGGATGGAGATCATCGTCTGGAGCTGAAGCACGTCCTCCTCGCTCTCCGTCTTCAGCAGCCAGGCTCTTGCCCTCAGCATCAGCTCCGGAAGCTGCGTCGCCCCCGCAGCTATCACGAACGATACCAGCACCATCCACCACTTGAAGTACGTATTGTAGTAGCTGTCGTACTTCTCCATCAGCCGCTTGATTTGCGCCTCCTGGTCGTAAGGAGGCAGCTTGGGCAGCCTGCCCTTCACGAACTCCTTCGTCTGGCTTTCGTTCATGCGCTCGGGCAAGGACAAATAATATTCGTCCATCTCTTGTCTGACGCGAATATCTTCGGCCGTCAGCTTCTCTCCGCTCACGAGGGAAACCTCGCGCACATTGTCGTAGATGAACTGCTTGCCGAGATTCACCGAGAAGAAGAAGCAGACGAGGGCAACCGCGAACGCCACAAAGCCGAACAGCAGCTTGCTTGCGTACAGATGACGCAAATCGGTCATGCTGAGAGCGCCTTTAATCATGCGCTGCTTTCTTGCTTTCTTGATTTGCTTCTTGGGCATGATATCCGCGATCAAGCGAGCGAACCGTCCCTGTCTAAGCAGCTTCATCACAAGAGCGTTGCGGTCGTCCTTCTTGACGGAAACCGCGCTGTTGATCCGGACGATCACCGTGTAGCCGACAACGGAGGCGAGCAGAATGACCGTTCTGGAGACGTAGCCCAGCACTCCGTTGTACATGACGGAGGTTCCCGGAATAATCGAGGTGAAGAAGCTTTCGATGACGCCGATCGCCAGCAGAGGCGCAATCGGCAAATATTCGAGCATGCCGAATCTCGCCTTCTGCAACGAGATTCGGCGAATCTCCAGATTGACCTCGTCCGCCATCATGGCCATCGCTTGCAGGAAGTTGGACGAGCCGTCCCGCAGCTTCGTATCTCCCGAATTGTTCAAGATATAGCAAACGCCCGCCAGCGTGCATAACAGTCTGAACGGCGTTTTGGCATAAAATTCGTCCAGCTTTTTCTTCCCGCCCACGTCGGTCAGAATGTTATAGATATCCTCGAAGGCTCGGTGCAGCTCGGAGCCGGTCTCCGTCTCCGCAATCGCCTGGGAAATCGAGTTCGTTCGCAGGTAGTTCTGGCGCAACGAGGACAACGACATGGACAGCTGCTTCAGCAGCTTGAAGTGCACGCTGTCGACCTGCTTCCCGATGAGGACGTTGTTCATGACCATGGCGTACAGGACGACAAGCAGCGTTGAAAACAAATCCTTGAAAATAACGGCTCCGGCGACGACAAGCGCGATCGAGGCGAAGGAAGAAATCGCATAGACTCTTACCGCATAGATTTGAATTTCCTGCGCCGTATAGATAGACAGATCGGCAACTCTCGTCTTCACCTTCCGATAGCTGCCTCGCGTAATGAAAATTTCGTCGAGTATCTTGTTCAAGCGATAGTAGGTGGACAGAGAGATAAGGCGCTGCTTCTTGCGGACGGTTCCCGCTTGTCTTGCCCTAGCCTTCTTTCGGTCCGACGTGATGACCAGCGCAATGCCCACAATCGCCGTCAGCAGTATCGCGATCAGGAGGAAGATCATTAGAGCCTCCAGTTGTCGAGTATGAACGACTTGAAATCTTGCACTTTATCAGGCGGCATCGCTTCAAGCATCCTCTGGGTCAATTCCGTCGTGAACCAGTCGTAGGTCTCGTAGGTGTCTGTATCCAGGTTGTACTTCAGAATGTCTCGCGTTTCGAACGACTTGCGGTCCGTCTGCCGGGTATAATACTCCTTCGTAATTCGGTTCATCGAATGAACCGGATTGTTCGAGTCGTATTCGGGATAAGGCACGCTGACGTCCAGCTTGACGATTTCCGAGATTCGCTCGATGTAGCGGCGACCGTCCGTCGTGTAGTTCAGATGGATATCTACCCGAATAACGTCGATTACCTGTTGCTCCGCCGTAATCATATTGCCCGTGAAGCCGCCCGCATTGACGAGCGAGTTGCGGATCGCATAGACAAGCTGCTCCGCCAGATTCGCGTGATGCGAGAAAATCGTGAAGATGGAAGCCACTTGACCCATCTGGATCATTCGGGCGGCAATCGCATCCGTTGCCACTTCTCCCACGATCGAGACGGCGGCATCCGACTTCTTCAGCGCATCCTGCAGCTCCGACGCCGAGACGAATTCCGTCTCCTGCACCGACAAAATATTGCGTTCCGGGTACAGCTCCCGCAAATACATTTCCGGAGCCATCTCCAGCACGCGGACCGTATATCTCGGATCGATGTATCGGACCGCCGCGGTCATCATGACCGTCTTGCCCGCGCCCTGCCTTCCCGTGAAGCCGCAGGTCACTTGTCCCATCATCAAGTAAGCTACCAATTGGATAGCAAGGAATGCCTTGTTGACATAAGGCTTGTCGATCAACGCAGGCAGCGACGAATCGCTGAGCGTAAACTTGCGGACGAATACGGCCCAATATTCGGCCGCGGGCGGACGAAGCGCCAGGACGCGGGACTTGTCGTACATCGTATTGACCAGATAACCCCGCTTCTCCGTTAGCGGACCCGGATTATTGTAGCGGCACAGCAATTGAACGACGCGCCGCAGCTCCTCCTCGGTATGAAAGGACAGGAAACGCAGATGAATATACTTGCCGTTAAAATATAGCCAGACGGAGCTGGGCGCTTTCATGACCTTCTTCTCTTTATTCAGCAGCGCGCTCAGAATAGAGCCGGACGTACCGCAGTTAAAGCCGTTGATATTCATTTCCCTGAGCGTATCGATTACGCCGAAGCCCTTGTACTTCTGATAGATCAATACCGACAGCAGGTCAAGCATGACCGGATAGGTCAGCTCGTAGTTTTTCTCGGCATAGATTCTGTCGATGTCTTCTTCCGAGATCAGGTAGGAAGCCTGGCTCTTATCCTCGATCTCGTAGCGTTCCCTGGCCAATCGATATTCGTTGATCATCTCGGCCAAGGCGTCCTTGCCGAACTCTTTCTTGTAGAAGTACATCAGAATCTCGAACTTGACTCTCGGCTCCAGGTAGTTGCCGTGAAAGTCGAACACCTCGGCGATTTCTTCCTCGGTCTTAAGCAGATCGGCGATCACGCTTCGAATCAAATCCTGAACGATCAGCTTCGCGGAATCGATGCCGTATACGCAGTTCTGCATCGCGTCCTGAATGCGCGCCTTCCGCTTGTACATCGATTCGAATTCCTCATCCGCAAGGCCGGCGAAATTCTCGTCTTTAATGAGATCCGCAAGACTGTACTTCACGATCTCCAGCAAGCGTTCCATCGTCAGCTTGTCCGACTGCTCTACATCCGGCTTCTCCCGCTTCGCTCTCCAATACAAGGCCGCAAGCAGGAGGAGGACGCCGACGATTGTCATCACCATGAGCAGCGTATTTAACTTCATATTCGCGATACCTCCCATCCAGCGCTCGCCTTGCGTTTCCCGTCATGATTGCTGCGGCCAGCTCGTCCTTCTGCCCAGATTCGCGAGAACGACGAGCAGGCATTCCTTCAAGTCGTTGTTCAATTCAATAACGCGGGGATCCTTGTTCAAAATAAAAGGAAGAATCGTTTGCAATTTGCCCATATTGCTCGTTCGCTTGATGAAGGAGTTGTAGCTGATTTTGGCGCAGCGCCGATGTCTCAAGCCCATCCGCTTCGTCGTGTCCCGGAAAGCCTCGACATAAGGATCGTATTGATTGAAGAGGAAGACGAGCCCCTTCTGATTCAGGTAATCCATCACTCCGGCGGTCTCCCAATGCTTCAGCCGCTCCCCGATTTCCTTGGATTGGGTCAGCACCATAACGACGAGATCCGAATTGTCGATGACCGCGCGGGAAACGTCATCGTAGATTTCCGTCGCCACGTCCGTAATGACCATGTCATGGTTCATATTCTCGATGACAAATTTAAGCAGCTTGGTGTTGTCTTCGTCGGAGATCGTATCCGAGGCGGTATCCATCAGTTGCAGGTTCGGAACGCCCGGTATTTTAATGCAATAATCTTGTATCTCCTCCCCGGATATCGCGTTCGCCTCCAGCAGCTTGATGACTTGGGTCAGGTTTCTCGTCTTGTCTTCGGTCGGCTTGAAGCCGAGAAAGCCGGCCATCGACGTATTGTTGTTGCCCGTATAGGTCAAGCAGGTCGAGATATTCTGGGTCTGCGCCAGCGCGACGGCCAGCAGAACGCTTATCGTCGTACCTCCCTGCTTGCGATCGGGGGAAATTACGGCGATCTTCATTTTCCCCACCTCCGAGTCAGCAGCGAATGCGTATTTTTCACGCTCAAGTTCAAATGGGGAGCCATTAGGCCCGCCAGTCCTTTGTTCAATTCCTTCGAGGGCGATGCCAGCAGCAGCCGATAGGACTCGATCTGCTCCACGCACTTCCAGAGCGGAGTAATCGGAGCGACATGGATGGCATCCTTCTCCCGCTTCCGGTCATAGAGATATTTAATCGTCTTGTAGGGGCCGAGCAAATCCAGGAACGACTGCTCATCCTCATTCGGCGCATAGCTCTTCACATGGAGAATCAACGCCAGATTGTCCGGAATCGTGTCCTGAATGTCGAAGATGATGTGCTCGAAATCATTTTCCGTGTAGCCTACCTCCTCGAAAATCTCGTCCGGGGAAGCATCGGACACGGCGATCATGATGTTCGCGAGATGTCCTTGCGTTTCGCCCGGCTGAAGCAGGCGCTTATAATGTCGATTGCTTGTGAACAGCGCCACATCCCCGGTTGCCTGCAGCAGCTTCAACAGAGCATAGATAATGGGCCGCTTGTCGGTATAGCCGTATACGCCGATCTGCATTACTCCACAACCCCCCTCTCGACACTTTGAGGAGCATTGGACGATGAGGCCGATTGCTGCTGCTGTTGCTGTTGTTGTTGTTGCTGTTGCTGCTGTTGTTGCTGCTGCTCTTGCTCCTCAAACCGCGCCTTCTCCTGATCCCTCGCTTCCTTCTCCCCGCTGTCGATTTTCCCGGCCATTTCGCTGCGCCCGGAAGCCAGCTTGGAGCCGTCTTCTTGCGATACGCTGCTGCGGCCCGCATCGATGATTTTCCTTGTCATCCCGTTAAGCTGGCCGTCGATCTTCTCCAGAATGTTCGGGTCAAGGAGCATAATCGCCTCGATATTCGCCGGGATCGCGTAGTATTCCGTTGCCGGCTTCTGCAAGCCGGGCTCCACATATTTGGTCATGTACAGCACCGCGCCTTGATCCTTTTGCAGGAAGTGATCGACTACGGCCGCCTGAAAATAATGAATTTCCGTTTCGTTAAGCTTGAACTTGATCGTCTTGTCGTTGATGGCTTCCACCCTTTTGTGAGAGAGCACGATAAAATCTTCCCCCATAGGATAGACGATCCGATAATCCACGTAATCGCCGACCTTCAGCCCGATGGGCAGCATGCTGGAGATCACGTCGAACTCCCGTAGCGTATCCTCCAGCGGCGTCTCCATCACCAGATCCATGCTAAGCGGCGTGCCGCCCTTCAGCGCGATTTTGTAATACTTCCCGACGATCGTTTCCGGCTCCAGAATAAAGCTCTGATTGAGCAGAGACTCCGGAATTTCCTGATAAGCCAGATCGCTATGCTCGATCACCTTGCCCGGGAACAGCTCCGGCGCTCCCTCCGCAACCGTCCAGATCGGAACCATGGGACCGATCGCGTCCAGACTCGCCTGAAGCTCCGATATTTTTCCTTCATAAGAGGTCTTCATTTTTTCTTGCTTCGGCTTCCAGATCGCGTAGTATTGTCCGAGATTCGTCCCGACCAGCAACACTACCGCTAAGGATAGAACAAGAATCGATTTCCAGTTCCATTCGATATTCATTCAGGCAACCTCCATATCATCAACCATCGCTTACGTACGTCCAAGGGTCCGGGATTGTCCCGCTAATGGGATACAGCACCTTCAAGCTCCGTTCTAAAACAATGACTCGCGCGAGCGCTTGATCCTTCTCCAGGTAATAATCGATGTAGCTTGCATCGCTGTAGCGCCCGACAATGCTCCAGCCGTCGCCGACCAGCGTGGCCAGGTATATGGACGATTGCTCCAGGGTGGCGTCATAAGTATAGGGAATCGAAAGTCGCATCCCCGCCTTTAAGCTGATCGGATCGACAAGTCCGCTCTCGGTCAGTCGCGCGAAGTCCGAAGCCGCAGTCGCCTCTTTGCGCTCCAGTATCGGCCTGGCTTTGCCTTTCAATCTGTATTGAGACAGGCTTGTCTGATCGTTTACATTCTCGACAAACACGAGATCGCCCTCGACGACTTTGCGATAATGCTTTCCGAGCGCCTGCGCCTCCCGAACGACAACTCCTCCCTGCTTTAAGGAAGTAGAGACGACGGGAACCGCACGCAAGCTATCCGTCTCGTTCTTCGCTTCGTCCGCATGCAAGCAGGCCGGTATCACCAGTAGCAGCAACAGCAGGCTGCCTATCCCTACGGCGATCTTATTCAAATTGCGTCACCGCTTCTCCCTTGAACTTCACGACGATCCGGCCGTCTTGGTCGGAATGGATCGATATCCCCAGCTTTTTCAAGTACCCGGCTATTTCTTCGCCATAGCTGTCTATTTCAATGCTGAATTCCTGCTTGCCGTAATTGATCTCAAGCACATTTTTCTTCTTCGTAAAAAAAACGTCATCCTTGCCCTTAATTCCCAAAGCACCGGTAGGATCCTCTATAAGTCCGTCCGGTCCCAAGCTGTAATTGCTCACTACGCTCTTCAGCGCGGGATCGATTTGCGAGGTTTGATGCTGCGACCACCAATACCCTCCAACGAGCAGAAGGATTAGCAATAAGATCGTTGAAGCCGTCTTAACCATTGAATCCCCCCTATCCTCCTGCAGCTAGGAGACTATATCTGTGGACCTAATTAAGGTCAATTATATGGAATAAATAGACATATCTGAATAGGGTAGACGCGAAATGACTATAATTCGACCTGAAATGCCTTTTTTATCTAAAAAAGTGTTAAAGAATGTTGGATTTGTGCATTTCATGGTGAAATAGGACCTTGAATTTGATATAGTGATATCAACAATTAGGACTATCAATCTACGAGAGGGAACAACATGGGAAAAAAATTACGTGCAGTTCTAGCGGAAGATATGCTGTATGTAAGGAAATTACTGCGGAATTACTGCGAGGAGAGCGAGATCGAGGTTGTGGCCGAGACAAGCTCAGGCTCCGAGGTGCTTACGCTTGTGAAGGAGCATGAGCCGGATCTGATTACCCTTGACATTGAACTGGAGGATCTGTCCGGCGTAGAGGTCGCCCAGCAAATCAGGTGCCACATGGGTCCTGACCCCCAGATCATTTTTGTCACCGGGTCAACGGCCCCGCTCGATATTATGACCGCGGTCAACGAAATCGGCGCGTACTATATCGTCAAGCCCTTGCAGCAGGATCGCTGGAAGCTGGCCGTGGACAAGATCGTAGAATTGCACGCCCGATCGGAAAGCTCGAATAGCAGGCTCCCAACAACAAGCCCCCTCATTCACATCCAGGCCTCGCGCAAAACCTACCCCATCACCGAAGAATCGATCCTGATGATTGAGAAAGAGAACAGCAAGAAGAGCGTTAATATTTACTTGAGGAACGGTGAGGTCCTAACGAGCAACTCGACGATTCAGCAAATCAAATCCCAAACGACCGATCTGATCTTCGAAACGCTTCGCGGCTTTCTCGTCAACATCCGACACGTAAGCGGCGTGACCAAGGAAGCGTTGCCGCATGACAACACCCCGCGCAGATTTACCGTCTACTTCAAAGGAACCGCCTTCACTGCGCCCTTAGGCAGATTTCAGGAAAAGGAATTTATCGAGCAACTCCAACGTTTCAATAGCCGATGACGCGATTAAAGGGAGGATTTCGATGAAAAAATCGTTTATTCTGTCTACCCTGGCGGTTGTGATTGTTCTCATCGCGTTGAATAATGCCTTTTTTTATTTTTCCTTCCAAAGCTCCTTCCACTCCGGTCCCTTTTCGCTTTTGCACTTTACGAACAGCGTAGTGACCATTCTGTCGATGGCAGCCGTCATTATTCTTATCCATCTGGTCAACCGTTCTCGCGATCGCCGTCTCAAAACGATGCAGCACCAACATGTGAAGGAAGTCGACCAGATGATGACCGCGATTAGAGGCGAACGCCACGATCTGCTCAACCATTTGAATACCGTTCATGCGCTCGTATCGCTTCAACAATACGACGAGCTTCATCAGTACACCAGGCAGCTTGTTAACGACGCCGCGATTACGAACGATCTTATACTGATCGGGCATCCGGCTATTTCAGCGCTGATCCATAGCAAAATGGTCGCCGCTCAACAAAACGGAATCCCCTTCTCCTACCATTGCGAGAACTTGTGCCATTTGCCGAACGGCATCCGCTCCCTCGACATTGTCCGTCTGATTGGTAATTTGCTGGACAATGCATTCGATGCGGTCTCTCACTCCCCGATTGATCGGCGGCAGGTACATATCCATATTTGGGTGCATAGCAGCAAGCTGCACATCGTCGTGACGAATCCCGGTAATCTGCGTCTGGACGATCCCGATGTCATTTTCGAGCCGGGGTATTCCACCAAGGAAAAGCATTCAGGTCTCGGGCTGCCGATCGTGAAGCAGCTAGTCAACAAATACAAAGGCACCATCTGCCTGGATCTCCAGGAGCCCGGCGTAGTCAAATTCGACGTTCAGGTACGATTGCAAGCCGTTTGCTGAGGGGCTGGAACGAGAGTAATTCTCTGTCCTTGGGAGAGGGACTTTCGCAGAAAAGGATAGAGAGTGTTATACTTTCAGAAATGTTAAAAAACCCTCCTCGTATCGTCTACGAGGAGGGTTTTTACCGATTAGGAGGAACGAGCCGCCAAATCGGGCCGAAGCGCTTGCGCGCGGTTCAGATACACATGTCGAATATCCTTCTGGGCGACATCGGTGTTAACCAACACCATCAGGCGGATACATTTCTCCAAGCTGCCTTTGACCGGCACCTCGATGGAGCACATAAGAGGGACTAGCTCCCAGCCTGCCATCTGACGGATGGCTCGCGCGGGAAAGGTCGCATCCAGATCCTGCGTGACCGTTACGAGCACGCTTGCGATATCCTCAGGCTCGAATTGATTTACTTCGACGATTCCGTTCAGCAATTCGATGGTGGCATCGAGAATTGGCTGCTCCTCGTTGTGTTCCACCGTGATGGCTCCGCGAATTCCCCTGACACTCATAATTACGATTTCCCCTCTCTTAATCCGTCCACGATTTCCTTCACCCATTCGGAAGAAACGTCACTCCGAATTTCCACGCTGCCGATCGCCGTCGGCACGACGAATACCATCTTGCCTTCGGTGAATTTCTTGTCGTGGAGCATCGCGCTCATCACGTTTTCCGTTGCGCAGCTGTCCGGAATTCGAACAGGTAGTCCGAATTTGCGGAAAATCCGTTCCGTTCGCTCCGCGATGTCCGGAGAATACCCGAATCTAGCGGCCAACCGCGCGGAGCCGACCATGCCAATCGCAATCGCCTCGCCGTGCAGCAGCTCGCCATAGCCTGCAACAGCCTCCAGTGCATGGCCGATCGTATGCCCGAGATTCAAGATGGCGCGAAGATCGTTCTCCTTCTCGTCCCGAGACACGACGATCGACTTCACCTTGCAGCCTTCATACAAGGCGTACCCGAGCGCATCCGGCGCCAGGCTCAGCAGCTGCTCCGCATTCTCCTCGCACCAGTCGACGAACGCTTCCTCCCAGATAAGGCCGTGCTTCACGACCTCCGAGAGGCCTGCTCTCACCTCGCGCAGCGGAAGACTGGCCAGCGTATCCAGATCGTACAGGACGAATTCCGGCTGATGGAAAGCGCCGATTATATTTTTGGCCAAGCGGTGATTGACCGCTACCTTGCCTCCCACACTGCTGTCATGGGCTAGAATAGTGGTCGGAATTTGCACGAACTTTACGCCCCTCATGAAGGAGGCGGCCAGAAAACCCGCAAGATCGCCTACGACGCCTCCGCCCAACGCAATGACGACCGACTTCCGATCCAATCCCGCCTTCAAGGCTTCCTCTACGAGAACGTCCAGCCGCTCCAGCGACTTGGAGGCTTCGCCGGACGGTACGACCGCGCGCGTAACGGTGTAGCCGGACGCCCGCAAGCTTTCCTCCGCCTTCGAGGCGTACAAGCCCTCAACGGCGCTGTCCGTGACAAGCATGACCGGCGACTTGACGGAAAATCCTCTATCGGTGAACTTACGGCCGAGTTCCGCTAGCAACCCTGTTCCGATATAGATCGGATAGGAGCGTTCCCCGAGATCTACGGTCAGTTCCCTCGCTCCGCCAGACATCAGTAAGCCCCAACCTGTTCCAAGTAGCTGTCCAGGTTAGCCTGAATTTCTTCAACCGAATCGCCGCCGAACTTCTCCAGGAACGCCCGCGCCACTTCCCATGCGACGACATGCTCCATAACAACGCTGGCTGCAGGGACGGCGCAAGCGTCGGAACGTTCGACCTGAGCGGTGAACGCTTCCTTCGTATCGATGTCTACGCTTGCCAGAGGCTTATAGAGTGTAGGGATCGGCTTCATGACGCCCCGTACGACAATCGGCTCGCCCGTTGTCATGCCGCCTTCGAAGCCGCCCGCGCGATTGGAGCCTCTGTAGAAGCCTTGCTCTTCGGAATATAAAATCTCGTCGTGCACCTTGGACCCCGGAATACGAGCCGCCTCGAAGCCGATGCCGACTTCAACGCCTTTAAATGCGTTGATGGATACGACCGCTTGCGCAATCCGTCCGTCCAGCTTGCGATCCCACTGCACGTGGCTGCCGAGTCCCACCGGCAAGCCGGTAACGATACACTCGACCACGCCGCCAATTGTATCTCCCTCGGCCTTCATCCGGTCGATCAGCTCGGTCATCTTCTGCTCGGCTTCCTTGTCCACGACTCTGACCGGAGATTCCTCGGTCACCGCGATCAACTCTTCGATCGGCAAGTTGGGGGTCTTCGCGACCACTTCTCCGATCGAGACGACGTGCCCCGCAACCTGAATGCCGAACCTAGCCAGCAGCTGACGGGCAACCGCGCCAACGGCAACGCGCGCAGCCGTCTCGCGAGCGCTGGAACGCTCCAGCACGTTGCGCAAATCTCTAAGATTGTATTTCAAGCCTCCGTTCAAGTCCGCATGCCCGGGACGCGGACGGAACACCCGGCGCTTCGACTCGTCGCTGCCTTCGATAGGCTCGACGTTCATGACCGATGTCCAATGCTTCCAGTCCTTGTTCTCCACGACAAGCGCAACCGGAGCTCCCGTCGTACGCCCATGACGGACTCCGCCTACGATCTGAGCCGTATCCGTCTCGATCTGCATGCGGCGACCGCGTCCATGGCCTTTCTGACGACGCTGCAATTGAAAATTCAACGCTTCGAAATCAAGCTCCAGGTTGCTCGGTAATCCTTCAATAATAGCGGTAAGCTGCGGGCCATGTGTCTCCCCCGCGGTTAAGTAACGTAAACTCAATTCCGGTTCCTCCCTTTTGCCACGAAAGCCGTGCCTATCTCTGATCATTATAGTACAGCGTTAAAGCGTTTGACAAGAAAAGAGCCCGTCACGTTCGGACGGACTGCTTCTTGCCGGTTTTGGTTCGAGACGCTCTTGCTTCCCTCATATGCCCGAGGAGCTCGACATTGTCCAACCCCAGGATTTGCGCGCATTCCTGTGTGGTGATCAGCCCTCGCCGATAGGCTCCGATCACTTTGCGTTTGTCCATTCCAGGTACCCTCCGCATAGCCGATTGTCCTTATTATCGGTCGGGAGGCTGGTTCGCATACGCCGAGACTATACTCGTCTGTAAAAAAAAGTATCGGCCGTCTCCAGGCCATACTGGCCGGGAGAGAAGATTTGCTCGGTGCTTCCGACGAACAGAAGACCTCCGGGCTTAAGCGCTCTCGCGAACTTCCCATACAGAAGATGCTTCGCATCCTCCGTAAAATAAATCATGACATTGCGGCACACGATTAAATCGAACTTGTCTCCGAACGAGTCCAGCAGCAGGTTTTGCTTCTGCAGCTTGATCGCCCGCTTCAAGCGATCCGCAACCTTGAAGGCGCCGTCTGCCGGCACGAAGTACTTCTCCTTATAGGATGCGGGAACATCTCGCAACGACCGCTCCAAATAGACGCCTTCCTTCGCTTTGGCCAAAACGCCGTCGTCAATGTCTGTAGCCAGCACAGTGGATTTGTCCAGCGCGTCCAGGGAATCTAGAATCATCGCCAGCGTATACGGCTCCTCTCCAGTAGAGCAGGCCGCGCTCCAAATGCTCAGCTTGGGGGAATCCTTAAGCATCTGCGGCAGGAACTTGTCCTTGAGCACCTGCCAGCGATTCGGATTTCTCCAGAATTCGGAGACATTAATCGTCATGCGATCCAGAAATTCATTGCGCAGCCTGGCTTCGCCGGACAGCGCCGAGAAGTATTCGTCGAACGTCCGAAAGCCGTATTTCATTCTAAGCGTCGTCAATCGCCGGCGCATTTGATTTTCTTTGTATTGGGATAGATCAATCGAGGTTAAGCGGTTGATGTTTACGATGAAACGCGCAAAATCCTCATCTTCGGTAAAGCCCGCTCCCGAACTTGGATTGGCACGAAAGTCTCCCATTGTCGCTCTGCTCCCTTATATCCAAACCTGGATCGCCTTATCGTAAGTCAACAATTCATCTTCGTTGAAAAATATAGCGATCTCGCGCTCCGCATTGTCGTGCGAATCTGAGCCGTGAATCAGATTAAAGTTCGTATGTATGGCATAATCGCTCCGAATCGTGCCTGGAGCCGCTTCCAATGCATTCGTCTTGCCGATCAGAGCGCGGCACAGGCCGACGGCTTGATCCCCTTCCCACACCATGGCGAATACTGGTCCAGAGGTAATGAACTGAAGCAGCTTCTCGTAGAAATCCTTGCCTTTGTGCTCTGCATAATGCCGCTCTGCCCGCTCCAGGGAGACATTCATCAGCTTGGCCCCGATCAGCTTAAGCCCCTTGCGCTCGAATCGGCTGACAATCTCTCCGATTAATCCCCGCTGGACGCCGTCAGGCTTGACCATTAAGTAAGTTCTTTCCATGTCTCTCTCCTTTCCTGCTTCAAGCAAAGTTGTTTTTCCTATTTTACCACAAATACGGAGGATTAATAGCTTCGTTTCGCGACAAACCGGGCAATATCGGCCAAATTCCGCTTAGCCGGGATATTCGGGAGCGGCTCCAGAGCGCGAAGCGCTTTCGCGATGTAACGCTCCGCCATCTGCTCCGCATCCTTGATTCCTTTGCTGGAGCGAACCAGCTTGACCGCTGCCGAGGAATCCGAGCGACCATCGCTAGCCTTGATCGATTCGATCTCGCCAAGCAATCTTTCACGGATCGCCTGTTCCTGTAATGCGTACAACACCGGCAGCGTAATGTTGCCTTGACGCAGATCGCTGCCTGGCGGCTTCCCGATCGCCTTCTCGGACCCGCACAGATCGAGCAGATCGTCGGTAATCTGGAACGCCATGCCGACGTTGTAGCCGAAACGATACAACGCATTGCTGATCCGAACCGGGGCATCGGTGGCAATGGCTCCGAGCTGGCAGCTGATCGCGATAAGCAGCGCCGTCTTGCGCCGGATTCTCTTCAGGTAGTTGCGCACGCTCTGTCCGACGTTAAAGAAATCGCGAATCTGCTCCATTTCGCCGATGCATACTTGCACGATAGACCCGGACAAGATCTGGTGAATTCTCGGCTTCTCCAGATCCGTAACGACCGTTAGCGCCTTCGCGTAAATATAATCTCCGGTAAACATGGCAATGCGGTTATCCCACTTCGATTTCACCGTTAGCTGCCCGCGGCGCGTATCGGCGTCGTCGATAACATCGTCATGCACAAGCGTCGCCATATGGATCAGCTCCAGCGGCACCGCAACCTTCTTCAGCGTGTTTAGAGAATAGCTTCCGAACTTGCCTGCGAGCAGGACAAATACGGGACGCATTCGCTTACCCCCCGCTTTGAGCAGATGAAGCGACGTCTCGCTCAGGATCGGCAAATCCGAGGTGACGGTAGCTGCCATCTCATCTTCAATAGCTTGCAAATCTGATTTCATTGAGGCGTATAGCTGCATTAATTTCATAGGTTCACCTGCGGTTCGATAAATTATCTAATAGAAAAGGAATCGGCAGTTCCTCAAGCCGAGGCTCATCCGCGATCAACCCCAGCTCCTTGGCATATTGGAAGTACAACCGAAGGCCCGATTGCTGCTCCGGACCGAAATCGTGGCGCAAAGCGCCGAAATAACGATGCCAATAATCGGAGGTTCCGCCGATCTGTCCGATCGCTTTGTCGACGAGGGGGCCAAAATCGCCGTAGCTCTGGCGCTTGCTGGCGAGCAGGCTCTCATAGATTTCGCGAACGGCTTCGGGATGCCGACTTACGGTTTCCTTGCGCACGGCCCACAGCGCATAAGTCATCCACTGTCCCGTCCAGATATTCCATACATCGCCGAGATCCAGCACCCGATACCCGTGATTCAACCACGATGCCCGGATGGCATGATCTCCGATGAGCAACGCCGCATCCGCGTGCTCCAGCATATCCTCCAGCGATGGCTCCGCCTCCACGTAAGTCGGCTTGCCGCCATAGAATTTCTCCATGATGATTTTCAACAAATTGACGGAAGTCGCGGAAGTAATCGTCAGGGCGATTGTGCCGTGCAGCACCTTCTCCAGAGGAGATTTCAGAAACAGCAGAATCGATTGGACGCGTCCAAAGGAGCTTACGGACAAGTTCGGCAGCACATAGTAGGATTCCGACGACACGCCGTATGCGTAGGACGAAATCGCCGCCATATCGATGTCTCCGGCCCTGAGCTTGCGATTCAAGGTTGCCGGCATATCGGAATGAAGCTCGGTCGGAACCGACAACGTGTCGGGATCGAAGTGATGAAAGACGGGCCAGGCATTCGTATAGGAAATGCGGCCAAGCTTGATTGGCCGCTCGTGTGCATTATTCATTGGGTTGACCCCATCTTTTGTATAGATTATGTTCAATCCCCATATTGTCCATCGTCTTGCCGACGATAAAATGAACGATATCCTCAATAGATTGAGGGCCATTGTAAAAAGCGGGCATTGCAGGAATAATACGTACGCCGAGACGGGACAGCTTAAGCATGTTCTCCAGATGAATCGCGTGAAGCGGAGTCTCTCTGGGCACGATCAGCAGCGGACGTCCTTCCTTCAGCATAACGTCCGCGGCGCGGGTAAGCAGGTTGGTCGAAGCTCCGCTGGCAATCGCGGACAGCGAGCCCATGGAGCAGGGAACGATCGCCATGCCTTCGCAGATGAACGAGCCGCTGGCGATGCTGGCGCCGATATCGTTCAACGGGTGATAGGTCATCCGCCCTTCGGAGACCGCTGAGCCGAAGGCGCTATTAACACATTCTAACCGATTCGAGACGTTCCAACCCAGCTCCTCCTTCAATACGCGCCAGCCTGCATCCGAAACGACCAGATGCAGATGAAAACCGGCATTGAGCAGTTGCCGGCATAGGGTAATTCCATATATCGCGCCGCTGGCTCCCGTGATGCCGATAACCCAGCGCTTCGGCGACCGGGTCGGGTATGCGGCTTTATTCTCGCTTACCATGCTCTCACCACCACCAGATCAATTAACGTGAACACGAAAATGACCATGCTGAGTACGCCGTTCATCGTAAAGAACGCGGCATTCACCTTGCTCAGGTCGTTCGGCTTGACCAGCCGGTGCTCATAGAGCAGCAATGCTGCGGCAACCAGGGTTCCCGCAAAATACCACCAGCTCAGGTCGGTCAGAACGAGCAGCAGCGCGAATCCGGCCGCCGTGAGCGCATGCAGCGAACGCGCGATTCCCAGCGCGCGGGCGATTCCGAATCTGGCGGGGATCGAGTGAAGCCCTTCTTTCCGGTCAAACTCTACATCCTGACAAGCATAGATGACGTCGAAGCCAGCCGTCCACAGCGCGACCGTGATATACAAGATAATGGCCGTCCAGGTAACGCCGCCCGTCACCGCAACCCAGCCTCCGAGAGGCGCCAGACCGATCGTCAGTCCAAGTATCAGATGGCACGCCCATGTAAACCGCTTCGTATAGGAATAGAAGACGGTCATAAACACGGCGATAGGCAATAGCTTGACCGCCAGACTGTTCAATTGGGCCGCAGCCCAGAACAGGAGTACAAACGATAAGATAATGTACAGAATAACGTCCGTCGACTTCAGCAGTCCGGCCGGAATGGCCCTTGTCGCCGTCCGGGGATTGCGGGCGTCGATCGCCCTGTCGATGACGCGGTTAAGCCCCATCGCGGCCGTGCGGGCGCCGACCATGGCCAGCAGAATCC
This sequence comes from Cohnella boryungensis, assembly GCF_042651945.1. NCBI lineage: Bacteria > Bacillati > Bacillota > Bacilli > Caryophanales > Paenibacillaceae > Cohnella > Cohnella boryungensis. The sequence goes on along the minus strand of NZ_JBHSED010000005.1, from coordinate 82,176 downwards.
AGCCGCATTCGCTCCATTCCGGCAGCCGCTTCTCCACGGTCACCGCACCTAGTATCGCGCCGACGTATGCGAACGGCAGCGCAAACAGCGTATGCTCGAACTTAATCATTTCCAGAAAAACGCGGATTTTTGCGATCATTCGGTTTCCTTCTCCTTCATTCCGATATGCAGCGCTGCGATGCCACCCGTAAGCGGGTAGGCCTTCACATCGCGCATTCCGACGCTGCGGAACAGCTCGGCCAGCGCCGGCAGATCAGGGAAGGACTGGAGCGACTCGGGCAGCCATGCGTATTGCTCCTTGCGTTTAGCGAACCACTTGCCCATCAACGGCAAAATCCGCTCGAAGTAAAAATAATAAAGCCCCTTGAACGGCTGCCACATCGGCTTGGAGAGCTCCAGGCAGACGATTTGGCCGCCCGGCTTAACGACCCGTTTCATCTCTTCCAGCGTCTTGACGATATCGGGAATGTTGCGCAGACCGAAGCCGATCGTTACGAAGTCGAAGGAATTGTCCTCGAAGGGCAGATCCATGGCATTGCCTTGAACCAGCTTGATCTGTTCGCCCAGCCCTTGCTTGTTCACCTTGGCTTGTCCGATGCTCAGCATGTTGCCGCTGAAATCCAGCCCTACGGTCTTCCCCGTTCCGCTGGCCCGGGCCAGCGCGATGGTCCAGTCGCAGGTGCCGCAGCACAGATCGAGCGCGGTCTGCCCCGGCTGCATATTCATCTTGCGCATCGTGAATCGCCGCCATGCCTTATGCCTTCTAAAGCTCAGGATGTCGTTCATCATATCGTACTTGGGCGCGATGCTCTCGAACACCGCGTGTACATGCTTTTGTTTGGATTGCGCGTCCATCTCTCTTATCCCAGCTCCTTCAAAACGGTAGCCCGGTGCTGCCCCGTCGCCTTCAGGAACGGCTCGATCAACGGCTGAAGCTCTCTTGCCAGCTTGTCGGACTGGAGCTTCAGGAGCAGCGCTTGCAGTTGTCCGGTCGATTGGCGCAGCAGTGCACCCAGTTTATCCGCCACTTCATATTTGTGAAGCAGCGCTTTGATGACATTAACGTCTTCCTTGCGGTCTGCAAGCGTGCGGCGATCCTCTTCGGCGCCTTCCTGCATGATGTGCCATACGCCCCAGCTTGAGGGCAAGGAAGCCGTCTTCTCGACTTTGCCGATTTCCTGAAGCAGCATCTCGCATCTGCTGAAGCGTTCCACAAGCTCGGGCCACAGCCTCTCGCACAGGCCGCTCATATAGCTTGTGAAGGAAAGAAACAGCTCCGACCTCAACCCGGTGCCGATGTGCAAATACTCCTCGGCGGTTAATTTCATTTGCTTCATTTTCCCGTACAAAATCATTTTCAGCCGGTTGACATTGCATACGCCCTCGCTCAGGCGGCGAATCGTCTCGATCTGCCCCGCTTGGGAGAGCAAATGGTAAAAGCGGCTGCTGAAGTAATCCCCCGCCAGCACCTTGAGCTGCTGGGATCGCATCTCCTTCGTACCTTCTCGCAAGCCGCCGGAGGAGTTCTCCACCATGTCATGGGTATCCAGCCCCATCTGTACGAGTGAAGTAACGACCGCCAGCAGATCCTTATGAGCGGACGTTAAGGGCTGGTGGCTCAGCACGGCGTATAACAAAGAAATCCTGCCCTCCGGAAACTCCGGCAAATCCGTATGCAGGCTGATCATTTCGTGGTTCATATACTTATTGGCCATTTGGTTGATTCGTGCTCTACTCATGCTTCCGCCTCCGAACTTGCTGCCAGGCATCTCTAACGATGATTATCTTATTAATTATAACATAACCGAGAAACGCTCGCATAAGCCATGGACTTTGTTCATGAATTTGCAAAATTTCCGAGCCATCTTTCCCCCGCCGCTGTCACGGAAAGCCGCAGCTTCGAGGGCAGACGCAGCAAATCCGACATTAACGGCTGATGCAGCTCATCCAGCTCCCGCTTTGTCCAGTCAAGCTTGCGCGTTTCCACAGCGAGCAGCAGAGCGCGTCCGGCCTCATTTTCCCCGATCACCCGGATAAGCACCTGCTTGACGTTGGGGGCATCCTGATAAGCGTATAGAATTAACCGGCTCATATCATATCCCACGTCAGCGGGGCTATCCGCCCGCAAATCGACCGCAAGTATCGCATGGTCCCAGCTGACCTTGATCGGACGGTTACGAAGCGGGATTGCGGACAGCGCGTCCACCAGTCGATCGTCCGTCAGGCCATGCGCCGCACTCCACTGGAACACGGCAATCGGCTGTCTCCGCTGCTTGAGATCGCGATCCAGCGAGCTCATCTGACTCAGCAGAAGTACAACGAGAATGCCTAGCGCACCCCACACTCCCAACGAAGCGATCCACCGGACAGGCACAGCGCATTCCCCTTCCCTCTAGAGAGGTTCCTTATTATCCATTGTACAAATAAAAAGGGCAGGCTATGCCTGCGCTGCTCCGTACACCGGTTAATCGTCCGTATCCATCGCGCCGTGCTTGGTCAGAATCGTCGCTTTGCCCCTGATCTTCATGGCCGACGTATGATCCGTAAATTGAACGATCAAGACCTCGCCCTTGTCCAGCTTCTCCGTATGATGAAACTTAGTATCCTGGCCGCGCGTCAAACCGATCACCTGCACGCCGCTGTCCTTGGCTTTGATCACGATATATTCCTGCTGTTGCTCCGAATTCATGGTCGCATGCCTCCTTCTTATGACTTCCATGATGAAGGATAAGATAGAGCGATGTCAAACAAAAACTGCCCTCCCGCAAGTCCAAAGCGGGAAAGCAGTGCAAGGCAATGTCATGGTCGGAACGGAGAGATTCGAACTCTCGACCTCACCCACCCCAAGGGTGCGCGCTACCAGGCTGCGCCACGTCCCGTTTATGTACGAACATTTCGTATATAAGTACGCTTAGTCTATCGGGGATTTATGATAGGTTTGTGCTCTATTGCTCGTCTCTTCGCGCGATATAAGCGCAATTATAGCATATAGGCGACAACCCCTGCAAGAGTGCGCCGCGCTATGAATGGCGTCAGGGCACATTCCGGAATCGTCCAGAATGCGCCCTGATCGTCAAGCGATTTTATCGCATCTTATTTAATCCCGTCTTTAAGAGCTTTACCCGGCTTGAAGGCCGGAATTTTGCCGGCCGGAATTTCGATTTCCACGCCGGTTTGCGGGTTGCGTCCTTTACGGGCGGAACGTTCGCGAACCTCGAAGTTGCCAAACCCTACGAGTTGAACCTTGTCGCCGTTCTGCAGCGCTTCGGAAATCACGTCGAAAACAGCGTCAACCGCTTGGGTCGCATCCTTCTTGGACAAGTCGGCCAATTCGGCCACTTTGGCAATCAATTCGGTTTTATTCAAAGCATTTCACCTCCCCAATCGATACGATGGCATGTTATCTGTTTAACCGTTTCAAAGGAAATTATACACTCAAGAAACGCGAAGTTTCAAGCGTGGCGCGATTTTCCCAGCCACTCAGCCCGATTTCCGCCGATTGAGGTGAATAAAAGTAACCGCCAGCGCCAGCACGAGCACGGCGCCCTTAATAATATCGTTCGTGTAGTACTGCACGTTCATCATCGTAAGTCCGTTCACGAGCACGCCCATGAGCACCGCGCCGAAGAACGTTCCGATAATGTTCGGCCGTCCTGCGGCAAATACGGAATAGCCGACAAACACAGCCGCTACGGACTCCATGAGCATGGGAGCGCCAGCGTCAATCTGCCCGGAGCCGATACGCGAGGCGAACAGCACGCCGCCGATAGCCGCGAATACGCCCGAGGCGACATAAGCCAGCGTGCGGACGCGCTTGACCTTCAAGCCGGACAGGCGGGCGGCTTCCTCGTTACCGCCGGTCATAATCATCTGGCGTCCCCAGCGGGTGTACTTGAAAAACACATGAGCCGCGATTACCGCCAGAATCATCAGAATGACGGGAAACGGTATGCCGAGCAGCTTTCCCTGTCCGATCCAGAGGAAGCTTTTGCTCATCACCCCAGGAGCAGTCGTGCCGTCCTGCATCGGCATGTTGCTGTAGATGGAATACCCCTTCGTGTAGGTCTTGTGTATCCCGTTGACGATATACATTACCGCGAGGGTCGCAAGGAGATCGGGAATCCGAATTTTAACGATCAGCAAGGCGTTCAGCAAGCCGACGAGCGCCCCTACCGCCAGCGGCACGATCAGCACGACGGCTAGCGGCATCTCATACCATACCATCAAGGTAGCCGTAACGACTGTCGACAGAGAGACAGTCGCTCCTACGGACAGATCGAACCCGTCCACGGTCAGGGAGATCGTCACCCCGATCGCAACGAACGTGACAATCGAGATCGAACGCAAGATATCGGTAATATTGCTGTAAGTAAAGAAATATTCGTTATTGAGCGAAAAGAACAAGATAACCAGTCCGATGAAGATGAGCGCGCCGTATTTGAACGTGAACGGCAACAGGCGATTTTTCACGCGAATTCCTCCCGTCCCGCGCTTGCATAATACAAGAGATCCTCTTGCGTAGCTTCGCCGCGGTTAAATGATTTTACGATGGCCCCGTCGCACATGACGAGAATCCGATCGGCCAGGCCAAGCGCCTCGGCGAACTCGCACGTGAAATAAACAATGCCTTTGCCCTCTTGGGCCAGCCTTCCGATAATGCGGAATATATCGCTCTTCGCCCCGACGTCTACACCCTTCGTAGGCTCGTCGAACAAATAGACATCCGCTTGCGTGCCCAGCCATTTGCCGATGGCGACCTTCTGCTGATTGCCCCCGCTTAGATAAGCCGCAATCTGAGTCGCAGAGGAGGTTTTGATGCCGAGATCCGCAATCTGCGCGTTCGCATAGGCCTTCTCCGCCTTGCCCGACAGAAAACCCAGCCTCGTCATCGACTTCAAGAGCGGCAGGCTCAAGTTATGCAGCACGGACTCGCGAACCAGCAAGCCCTCCTTGCGTCTTTCCTCGGGAATCAGCGCGATGCCTGAGCGCAAAGCATGGGCGGGGGAGCGCAGATCGGCCGCTCTTCCTCCCACCGCAACCGTCCCCTTGTCTACGGCATCCGCTCCAAATAGCGCCCGGGAGAGCTCTGTTTTGCCCGCGCCGACCAGGCCCACAATCGCGACGATCTCTCCGCTTCGGACCTCCAGATCGACTCCCCGAACCCGCTTGCCGGACTCCAGCCCCTGTACCTTAAGCAAGGGCGCCCCGATCTTCGCCTCCAGCTTCGGAAACTCTTCCTCGAAGCTGCGCCCCAGCATGGCGCGAACGACTGCCGCCGCGTCCAGGTTGGCCGTCTCCTCTGTCAGCACCCGTTCGCCGTCACGCATGACGGTAATCCGGTCGCAGATGTTAAAGACTTCCGGCAGCCGGTGCGAAATAAAGATGACGCCGATTCCCGCCTCCTTCAAGCCGCGCATGATGCCGAACAGCTTGTCTGCCTCCTCTATGCTTAACGGCGCGGTCGGTTCATCCAGGATAACGAATTTGGCGTTCTCGGCGAACAGTCTCGCGATCAGCACGAGCTGCTTCTCCGACAAAGTCAAATCCCGGACCAGCGTCCGGGGCGACAGCGTCAGACCGATACGGTCCAGCACTTGTCCGGCTTCCTCGTGGAGATTGCCCCACTTCAGCCAGGCGTCCCCTTTCGACGAGGCCAGTCGATCGAGGAAAATATTCTCGGAGACGCTGAGATGAGAGACCAGCGAGGTGTCGACCTCTTGATAGACGCAATGAATGCCAGCTTGCTTGGACTCTGCGGGAGATTTAAAGATATAGTCGCCCGCATCCGTCTCAATGTGTCCCCCGTCGGCCTCATAGGCGCCCGACAATATTTTCATTAACGTGCTCTTGCCTGCTCCATTTGCGCCCAGAAGAGCATGAATCTCTCCGCTTCGAACATTGAAGTCAACGCCTCTTAGCGCCGGTACGCCCGCGAACGCCTTGGCGATGCCCTTCATGTTCAATTCGGAAGACCGCTTGATCGCCTTCATGATCGCTTATCCCCTTTCCTCCATTCGGATAGCTACAGCAAGGCACGGCGCGGTGGAATTCCGCGCCGTGCCTGCTCCTATATGGTCAACGGCTTCATTATTTCGCTGCCGCAGCTTCCAATTCCTTCAGATAATCCGTGTTTCCTACATCGCTGCTGCCCCAGCCTTCGACATATTCCGAAAGCTCGGCAGTCGTGATGACCTTGTCCTTAGGCAAAGCGTCGCGGTGCACGAATACCGGCTCCAGCTGAACGACCGGATCGGTCGTGTCGCCATGGAATTTCTGGTACAAGTATCTCACCTGAACCGTTCCGATCGAAGTCGGATCCACGGCTGCGGAAGCGATCCACGGGCTGGTCGGATCCTGAATCATTTTCAGGTCCTCGTCGCTGAGATCGATGCCGTAGACCTTGATCTCGTCGCGTCCGGCTTGCTTGATCGCGTTGGACGCGCCCTTCGCAAACTCGTCCCAAGCTGCCCATACCGCTGTAATGTCGCCTTTGTTCGGATATTGCTTCAGAACGGCTTCCATTCTATTTTGCGTATCCAGCTGCGGGTTGCTTGCATCGCCGAAGGCTGCGATTTCCTTGATGTCCGGATACTTTCCGATAAAGGATTTGTACGAGATTTCGCGGCTCTCCATCGGAGGGAAGCCCGCTACCCATACTTTAACGATGTTGCCCTTACCGCCCGCTTCCTCCGCGAGCTTCTCCAGCGTAAATTCAGCCAGCTGCTGGTCGTTCTGTGCGAGATTCGTAATGCCTTCGAACGCTTGCAGACCGGAGTCGAACGCCACGATCGGAATTCCCGCTTCCTTCGCCTTGTTCAAGCCGTTCGTCAGCGCCGCCGCGTCGCCGTGGTCGATCAGGATGCCGTCGAACTTCTGATTTACGGCAGAATCCAGATTCGCTGCCATTTTAGCCAGATCGTTCTCGGATGCCAGTACGGTAACCTCGCCGCCGAATTTCGCGGCTTGCTTCTTGACGCCGTCGACATATTGCGCGGAGAACGTACCGGTGTTAAAGCGCATGACGAGCGCGATTTTCTTCCCCTTCAAGGCTTCCAGGTCGGCGTTCTGCGACTGTTCCGCAGATGCCGAAGCGGACGGCGACGCGGATGCGGGCGCGGAGCTGCTCGCGTTCTTATCCTCTTTGTTGCCGCAAGCGGCCAGGACGAGCATTACAGCAATAACCAGTGCCAAGCTCGAAAATAACGATTTTCTCATGTTTCTCTCTGCCTCCCAATTTCTCTAGCGCGTAGATGCAATTCTTACTATAGCGTCGCTATACCCAGTATGTCAATCGGAATTTATATATTTATAGTTCCCGATATTGTCTAGACACAACAATTTATTGTAGGAGATTATGCTTAAAAGTTCAATGACTTTGTATCGAATTATGTCGAATCGCGCGGCGATAGGCACGCCAATAACCGGAACGCCTCTTGGACGTTCCGGTTGCAGTCGGCAAGCTTATAGGATAATTGCGATGAGGCCGCCGGAGCCTTCGTTAATAATTCGCCCGAGCGTCTCCTGCAGCTTGTAGCGGGCGTTGTCCGGCATCATGGCAATCTTGCCTTGAATGCCCTCTCTGACAATCGAATGCAGCGAGCGGCCGAAAATGTCGGACTCCCAGATTTTGATCGGGTCCTTCTCGAAGTCTTGCATCAGATAGCGAACCAGCTCTTCGCTTTGCTTCTCCGTGCCGATAATCGGCGCGAACTCGGACTCGACGTCCACGCGAATCATGTGGATCGAAGGCGCCGTCGCTTTCAGCCTTACTCCGAAGCGGGAGCCTTGGCGAATCAGCTCCGGCTCGTCGAGCTCCATCTCCGCGAGGGAAGGGGCCGCGATGCCGTAGCCGGTTGTCTTGACCATCTCCAGCGCTTCGGAGAAGCGATCGTATTCCCGCTTCGCATGGGAAAACTCCTGCATCAGCTGAAGGAGATGGTCCTTGCCGCGAATCTCGGTTCCGACCACTTCCATCAAGATTTTGTCATACAGTTCGTCCGGGGCGTACAGATCGATCTCCGCAACCCCTTGCCCCATGTTCATGCCGCTGAGACCGGCACGGGCAACGAATTCATACTCCATGAACTGGGCGACGACCCGCTCGACGTCTCTGAGCCGCCGAATATCCTTCACCGTCTCGCGGACGGAATTTTCGTAAGCCGTACGCAGCCAATGGCCTTCGTTCAGAACCATAACCCAGCTAGGCAGATTTACGTTGACTTCGTGCACGGGGAATTCGTACAGCACCTCGCGCAGAACGCCCATGACGTCTTCCTCGCCCATCGTTGCGGCGCTGACCGCCATGACCGGGATATCGTATTTAATGGCCAGCTCGTTCCGCAGCGCCTGAGCCTCTTCGCTCTTCGGCCTAGCGGAGTTGACGAGCAGCACGAACGGCTTCCCGACTTCCTTCAGCTCGTTAACGACGCGCTCTTCCGCCTCCAGATAGGAGTTGCGCGGAATCTCGGAGATCGTGCCGTCCGTCGTGACGACGACTCCCAGCGTCGAGTGCTCCTGAATCACCTTGCGCGTGCCGATCTCGGCCGCTTCCTGGAACGGAATCGGATCCTCGAACCAAGGCGTCGTAATCATTCTCGGCCCGCCTTCGTCCTCGAAGCCTTTGGCTCCCTCGACCGTATAGCCGACGCAATCGACCAGACGAACGTTCACATCCAGCCCCTCGGCGACCCTAAGCTGCACCGCGTTGTTCGGCACGAACTTCGGCTCCGTCGTCATAATCGTTCTTCCCGCCGCGCTTTGGGGCAGCTCGTCGATCGCTCTGACCCGATCGGCCTCCAGGGCGATATTCGGCAAGACAACGGTTTCCATAAAACGCTTGATAAAGGTCGATTTGCCCGTGCGGACGGCGCCCACGACCCCGAGGTAGATATCGCCTCCTGTGCGTTCGGCAATATCTTTGAAAATGTCCACTTTTTCCACTGAGATTCCCTCCCATCGTAATCGCGAAACTGTCGTGACCCGCCGTCAGGGCGGAACTCGTACACGAACTTGGACTGGTAACATTGTATGTGCGAATGTCCCGATTATGACGCCGTCCGCACAAAATGTTTGCCCAGCCGGCTTACGCCCGCCGGCCCGCCTTTGTTTCCCTCATGAGCATATGAAAAAAGAGAGACGCGTATGTCATCTCCCTTAACATTTTTATGAAAGAATAGAAACCTTCCGCTCGCTAGAGTCGTTGCGCAGGGCCAAGGAAGGCTACGGCCGCGCCGCTCTCGGTTCTCCGTCGATCCAGCGGTAAGCTGGAGATCGAACCGGCACATAATAGGAGGCTTCGATCAGCGCGCGACGGAGATCCTCGCTTGCCGCGGGCTCCTTATTCGTCTTCTCTACCGCTGTTGCGACGTCGACTCCGTAGTCGGCGTAGACGTTCCCCTGCCCGTCCACAAGCCAATTCAGCGTTTGCCGCGAATACATGCTGCGAATTTCCGGGGAGGCGATTCCCAGCCTGGCAAAATCGATGGCATGAAAATCCGGATAAACCTCATCTCCCGCAGGATTGCGTTTGCCATTGGCCGCGCGATACGCGGTTACTTTTCTTTGAACGTCCCCTACCGCTTGGAATACGGCCAGATCCAGCAGCTTCACCTGAGGCTTGTCCGACTCTTCGTCAATAATCAGGAATTGATAGCCGCCCCCGCTCTCGAAGGCTGCAGCCGGGATCTGCGACAAGTAGCCCATTCGCTTAAGCTTGCCAAAATCGACCTTGTATTTCTCGTAAAGCGGCGTCTCTTCGCTCGCATTCTGAATCGGCAGCAGACCGGAATCGTCCCGATAGCGATCTACCGCAGTCTGGACGGCAGTTATAGCCTCTCTGGCCGAAATATTGTTCCCCGGAGATTGATCCTCGGGGTATAGACAGCCGGTCAGCGTGACCAGAAGCAGCCCTGTCATGCTCCAAGCAAGCGCCTTGCGCCATTTCCATCCGTGCATCGTCAAGTCCTCCCGAATCCCTTCACTTGCAGTCAACTCCACCAATCGTCCTCCTGCTGCTCCGCCAGCTTCTTGCGAATCGCCGCCTTAAGCGGGTCCTCGGGAACCGTTACGGTCACATCGCCGCTTGTGCGAGCCTGACACGACAGGCGCATGCCTTCCGAGAGCAAGTGGCCCAGCTTGCGCGTCTCGGCGGGAGTCGGAGGTCTCAATCGGCCGGCCTGATCGTCCTCGATGTGAACCTTGCACATCAAGCATCCCGCTACGCCACCGCAGCGTGTGCGAATGCTCACTCCCGCCCTTCGGGAAGCCTCCAGCAGCGTCGTGCCGGGTCTGACGGACACGGTGCGCCCATCAGGCTCGAACGTCACCGAGTTTCTGTGTGTCATAGCCCATCCCTCTCCGGCAACCGGGCATCCGCCAACGCCAGAGCCTCTGCCTCGATACTGGCCGCCAGACGATTTCTGCTTAATAGCTTTTTCAGAATCGGCATATGCCTCGAAGGATTCTCTGCGATCAATCTGCCCGCTACGCACGCGCGATCCTGACGCTCCCTCAGCAGATTAAAGATCAGCTCATGCCCCAACGGCACGACCGGCATCGTTGCGCCATCGAGAGCAATCCAGTCGCAGTCCGGGTACAGAAGCTCATTTACCTCCGTCCGGTATACAGACCCCCTTGCCTTGACGCAGAAGTCTCCGACCAGCTCAATCATCGTGTCTCCGATCGTGTAGTGCGACAAGATTGAGCGGTAGCGCTCCGTCTCGTCGGGCTCGGGCGCATCCAGGCAGTAGTCCGTCAGCTTCGCGTGAACGGCCTCGATCTCCGGCCCGTCCGCATATAGATCCAGATCCCTTGGCGCGCGATCAAGCTCTGCTCCTCGCAGCGCCAATCCCGTACTGCCCCCGATGACATATCGCGCGTCAACGTCTCTAAATATAGCCGCCAGCTCCGCAAGAGCTATCACGGGCAGTTCATTCGCCATCATCGGCCACATCCGTTTCCCAGCTTAGAAATAAGTCTTGTTTACCGCTTTGATCGATCCCTCGCGCTCGACGTATGCCTGACAGCCCAAGCGATATCCCGCCTCCAGCTCCTCGGGCCCCAATCGATCCCACTCGGCGTCGCTTGATTCCGACAGCAGCTCAAAGCCCTCCTGCACAAGGCATCGGCATTTGGCGCATGTCCCTCTGGAGCAGTTGAACTGCCAGTCAATGCCCTCATCCTGCGCATGCTGCAAGAGGGTAGAGCCTATCCGGGCTTCTACCGTTTTCGTAAGGGTTCGTCCGGTTAGCGTAATCATCTTTCATATCCTCCGCAAGCTAAGCTATATAATAGAAATAAGTCCGCAGATCACTCCATAGATCAAGAGAACAACCGCTACCAGCGTCAGAACGAGGCGAATCCAGCCCTTCGTCTTGTTCCGGGCGTAGGTGATGATCAGCGCCGCAAGCACCATCAATCCGATTCCGATCATCGATACCCACATCTTGCTCATCGCGTCCAGCTTGGCCGCCGCGAAGGTTTGCAACATCAGAGCCATATTCTTAGTCCCCTGTCCTCTAACATGCTCAAATGCTTAATATTATACCATTGGTCGCAAGTCTTGACAAAAAAACCGCCACCAAAAAATATTGTCGATTTTTTGTCGAGGAAAGAAGGATTATGTTTCCTGATGCAGAATAACTATTTTGGAAAGTTTTTACTATGCCGAAAGGGTGGAAACATTGGAAAATCAGCCTAGAATCGAGTACGACATCACGCCAGACACTACGCAACAGAATACTGCACCCGCTTCAAACGTTCTTATCTTGGGAGGCGCACTGGTCGCCGCCGTCGTTGGGGCCGTTGTATGGGCGCTCATCGCTTATTACGGCGAGTACGAGCTTCAAATTCTCGCCTCAGCCATCGGGGCGCTCGTGGGCTTCATTGTGGCCTTTCTTGCCAAGAAAAACGTTACCGCAGCACATCAGATCATCGCCGTCGTGTTCGCTTTGGTCGGTGTGCTGGGCGGAAAATACTTGACCTACTACTTGGTCAAGAAAGATATTGACGAACAGCTCTCTCTGCTTGGCGCGGACCTTCCCGCCGGCTTTGAAATTGACTTTCATTTCAAGGATATGTTCCAATTGTACGACGTGCTGTGGATCGCTTTGGCTGTCATAGCCGCATGGACGATCCCAAAAAGATATTCTCAAAGCTAAGAGCCCCTGAAGGGGCTCTCTCCCCACAACCAAGCAAAGCTTCTCCGGCGTCCTCTGACAGCCGGAGAAGCTTTCGGAGGCAGAAGCGTGAAACTTATAAAGTCTGTATCGTGAACAAAACCCGCGCAAGCCGCTCATGCAAAGCGGACTTGCGCGGGTTTTGCTGTACAGCCCGCTTATTTCTTGACCATCATCTTGACGAGCGATTCCAGACTGTTCAGGTTCATCCCGCTTTTTTTGACGGTTGCTACGATTTCCTTTATCGTTTCGTCGGATACGGGAATGTTCGCCATCGCCGATACTTGCCGGATTAATTGCTTAATCTGGGCTTCGCTTTGCAACGTACTGGGCGTGATGCCGCTAGCGATTTTTTTGATCGAGTTTTCGGAAATGTTTTTTCCCGCTTTTTTGTTCACTGCGCCGAGTAGATCCTTCGGAAATTTGTCCATGCTTCCCCTCCTCCGGGTAGATGCACTGCATCCTATGAGGAGAACGGAAGAAGCGTGTGGGCTGCATAACTCGTTTGTTCAAGCTCCAGAGTGGCGGGCCGACGGGTTGACAGCGACCTCCTCGATCTCATGCGTCCGGACGCGCCCCATTAAAGCGCCGACGGCGCTTTCCGGCGACAGGCCCTCGAACAGCACGGCGTGAAGCTGATCCGTAATCGGCATCTCGACCTCATGCTGACGGGCTAACGCATAAGCCGCTTTCGTCGTTCTCACGCCTTCGACGACCATGCCCATCCTCTCCAGCACCTCCGACAAGGGCAAGCCCTGTGCGAGCATAGAGCCCGCTCTCCAGTTCCGGCTATGCTGGCTTGTGCAGGTGACGATCAAATCCCCGACGCCCGCCAGTCCGGCGAACGTCAGCGGATTCGCGCCCATCGCTTCCCCCAGACGGGAGATTTCCGCGAGTCCGCGCGTAATTAACGCGGCCTTGGCATTGTCGCCGAAGCCAAGCCCGTCGGACAGGCCTGCCCCGAGCGCAATAATATTCTTGATCGCGCCGGCCGTCTCAACGCCGATAAAATCCGGGTTCGTATAGACGCGGAAGTAGGATTGGTTCATGAAGAGATCCTGCGCCGTTTCGGCGCAGGAGATGTCCTTCGCAGCGACGACGATCGTCGTCGGATGACGCTGGATGACCTCCTCGGCGTGACTTGGCCCGGACAGCACGACAATCGTATTCTCCGGACGGCCGAGCTCCTCGGACAGCACGACCGACATCCGCTTCAGGCTTTCGCTTTCGAAGCCTTTCGTCGCATGGACGACCAAGGCGTTCTCGGGAATATACGGGGATGCCTGGCGCGCAACGTCTCTCATCGCCGATGAAGGGGCCACGAACAGCACCGCCGCCGCGTCCGCGACCGCCTCGGCCATGTCGGTCGTCGCCGTGATCCCCTCCGGCAGCTCGGCGCCGGGCAGAAATTTCTCGTTGCGGCGCAGGCGATTGATCTCATCCGCTTGGGCCGCTTTGCGCGTCCAGAGCATGACGCGGTGTCCGTTGTCCGCCAGCACTCGCGCAAGCGCCGTTCCCCAGCTTCCCGCAACGATGACGGCTACCTTCTTAAGCGCCATGAGGTTCACTCTTTTTTCCGCCTCCCAGCTTGTTCTCCGTTCCGTTCAACAGCTTGACGATATTGTTCCGATGACGGACAATCGCCAGCAGCGCGACGACAAGCGCCCCCCAGATGAAAGCCGCATGCAATCCGAACAGAAAAAATAAAACGGGCAGAAGCGCCGCAAAAACGATCGAGCCCAGCGAAACGTAACGCGTAAGCGCGATGAGGGCAATCGCGACGATTCCCGCAATCAGCGTCGGCAGAAACGCCCAGACAACGAGAGCGCCAACGGTCGTCGCAATGCCTTTGCCACCCTTGAAGCGGAAGAAGACCGGCCAGTTATGTCCCCCGATTGCCGCCAAGCCGCACGCAACCGCCACCCAATCGCCGCCGTCTCCAAGCCACAGCCCGATCAAGACACCTGCGGAGCCCTTGGCGATATCGAGCAGAAATACGCAGATTGCCGGTCCTTTGCCGAGCACCCGAAGCGTGTTCGTTGCCCCCGCATTGCCGCTGCCATGCTCGCGAATATCAATCTTTCGAAGCCATCTCGCAAACAAAATACTAAATGAAATCGAGCCTAACAAATAGCTGATAAGTATCGCAATCGTTGAATTCAGCACCCCGGTCGCTCCTATTCCTGATCGGATTTCTTACGCGTGAACAAGCGCAGCGGCGTGCCCTCGAAGGCAAATGCGGCGCGAATCTTGTTCTCCAGATAACGCTCGTAAGAAAAATGCATCAATTCGGGGTCGTTCACGAAGATGAGCATCGTCGGCGGCTTAACCGCGATCTGCGTCATATAGTTGATTCGCAGTCTTCTGCCCTTGTCCGTAGGCGGAGGATTAATCGCTACCGCATCGGATAAGATGTCGTTAAGCACATTGGTCGGCACGCGCAAAGCATGCTGCTCGGCCACCCGATCGATGACCGGGAACAGCTTCGGCAAGCGATGCTTTGTCAACGCGGACAAGAAGACTACGGGAGCGTAGGTCATGAACAGAAATTGCTCCCGGATCGAATTGGTGAAATGCTGCATCGTCTTGTCGTTCTTCTCGACGACATCCCATTTGTTGACGACGAATATCGCCGCTTTGCCGTTCTCGTGGGCGTAACCGGCAATATGCTTATCCTGCTCGATGATGCCCTCTTCGCCGTTGATGACCACCAGCACGACATCCGCGCGCTCGATCGCTTGCATCGCTCTCATCACGCTGTACTTTTCCGTCGATTCGTACACCTTGCCGCGCTTGCGCATCCCGGCCGTATCGATCAGAACGTATTTCTGGCCGTCCTTCTCGAACGGCGTATCGATGGCATCGCGCGTCGTGCCCGCCATATTGCTCACGATAACGCGTTCTTCGCCTAGGATCGCGTTAACGAGAGAGGACTTCCCTACGTTGGGACGGCCAATCAGCGCCACCTTGATGACGTCGTCGTTATACTCTTGATCTTCTTTCGTCGGAAGCTTGATGACCGCGGCATCCAGCAAATCGCCGATACCTGTACCGTGGGAGCCGGATAGCGGCAGCGGATCGCCGAAGCCGAGCGAGTAAAACTCGTAAATGTCGTCCATCCGCTGCAGATTATCGACTTTGTTAACGCCAAGAACGATCGGCTTGCGCGAACGAAACAGCATCTGGGCGACCTCTTCGTCCGCGTTCGTCACTCCAGCCTTCGCATCGACCATAAAGATGATGACATCGGCTTCCTCGATGGCGAGCTCTGCCTGCATCCGAACCGAACGCAGCAGGCTGTCCTCTCCGTCGATTTCGATACCTCCGGTATCGATAACGTTAAAGGAACGTCCGTTCCATTCCGCAGTTCCGTAAAGCCGGTCTCTCGTTACGCCAGGCTTATCCTCTACAATGGCAAGCCTGTCGCCGATAATCCGGTTAAAAATCGTAGATTTCCCTACGTTAGGCCTTCCTACGATTGCAATAATGGGTCTAGCCATATTTTCCACTCCTCAACATGTCAGCCAATCGCCATAGCCAGGCCGGGCGTCAGAAACAACCACAAATTTTATCATATCAAAAATTGACCGGAATGGCTAACGATTATTGGCATTCTGCCATGCGGAGCCCTTGCGGAAAAGGCTTCAATCTCCCTCAATGCCGATCCACGACAATAAACAAGTCTTCATTCAGCGCGTGCGCCGCACAATCCAGCACCTTCTCCAGAAGATGGGCAACCGCCTCAAGCTGCGCCCTATCCTCCGCATAGAAGATCGGAGCGCCGCCGCCCGCACTGTCTCGCTTCGTCGTCACTATCCCCACGATTCTAGCCATTCGCGCCCTCCCCCGTGCTCTTGCGGTTTGCTTTTGTAGGCTTGCGGACCGCAGCCTCGAGCAGCGGCACTCCGCTCACCGCCTGCCAGGCTTTATCCCGGTCCTTCTCACGCGGCAGCACGAGAACGCCCAGCTTGCCAGTCTTCAGGCCCAGCTTGGCCATCGGCAGCAGCGCCGGATCGCCGTCGTCGCGATAGACTCCCAGACGCGTGGAGACGTCGTGCAGGATCGCTTGCCGCTGACCCAGATTGGCAATCGTCACTTTGGCGTCATCGCTGCGCGGAGTCAGAATAAAGCCCATTCCCTGCTCCCGGATAATCTCCCGGTTCTCCTCCAGCCCGACATTCATCATATAGACCTCGCCGACATACAGATTCGGTCCATCCAGTCGGACCGTCGCCCTCTCCACGGTGGCAATGCTGGAAATCTTCTTGCCCTTCATGAAGCAGTGAGCCGCCAACAGCGACAGGATTCCTGCGACCAGCCCTCCCTGCCATCCTGCCGTCTGGGTAGACAGACTGGTCAGGAAGGCGGCCAGGATCGCCAAATAATTGCGCCCCTCGAATACGACGGCAATACCTTCGATGTAAGCCGCCCCTCGGGGCACCAGCTCCAAATGATCGATCGCGTTCAACGTATTGCGCTCCATATTGCGAACCTCGCGGAATTGCTGAGCGGCAAGGGACAGGAAGGTAATCGCCGTATAATCCTTATTGTACAATGCGGGAACCGCGACAGCGCCCAGCGCTCCGGCGATTAATCCGAGCGCCAGATGGACGATTTTGCCGTGCGGGTACGCGGGATATTGCCGATAATCGCTTCGCAGCATCGAAAGCCGCGCGGCCATCCCGAAGGCGGTTCCCATCACCACAGCAGTAAACTCCTTATGCGAGTGCAGCCAATCCAGCATCATGAACGGTAGCCTCCCTTCCGGCCGTTGATTCTGATCGTCCGTCTACGCGTTTGCTCGCTCAGCCTTCTGACCGCCAATGTCCACAGCCGGGCGCAGAAGAGCGTAAGCCACCACTTCTCCAGACCTTGCAGGGACCGAAGCTCCGAAGGCAAGTCCGCAGCGGCCTGTGTAAGACTCAACGCAGCTTCGCTCAGGAGGAGGCTGACAGAGATCGCCAATAGCTGTTCGGCCGCAGAGCGAAACAGCATGGCCGTCAAGCATCCGAGCGCGATCGAGATCACCCACGGCGAGAGCTGGTAGGACAAGCCATTCGGGATCAAAAGCAGTCTGCCTACCACGATCGCAATCGACGCCAGCAGTAATCCCAGCGCGACAGCCGCCCATCTGCGATTAGGGACCATTCGACAGGCCATCGCCGCAATCGACAGAAACGTCCATGCCCATGCCCCGTTGACTGTAACTGCCGGAATATCCAATCTAGCCAGCAGAGTCAACGGCCATCCCGCAAGGAAAAGACCTACGGCCCATTGCGGCAAATCCTCGGCCGCTTCCTCCTTCCATCCGCTCCACCAAAGAATGGTCGCGATCAGCCATAAGAATATCGCTCCATAGATCGGCGACATTTCTCCACCTCCTTCTGGCTAGTATGCGCCTTCCAGACGTTAAACCATGCCTCAGTCGACAAAGAAGCCCAACGCTTCCTCATTGTTCTTCATGCAGAAAAAAACGATCTCCTCCCGGAGACCGTTTTCCCTCTGCTGCTATTGTTTATTTGGTTGATTTTGAGACGGCCTTAATTCCAAGCGCGCTGACAATGTTGCGGAACACCTGGGTATTGTCCATGTAACCCGCGAATTTGTCCGCTCCCGGTCCCGATGCGTTGATCGGCACATCATCGAACGTATGCACTTCAACCGACTCGTCATGGGGAATATTGCCGGGCAGGTGAATGCCGTTCGGGTCCTTGTCGGGATTGGCAATATACCATGCCTTGTCCTTCACATTAGGATCCTGAATGGTTGGGCTGATCGGAACGGGGTTCGTCAGGAAATCCTCATTGTAATCGGGATGATTGCCCCAGCCGACGGCAAGCTTCCAGTCCGAATCCGGATTGTCCGGGAAGCCGTCCTTGTCGGCATCGGAATACGTAGGAAACTTCGAGTCCGCATAAGTGCCTACGAGCTCGCGCAATTCTTCTCCGGTTTTGCCTTCGGCCGCTGCCGTATTGTAGCTTCCGTTCAGCGTCATCGAGTGGCCGTGATCCGCCGTTACGATGATCAGAGTGTCGGGATGCTTAGCCGCATATTGCTTTACCAATCCAACCGTCTGGTCGAATTCGATCGTGTCCCAGATCAGGCGCTCGAAATCCATCGGATGGGCCATTTTGTCAATGGAAGCCGCCTCGATCATCAGGAAGAATCCGTTTTTGTTTTTGCCCAGCGCATTCAGGGCTTGCGTCGTCATTTCCATGAGCGTCGGCTGATCTGTGTCCTTGCCCACAATGCTTGCATTGACAGGCTTCGTATACTCGCGATCGAAGTAGACGTTCATGTTGCCCTTCTTGAACAAGCCTAGCAGCTTGCTCGAGCTGGTCGCTTTATTCAGCTCTGTCGCATTGGTGACGTAAGAGTATCCGGCCGATTTGAAAGCGTCTATCTTGTTGGCGCCATCCTTGCGCTTGCCGCCTTCGCTTTCGGGCAGGAACCACTCCAGTCCGCCGCCCATCAGTACGTCCGGACGCGAGCCGGCTTCAAGGAACATATTGACGATTTCTTCCGAGGTGCTTCTCTTACGGGTGTGAGTCGCCATAGCCGCAGGCGTCGCATCCGTCACATCAGAGGTCGTCACGATCCCGGTCGCCATGTTCTTCGTCCGTTTGACCAGCTCGACAATGTTTTCAACGCGCGGATCGTCAAGAGGGTCCGAAGTATTGTCCGGATACACGCCCTCCGCATTAACGGCCGTCTTATGCCCAGTGGCATACGCCGAAGCCGAATTCGCGGAGTCTGTGACGATAGAATCCATGCCGGAGGTCGTTACCATCCCCATGAAATCCATTCGCTCCATCTCCAGCCAGCCTTTGAATTTCCCTTCGTCAATGCCCTTGGACACGACCCGGGCCGCCGTGCGAATATTCGCGCTCATTCCGTCGCCAATCATCAATACGACGTTTTTGGCGTTTTTCTTGTTGCCTATCGCTTCGTACACTTCATAGCGTACGACTTTGGAGATCGTCTTGCCGCCAACCTTGGCCTCCGCCTTGATCGCGATGTTCGTCGCCTTAGGGAAGCTTACTTGGCGGATGGTCAGCTCCGAGCTGTCCTCATTCGCGTTCGTGAACGTCCCCGCGCGGCCGAAATAAGCTTCCGCGTCCTTGTTGTTCACAGTTACCTTGAGCTCGCTCTTCTTGACGATAGCTCCGTTCAGCTCCACGCGAAAATCGAATTTCTGCCCTGCGAGAATAATGGCCCGGTCGATCGGCAGAATCGTCAAAGCCGGACCTGCATCTGCAGCAGATGCCTGCGACAACCCGGATAATCCGGAAGTCGCGATTAACGAAAGCGTAAGCATAAATGCGGACAGTTTCTTCTTCAGGTTAAACATCCATCATTTCCTCCTGCTCTATAATGGCTTGCTTAATCATCATAGCCGCCATTTGTTAAGCGAAGAGAAAATGGGAGGGCCTACTTTGTAAAATCGTGTGGTGTACCAATCAAGAATGCCTTCGGCGTCCTCTGACAGCCGGAGAAGCTTGCGGAGACGATACAGGTAAGAGTAAGCACGAAACTAATAAGTCTGTATCGTGGAACAAAAAACCCGCCACTAGGGCGGGTTCCGTCAATCATCTTATTTGAATTTGCTCAGCTTGTCGCCGAAACGCTCTCCCAGGTTAAAGCTCATGCTTTCCGCTGGAGGAAGGTTCGTTTCTTCGCGCGGAGCGCGCGGAGCGCGAGCTTCGCGTTCCGGACGGGCAGGCGCTTCTTCCGTTTCCTTGATGGACAAGGATACGCGTTTCTCGGCAGGGTTGAAGTCCAGTACTTTCGCTTGAACTTCTTGCCCTTCCTTCAACACCTCATGAGGCGTAGCCACATGACGGTGAGCGATTTGCGAGATGTGAACGAGTCCTTCGACGCCTGGAGCGATCTCAACGAATGCTCCGAAGCTGACGAGGCGCTTCACGACGCCGGTAACGACATCGCCGATGTTGAATTGGCCGAGAGCCGTTTCCCATGGGCCCGGTTGAGCCGCTTTAATGCTCAAGGAGATTTTGCCGATCGAAGGATCGATTTTCAGAACCTTTACTTTCACGCTTTGGCCTTCGGATACGACATCCGCAGGGTGCGCAACGTGCTGCCAAGCCATCTCGGAAACGTGAACGAGTCCGTCGATGCCTCCGATGTCTACGAATGCGCCGAACGGAGTCAGGCGCTGCACTTTGCCCTCCAGCACTTGACCAGGTTGCAGGTTGCCCATGATCTGCTGCTTTTGCGCTTCGTACTCGGCATCCAGCACTTCCTTGGCCGAAAGAATGACCTTGTTGTTCTCGCGGTCGATTTCTTTCACTTTCACCTTAAGCGTGCGGCCCTTATAACTGCTGAAATCTTCAACGAAATGACGCTCTACCATGGAAGCCGGGATAAATCCGCGAACGCCCACATCGGCTACGAGTCCGCCCTTCACGACATCGGTGATGGCCACTTCGAACGCTTCGCCGGAGTCGAATTTGGCTTGCAGCTCTTCCCATGCGCGCGGAGCGTCCGCTTGGCGCTTGGAGAGAACAAGCGATTCCTTGGCATCGTTGATGCTCACGATTTTCGCTTCGACCTCTTGGCCGATTTGAACCGCCTCGTTCGCGTTGTCTAGATTGACGGAAGACAGCTCGCGCAACGGAATAACTCCGTCGTATTTATATCCAAGGCTAACGTAGGCTTGATTGTCGTCGATTTTGACCACCGTACCTTTCACGGTGTCCCCTTTCTTCAAGGTTACGACATTCTCGAGCGCATCCTGGCTGACGGTTTCCGCCACCGGTTCTGCAGCCGCAGTTTCCTGGACGTTGATTTCTTCAGACATGAAAATTACCTCCTCAGTTCTACCCCAACTTTATTTAAACCCGCTTCATGCGGCGCTTAAATCTTACTTACCCGAAAATGCCAGAATCAAATTTAGTATGAAGGATTATTGCCGGAAACATGCATTCCTTAGGATGCGGGCTTCCCCGTTCTCACCATTTCCTTGATTCTGTCCATAATCAGCTCTGTTGCCTGCTCCATTCCCTCGGAAGTTCCCTGTTCCACGTATGGCGTCAGGTCAATCGGAGCCCCATATACCGCAAGCATCTTGCGAAACAGGCGATACTCTCCCACGAGCGCAACCGGTACGACAATCGCTTTGGCGCGGGCAGCCATCGTTACGGCTCCCCTCTTGCCCATCCCGACGGTTTCATTGCGAGTGCCTTCCGGAAAAATCCCCATCACGTTTCCGCCCTGCAGCAGCGTGATCGCTGTGCGGATCGCTTCTTTGCTTACGCCGCCGCGCTTGACCGGAAAAGCTCCTACAGCTCGAATGGCCCTGCCGAAGATCGGAATGCGGAACAGCTCTTCCTTCGCCATATAATGAACTTTGCGGGGTACCCAAACCCCCAAAGTGATGGGATCCTGCAAGCTTTTGTGGTTGCTGCACAGAACGACCGGTCCCTCGCGGGGAATATTGTCGATTCCTCTGGCTTCCAGCCGGTACAATAGGTAATAGATGACGCGGAGAATGGCCCGTGCGGTAAGGTATAACATAATTTACTTCTCCTCCGCCAAAAGGGTTCGTGCCGCCGCAAGTCCCCATTGTACAATTTCTTCCGTCACTTCGTCCACTGTCTTTCCCGTGGAATCAAGCAAACGAGCGTCCTCGGCTTGCCTCAGCGGCGCAATCTCCCGCTCCTGATCCAGACGGTCGCGTTCCGCGATCTCCTTCTCCAGCTCGTCGAGCGTGAGGTTCGCGTCCGCCTCCAGTTCCTTGAATCGCCGCTCGGCCCTTTCCCGAGGACTGGCCGTCAAGAACACCTTCAGCTCCGCATCCGGCAGAACATGCGTGCCGATATCCCTTCCGTCCATGACAACGCCCTTCTCTAGTGCCATCCTGCGCTGCAGATCAGCCATTCGCTTGCGAACCCGGGACAAGCGCGCAATGTAAGATACATTGCGATTAATGTCCAGAGTCCTTAAACGCGAAGTGACATTCTCCCCGTTCACGATCACTTGCTGCGATTCGCTGCCTGGCAACAGAACGATGTCCAGCTCATCGGCCAATTGGCCGACGCGGCTGTCGTCGTCCGTTGAAATGCCGGACTCCAGCGCCTTAAGCGTAACCGCCCGATACATCGCTCCGGTGTCTATGTAGATATAGCGAAGAGCGCTTGCCACCTTGCGCGCCACCGTGCTTTTTCCCGCGCCTGCGGGTCCGTCGATCGCGATATTAATCCGAAAAGAATGAGTTGCGTCCATAAACGAAATGCTAGCCTCCTACATGCCGACAACAATAGATGCGTTGCGCTTGCTGACTTAAAAAATAAGGCAGGCGAAGCCTGCAGGGAATGAGGAAATTATACCACAGCGGCACTGCGGTATGCAAAAAAAACGATATTCGCCTTATTGAACCAGGCTTCGGTAAGGAATTCCTTCGGCATCGTCCGTCGTCGTCAGCCAATGTCTCAGCGCCGGAACTTGCAGCGCCAGCTGCGAGACGATCAGCAGGACGACAAGCAGCTTGATCGCCTTTACGATGATTCTTTCGATTCGCTCCGACCAAGCGACGAACGCTTCCTTGTCGCATGCCCCAGACCTGTCCGCCATTCCGATTGCGCCTCCCTGCGCTTCTTGCGCCGAAGAAGCCCGAGACAGCGGAACTAATCCTTGCGCTGATCGAGCTGGCGCTCAAAGCAGTATCGTATGACCTTCTGCTGATCCGAATCCGATATTTCCGCGAAGCGCATCATGACCAGATGCTTGTCCGGCTCGACGGGAATAATCCGAACGACCTCGCCTTCGAATTTGGCATGGGCGAGAGAACCGCCCCTATAGCTTAATAATAGCCAACATGTGAGCACGACATTCGGTTCGATCGGCCACTTTCGTTCGCAGAGAAAAGAAGCTCCGCCCCCTCCGATATCCTCGGTCACGGCAACGAAGCGAAGCTTGTCCCCGAGCTTAACGGCAATCTCCAGATTGGTCTCCACGCGAAGGTAGCTGCGGCGCTGATCCTTCGTAACTTCCTCCGGGTCGGGCTTGCGGATGGCGACAAGGGAGACCGCTTCCTTGCGAAAGCCGGATACAAAACTGGAGAACAGATGCTTCACGCCGTCATGGGTAAAGAAGTACAGCTCCAGGCGTTCCCCTTGCTGCGTACGGTACAGCTTACGGGTTTTCTCGTTAAGCGGGATCTCGATATAGATGTTGCGATCGTCTATATCGGCCACGCGAGAGCGCAAGGTGACGGCTTCCCCCCCATTCTCGGCTTCCGCTTGTATGTACATCATTTGATTGATCTTAGGCAGCACCCATAAACCCTCCAAGTATGCATGTTCGGAGAACGTTCTCTCTACATGTCACAGTATAGCACGGAGGATGTTTTTCGGAAATGAAAATGCGCCGCCTCTGCAATTCAGAAAGGCGGCGCAAAGATCAAGTCAGCGGTAGATCGTCTTCTCCGAGCTCGGGATTTCCTCGATGCTTTCCTCTTCGCCCGTCTCCGCGTTCATGAAGATCCGGTAACGATGATCGTTGATCTTCCCCGTAAATTCATGGCACAGCGTCGGCTGACGCAGGTCGTTCTCGATAACGGCCAAGGCATGGTTTTCTACCCGAAAGTCGGGATTCAGGCCCTTTCTTGCTTGCTCCATCGTAAGCTTGGCCTTGCCTGGAGTAAGCAGCTTCTTCGCGAATACATGGTCGCTGGCCTGCAATCCGACGATTTCTCCGTTGTCCAGTGCCACGCGGACCGTAACCTTGTCGGCGAAGATTCTTACATTGTCAGCCGTCCGGGCAAAGGTGAACACCGCCACATGATCATATTCGTCATAAGTAATCGGCGTCATGCTCTTGTAATCGTGGCGCAGCAGAAATTGCGAGCCTTTGTTGCGGGCCGTATCAAAGTTGATCTTACGCGTTTTCACTTCGCGGGAGTTCATGAACCAGAGCAAATGCCCTCCCTTGCGGGTATAGTCCATCTGGATCGACGAGCCGTCTTTGTCCTTGCCCTTGACGGACACGGAGTAGACGGGGAGATCCGTCTTGCTGCCGTCCTCCCTCACCGCGATCTCGCCCATCGCGGCATGGTGACCCAAAAATTTCGCCGCCAGCGCCTTGATCTCCTCGGCCGTCATCGTCTTGCCGTCCAGTCCCGCATCGCTCAGCTTACGGTCGGAGGACATGGCCGATGGCCCCCAATCCGCCTCGGGGTAGGCGCCCATCTGCTTGTCCATCGCCTTGAAACCGTCGATGATCGTATTGTCGTTCGGCCCGTTTTCGCTGGCTATCGCGACTTCCACGTCCATCCACCGAAGCCGGTCCTTGATGACTGAATCCTGGACCTTGCCCAGTTCATTATTGACGGATTCCGCAGTCTTATAGAGCGTCTTCATCGTCTTCATCTCTTCTGGCGTAAGCGGCTGCTTCGACAGATCCCTCACCGCAGTGCGGTAGGCGAAGCTCGATATTCTGGATAGAAATTGCTCCGCCTTGTTGAAGGGAAGCAGCGCAAGAGGCAGCTGGTTGATTTCATTTTGCGCCTGGCTGGTCAGCCTCCACACATTCACCAAACCTTTGCGCTGCATCCCCTGGGAGGCGGAGGATACTGCCAGCGTCTGCCCCAGTTGGTCGTGCAAGCGTCCCATATGATGGCTCAGATCGTGAAAGGCACGCTGATATTGATTCTCCGCCTTGATCAGCACGGAGTTCTTCTCCTGGTGCTCCTGATAGCCCCAGACGATGGCTCCGACGAACAGAAGCGTCGCAATCGGGAACATAATTGAACTTAAACGCGCATACATGGAGAGTCCGACCCCTTTCATTCCCAATGTGATGCCGTTATTGTGGGAAGAAGTGGGCTACATTATGCGCGGGTCGTTCTAATGAACGGACTCGAAACAAAAAAGGAAGCGCTCCGTTAGACGAGCGCTTCCTCAACAATCTCGAAATCCTCCGCATTGCTGCAAAGGCACATCTTGAATCCCGTATCAATTCGGCCCTGGTCTTTGCGGCCGCGCAAGACGAATTTCTCATGACATCGATTGCATCTGATCGTCACCTTTAGACGCTGCGACAACGTTATTCGCTCCTCCTCCTGCCGGATGTTTCCACACCCAGTATGGACGGAACGCTCAGGATTTAATCTCTTCCTCCCGCTTCAGGAAGCGGAACGGAGAAACCGCATTCGCTCTGTTCACCATCCGCATCCCCCTGAACCACAGGATGAACATAAACGGAACGGCCAGCCAGATCCAGGAAGAAGGGACGGTCAACAGCATAAAGTCGTATACCCCGTGCCAGACGATCGGAAACAGCAAGGCAAGCCACAAATAATTGCGGACGTTTTTGCCGACGGAAAATTTGGCCTTGCCCAGATAATATCCCATGAATACGCCGAAGAGAGCATGTCCCGAGACCGGAAGCAGCGCGCGCATGAAAAGCGTGCCGATCGTGGAAGGCTGCAGGAAGGCGTATAGGACGTTCTCCAACGTAGCGAAGCCAAGCGAGACGGCAACCGCATAGACGATCCCGTCGTAGGGCTCGTCGAATTCGGTGTGGTTATAAATGATATGATACAGCACGAACCATTTGAAAAATTCCTCGACTCCGGCGGAGATGATGAAAGAGTAGGTCAACGGCGATTCGCCCCACCAGAGAACAAGACTCCGCTGGACGATCATAATCGGAAGAACGATCAGAACACCGGTCATGAACATTTTCAGCACGACCGAGACCGGTTCGGTGTCATAGCGGTCTTTCCAATAGAAATAAGCCAATAACGCAATCCCCGGCACGATCGAAGCCGCTAAGATCGACACGATCAGCATTCCTTCGTCCCTCCCTTCACTCTCTCATTATAACAGCAAAAAGAGACGCGTAAAAAAAGAACTTTTCGTGAAATATGGTTTTTTTGAACATCCGCCGCTTCACGAATCGAGTAGGAGGTTGCCCATAGGTGAGTAGCCGACCTCTCACACCCTCGTAACTTACCGTTCGGTATACGGCGGTTCAACCCGCTTAAGCGCATCGTATTGGGCAGAGAAGTCATAATACCGTGCCTGTGCGAGCTTTTCGTTTGTAACAGAGCGTTGCAGTATCGCACTACCGGCATCCGCCAATATCCAAGCCTTTTGTTTCCCCATGGGTAAGCCTGCCACTCCGGCACTCCCAGCTTGCGCAAGTTTTGCACCATCGTTCTCGGCTTCTTCCACTGCTTCCAGATGTATATTCTCATCCGTCTTCGCAACCATTCATTCCAATTATGCAAGATTCCCTTCATGTCCGCTACGTAAGTAGCGCCTTCCCGGATGCTGTGCAAAAACTCGTCTCTGTTTTCCCGCAGCCACGGTAGCGCTGCCTAGACGGTCGTCTCGTCGATTTCGGGCGATCCGTGGTTGGCTTGACCTGCTTGTACGCTCGGTTCAGATTGTCTCTGTTCAGTATGCGTTCCATCAGGTCGTTTGCACCGTCTTTTTCTCTTCCTCCCCGAGCTTCGATGCTCCGCGCTCCCGCAACCTTATGTAAAAGTGAACTAGTGCGCGAGAAAATGGGGAGAGTGAGCGGACATTAGTTATGTAAAAGTGAACTAACGCGCGAGAGTGAGGGCCGTGAGCGGGCATTTGTTATGTAAAAGCGAACTAATGCCCGAGAGTGAGGGCCGTGAGCGGGCATTTGTTATGTAAAAGCGAACTAATGCCCGAAAGTGAGGGCCGTGAGCGGGCATTTGTTATGTAAAAGCGAACTAACGCGCGGAGTGAGGGGCGTGAGCGGGCATTAGTTGTGTAAAAGCGAACTAATGCCCAAGAGTGAGGGGCGTGAGCGGCATTTGTTTCTTTTTTTCCTACTCTACGTCCGCGAGACCTCCCTCGGGTAAGAGCGATAAGTTTCCCCTCATCCATCTGCCACATCTACATGATGAGATTCGGGCAGTATTGGACTTTGCGTTGGTGTTCAAGCTCGTCCGTCTCACCATGCCTTCTATGTGATTATCTGTTCGTCAGACCGAGGGTTTGCCTCGGCTTCCTTCAGGTTCGGCGTCATGGCCGACACCCTTGCCTTCAGCTAACAGTCCCTGCTGCCAAGCCTGTAATGGTGAACTTTCGCCACCTAGCTATTGACCATGCCGGGCGCACACAACACAACAAAGCCCCGATTCATTCGGGGCTTTGTTGTGTACCTATTCGGCAATTGCCATCAATTCGCGAAATGCTCTGCCAGTACCTTTACCGCGTCGGCGTCTATAATGACCTTACCGTACTCTTCCAGTACGGCCGGCGTAATTGATGTGGCTTCGCCGTATTCCGCCAGAACGGCGATAAGCGCATGATAACCTGAGCTCTCCAGACCGGCGGGATCAAAGCACAGTACCCACTGGTTCTGGTAGCGGTACAATCTGCCCTCGCCCGTCAAGCGTCCGTTCAGCGTCTTGGCCGCGCCGATCGCGTCCTCGATATCCCTGAAGCGATATATGATGGCTTCGCTTTGTTCAAGCGTCACTTCCAATTCGTAGACTTCTTCCTCGTCCTCGGCGGGGGATTCCGCATCTCTCTCCAGCTTGCCCCGGGTCACGATTACGACCATCCCTTGCGCCGGCATAGCGAATACTTCGACGGCAAGCGGTCCGGAAGCGTCGAACCCCAATTCGTTATAAGCCTGATCCATCATCTCGCTGAACAGCTCATGAACCTTGGGAATTTCGCGCCACATATCTTCCTTCTGGATCCCGCGCTCCGTCAAATCATCGAACGTGAGGAAAATCCGAATTTTGTCTTGGCTAAGCCGCTCCATCCTCATGACAGGATCCTCCTTCTGCCGGTGATAACAGCTTATGATTAAGCATATAATGCGTGAATGAAACTTTCTTGAGAACATGTTATCACTTCTCCCGCCGAAATGCACTAGGGAAAACCCTCGAATTGCAAAAAAACGGCACCGTTCCCCGCTCGGGGTGAACGATGCCGCCTCGCTTCGACAGCTGCCCGGCTAGTTGTGGCGGTGTCCGTTCTGCTCCAGAATCTCATCGACTTCCTTGCCGACCTCCGGATCCTGAGTGATCAGCTTTTTGACCTGGTCAAGTCCCCCGTCATGGGACGCGGAATGCTCCGACCGCTTCTCGCCGATTCGTCGAAATCCGTCTGCAAAGCCCGATTTCATCGCTTTTTCGATGGCTTCGTCCTTGAAGCCGCCCATGCGCCCTTTGACGTTCTGTCCGATGGACGAGGCCATCGTCATGAACCGTTGATTGCGCCGCATCATCATGACGACGGCCGCTCCAGCCAAACCGCCCAGTACGAATGTCCCGATTCTCAATTTTGCCACCTCCTTACCCTTTATATTTTGACCGCCGCCGCTCAGGACATGCCCCATCAAAATAAGGAAGCGTCGAAAGTGGTTTCCTGAGGTAAGTATGATACAATCAAGCAATCGCAACGAAATAACGGAGGGAATTCCATCATGAATCGTCGATTGATCGCATTAGGTTCAACTCTTCTTCTCGCCGGAGGCCTCGTATCCGCTTGCAGCAGCGGCGCAGAGCCCGAAGCCGGATCATCCCCGTCGGTTTCGCCAACGACATCGGCTACAGCCTCCGCTTCGCCGAGCGCGTCATCCCCTTCGGCTCCCGCGTCGCCGTCGGCAAGCCCGGAAGCCTCCGCGACCGAATCGAACGTCCCTTCGGAGCCGGTGGAAGTCAAGAAAGCTTATCGAATGAACAAAAACTACTTTATCGTCCCGATCGACAAGGAAACGACCGATAACAAGGTCGTGCTGCTGACCTTCGACGACGGCCCGAAAGCCCCGGAAACGCTCGATCCTCTTCTTGATACGCTTGACAAGCATAAGGCCAAGGCGATTTTCTTCGTCAACGGCTATCGGGTCAAGGCCAATCCGGACCTGCTGAAGCAAATCGCGGACCGCGGTCAAGTCATCGGCAATCATTCGTGGGACCATATCGAGCTGAAGAAAGAAAAGGAGCCGAAAATTCGCGAACAGCTCGAAAGCGTTCAAGCTATCGTCAAGGAATTGACAGGAGAAGCCCCCGTTTTCTTCCGCCCGCCGCACGGTTCATCCAATGATGCCGTTCGCCAGGTGGCCAAGGACAACGGATTGCTGTTCATGACCTGGTCCAACGGTTCTCTGGATTGGGATATGAACAAGATTTCCGAAGACAAAAGGCCGCAAGCCGTCATCGACAATGTCATGGAGCAGTTGCATCCCGGCAGCAATATCCTCATGCACGAGCTGCCCTGGACGGCCAAAACGCTGGACAATCTGCTGACCCGGCTGGAGGAAAAGGGATATTCCTTCGTCGATCCAGACGCCATCGATACCGAGCTGTAGAATCAAGTAAAAACGGCTTCGTCGTACTTGGAGTTCATGCTTGTCCGACCGTTCATAGAAAAGGGTTGTTCCTGGAGCCGAGCTCCGAGAACAACCCTTTTGATTATAATTTGATCGAATATAGCACTTCTTTAGCCGTAGGCTTCCAGTCGTCCAATTTTTCCGTGACGCTGTTAAACGTCCCCATGAACATCTTGCCGTCGTAATCGGTGAAGTAAATGTAATTGTACACTTCCGCT
This sequence comes from Cohnella boryungensis, assembly GCF_042651945.1. Taxonomy (NCBI): domain Bacteria; kingdom Bacillati; phylum Bacillota; class Bacilli; order Caryophanales; family Paenibacillaceae; genus Cohnella; species Cohnella boryungensis. Next base: position 52,436 of record NZ_JBHSED010000005.1, on the reverse strand, counting down.
CCGTCCGGCGTCTTGATCTTAAACTCGACAAAGCCGTACGTCTTCTTATTGACCTCCAGCTTGCCGCTGTCAATCCACTCGCTGGCCGCAGCCTTATACATGCTCTTCATCTGTTCGACAAGCGGCTCGATATCTTTCTCCGTAAGCGGATTATCCACTACATTGATCGCGACATTCACCGTACCCTCTGCATCGGTATATACAAACTCCGGAGGATTTCCCGCGGGATACTTTACCTGCTTCATCTCATCCGTCATCAGCTCGAAATCCTTCGGAACCGATACGGTAACCTTATCCGAATACAGCTTGACTTCCTTCAGCTCGTAGTTGCCCTTCGGCACCTGCGTCTCCTTCTCCGTCTTTCCACAAGCCGCAGCTACCAAAGCCAAACCTACCAATACTACCAATCCAATTCGTTTCAAGTCCCTGCACTCCCTATTCTCTAGATGTGTCTTTTACATGGATACTGGATTTTTTTCCAGCATCATGTAGGACACGATCTATATTACCGGAAAGGGTTGGGACAACCCACAGGGCAAAAGACCCTAATATCCTAAATTTTCCCTAAAGAATAATGGTTAATCCGACACTTGCTAGGGCAGCTTCTCCAGACGCTGTCCCCACCAGAGCAAGCCGATAACGAGCCCCGTGAACAGCACGACCAGCGTCAAATAGAACCAACGGGAAATTTGACTGCGTTTCACGGGATGAACCTCGGAGCGCGGCGGCATGCCCGTCTCCGGCACCCCCGCGCTGGCGGCCGCTTCGGCAATGGCCAGCTCCAATTCCTCTATAGTTAACTCTTCTTCTGCAGCCGCAGGCTCTCCGAACGCCGCTTTCTTGGCGCTCATAAGTCGGTCCCATGCTGATGGAGAGCCTTGCTGATCTTCGTTCATGCTTCTTCCCTCCGAAAGCGGATAATACAGCCCATTATAAAGTCCACCAGAAAATGCGCGACAATGGGAGCCAGCAAAGTACCCGTGTAATCCATAATGAAGCCCAGCCCATAGCTGATGGCGAACACCATTCCCGTCGGGATCCAGTGGCGCAAATAACGAACATGGATCGCCGCGAACAAGATGCTTGTCCAATAGGGACCGATGGCGAACTGAATCGCCCCGCGAAACAATATTTCTTCGCAGATGGCCACCACGAGCGAAATCACGGCAATATGCCATACGGGACGCATACGGAAAAGACGTTCGTTGACGCCCCCGTCATCCGTGGCCTCCTCGGGAACAAACCGGGAAATGCCAAGATCGAAGAGCAGGACCAGAAGCGCCAATCCCGCGCCCCACAGCACAAAATCGTAGGTTGAGGGCACTGCAAAAAAATTCAGTGGATTCCGACGCTGTAATAAAACCCACACAATTCCGATAATAAGGGTAAGTGCCTGAGTAAGATAAAGATTGGCAAGCAGCATCTTATCATTTAATTCATCGACCGATACCTGACGAATCTTAATGTTGCGAATGTCGAATTTTCTCATGTTCCCTCGGCAAATGAAAATTTTTGTATGTTCAAGCCCAACGTTTTTTTCTATACTAGGACTACTATAACCTAATGACAAATGTCCGCTACTTAAAAGGAGCAACCGATGGAAAAGCGTCTAAATCGATCTGATCTCATGTTCTCTCTGGCCTTTCTGCTTATGCTAGTCATCGCTATAGGCGCCTTCTTCTACGGAGTCAAGGTAGGCACGGATCGCACCGAAGCCAAATATGCCGAGGAACCGTCCAAGGCAGCGGCGGCGGATTCGCAACCGAACGCCTATCAGCAGCAGGATTTAGTTTCATTTTATCATACCGTATTTTTGTCGTATCGTGAATTTCAAAACGAATGGCTCGCCGCCCAGAACAAGTGGCTGTCCGATCCGACCTCGGATCGCTCCGCTGCGATGAAGGAGCTGGCCAAGACGGCCAAGCGTAAATACGACGCCATTAAAGGCGTATATGTTGCGCCAATCTCTCCGCAGCTCCAAAACTCGCAAACCGATTACCTGAAAAGCCTGAAGCTGTTTGAAGAAGGGCTCGGAGAGCTGGCGACGACCGCGAATGAAGGATCGCCACAATCGACTCTCGACAAGATTAACGCCAATAGCTTCTATAAGCAAGGCTTGGCCCATGCGCTTACAGCCCAGCAGGAATATTTCGCCTCCATGCTCAAGTGGGCGGAGACCGTAGACATGGACATTCAAGGCGACTTCGTCAGCCCGGACGTTCTGTCGATCTCCAAATGGAAAAGCTTGCCGTTGATCGTGAAAATCAAGCTTTCCTCCGACTTTATGTCTCAGCAGGCCAGCCTCAACGAATATTTGCCGCACGATCTTACGGCAAAGATCGACCAGTTCATTAATTCCGGTCAAGCGGATAAACGCAAGATCAAGAGCTTTAACGCGATTGCGGAGCTGCTGACGAGCACCGAAGCGGTGAATGAGGGCTATTTTGTCGACGTCAAAACGAGATTTTACGACAATCAACTGCTGCCGCAGCTGCCCTTTTTCTCGGCCGGCAAATAGTTTTTTAGCCCTTTAACGCTATAAAGCGTCAATTGTTGCATATTCGCCATTGCTTTTGTCTGTCCGATTGCTATAAAATAGGAAAGGCAATCGGAAATACGCTCGTGCGTACAGCGACATGAAATTTAAAGAAGTGACCTTGCGGAGTCACCCTCTACGCACCGTTAGTCCGCCCTATGCGGAGGATCGGCGGTGGAGGGTGTTTTCTATATTTCGAAGGAGGGTTTTATCATGTTTAAAGTTCTCGTATCGGACCCGATCAGCGATTTGGGCATCTCGCTTCTCGTTGAAGCATCCGACATCTCCATTGACAAAAAGACAGGCCTCAGCGAGGACGAGTTGGTCGCCATTATCGGCGAATACGATGCTCTGCTCGTACGGAGTCAGACACGCGTAACGGAAAGAATCATGAATGCCGGCAATCAGTTGAAGGTGATCGGGCGTGCGGGCGTAGGCGTGGACAACATTGATCTCGATGCGGCTACCAAACGCGGCATCATCGTCATCAACGCTCCTGACGGAAATACGATCACGACCTGCGAACACACATTCGCCATGATGATGGCGCTCGCGCGCCATATCCCGCAAGCCTATGCCAAGACCGTCGGCGGCGTATGGGATCGCAAATCGTTCGTTGGCGTTGAGCTGCGGAACAAGGTGCTCGGCGTGCTCGGCATGGGCCGCATCGGCAGCGAGGTTGCCGCGCGCGCCAAGGCGTTCGGCATGGACGTGCTCGGCTACGATCCCTTCCTGACCGAAGAGCGCGCCGAGAAGATGGGCGTTCGGAAAGCATCCGTCGAAGACATTATCGCGGAAGCGGACTTCATTACGGTGCATACGCCTCTGACGCCAGAAACCCGTCATATGATCGGCAAGGAGCAGTTTGCCGTGATCAAGAAAGGCGTGCGCATCGTCAACTGCGCTCGCGGCGGCATTATCGATGAGCTTGCGCTCGTGGAAGCGATCGATGCCGGTCAAGTCGCCGGCGCAGCCTTTGACGTCTTCGAAGAAGAGCCGCCTGCAGCCGATCATCCTTTCCTGACCCACCCGAAAATCATCGTGACTCCTCACCTCGGCGCTTCCACCGTTGAAGCCCAGGAGAACGTCGCGATTGACGTTTCCGAGCAATTGCTGCATATTTTACGGAACGAGCCCTTCAAGAATGCCGTCAACATGCCTCCTGTCGCGGCTGACGTGCTTAACAAGCTGGAGCCCTACTTCCAGCTCGGCAAGAAGCTCGGCAGCTTCGCGGCGCAAATTGCCGAAGGCCCCGTCATGGAAATCGGCGTCACATACGCTGGCGATCTGGCCGACGTAGACACTCAGCCTTTGACGCGCAGAGTTGTGGAAGGCGTACTGGCCCACCACCTCGGCTCCGATCAGGTCAATGTCGTAAACGCGATGCATCTGGCCAAAAACCGCGGCGTGAACATCGTCGTAACGAAGTCTCAGGCAACGAAGGGCTTCACCAACCAGATCAGCGTACAGCTCCGCACGGACAAGGAAGAGCGTCTCGTTGCCGGCACGTTGCTGAACGGCTTCGGACCTCGCATCACTCAAGTCGACAAGTTCCCTGTCGACGTAGAGCCGCAAGGGCACATTCTGCTGATCTCGCACCACGACAAGCCGGGGATTATCGGTCGCGTGGGCACGCTCCTCGGTACAAGCGAGATCAATATCGCGTCGATGCAGGTGGGCCGGAAAATCGTCGGCGGCGCCGCGATTATGGTGCTGGGCGTAGACAAAGCCGTAACGAAGCAGGTGATCGGCGAGCTGACTGCCCTGCCTGATCTCAATAATGCCAAGGAAGTTCACTTGTACTAAGCGCATAACCCTCTCAGGGCGCGCCACAAGGCGGCAGAACGGGATGTTTCCCGGTCTGCCGCCTTTTCTCGTTCTCAGAATCGAAGAAGTCCTGACAAAAAAAGCCCTCTGGCTTGGACGAGGTAGCTTCTCAGTAGCTTCTCATCCGCCTAGAGGGCTTAATATGTCATTAGCTTTTTAATTCATCGAAGCCTTTCGGCCGATTCGCCGAAACGGGAAGCTGAATCGTGAACGTTGTCCCCACGCCAAGCTCGCTAACGGCCGAGATCGTGCCCTCGTGGGCTACAATCAGATTTTTGACGATCGCAAGTCCGAGCCCCGTCCCGCCCGTCGTTCCTCTCTTGCGGGCTTTGTCCGCCTTGTAGAACCTTTCGAAGATATAGGGCAGATCCTCCGGCGGGATGCCTTGCCCTTCGTCTATAATCCGAATCTCGAGGACGTCGCCTTTGTCGCCGGCGACTCTGGAGGCTCGCAGAGCGATCGCTGCCCCCGAAGGCGTATGACGCAGCGCATTGTCGAGCAGGTTGGTCAGCACCTGCTCCAGCCGGTCCTCATCCCCCGCCTCCAGCGTCAAGGACGGATCGTGCTCGGATTTCGTAAGCGTAATCTGCCGCTCCTTCGCCAATGCCGCGAATTTACGGTACACTCTGGACAGAAGCGCATTCACATCCAAGGGCTGGAAAGTCATCTCCAAATATCCGGCTTCCATGCGCGCCAGATCCAGTAAATCCTTCACTAGCCGCCCCATGCGCAGAGACTCGTCATGAATGACCTGGACAAGTTCTCTCCGCTCTTCGGGAGTCGCCGCAATGTCGTCCATCAGCGCTTCGCTGTAGCCCTGCACCATCGAAAGCGGGGTTCTGATCTCATGTGAGACGTTCGCTACGAAATCCTTGCGCATCTTGTCTACGCGGAATTCTTCCGTAACGTCCCGAAGCACGGCCACCGCTCCCCGAACGGAATCCGTCGAAGCGAGCGGAGTCATGACGACCGACCAAACTCCACTCTTCACATGAATTTTGACGGTCAGCTCCTTGCCGCTGGAGACGACGTTACGGAAGGTTTCCCGCAGCGGTCCGGGAATGTGGGCATCCCGAGCGGGAACATCCTCCTCCGACCAGTCAACGGAATTCCAGTCCTCCAGAAGATGCTTGCCTTGCGGATTCGTCAAGATGACTTCTCCTTCGGCATCGAAGGAAATGACGGCGTCCGTCATGCTTCGCAGCACGCTGCTGAGATGATCTCGCTCATGCTGAATATCGCGAATCAGCGTATTCAGCTCGGAGGCCATCTGGTTGAAGGTGTTGGCCAGCTCCCCGATCTCGTCGGACGATCGGGTGGCGACCCGTGTCGAGTAGTCCCCCTGGGCGACCCGGTTGGCCGCATCCTTCATCTCTCGCAGAGGATTCGTGATCTTGGTGAGCAGGAAAAAGGCGAAAAACGTCGTAAGCAGAAAGCCGACAATGCCCGAGTATATAAACAGATGCTTGATCTTGACCGGATCGGCGAACGTCAAGTCGATGTATTCGAGCAGGAAAAAACCGACCGTCGTAATGACGACCCCGACCAGCCCCATAATCGTCAGCCACATCTTGCCGACGACAGATTTCCAGATGGCCATAGGCTATTTCGCCGCCTCTAGCTTATATCCGACTCCCCATACGGTCGTAATCATGGAGGCCGCTTCGCCGGATACGCGATTCAGCTTCTCCCGAAGCCGCTTGACGTGCGTATCCACTGTGCGCAGATCGCCGAAGAAATCGTAATTCCAAACGTCCTTGAGCAGCTCCTCCCGGGAAAACACCTTATCCGGGGTGCTGGCCAAATAATGCAGCAGCTCGTATTCCTTAGGCGTCAGATTGACCTCCTGGCCGTTGGCGGTAACCCGATGCGCATCATGCTCGATGATGAGGTACGGGAATACGATGTTGTTGCTTGTATTCATTTCCTTGGACAGGAAAGCCGTCGCCGAGGAACGTCTCAGGATCGCCTTGATGCGGAAGATTACCTCGCGCGGGCTGAACGGCTTCACCACATAGTCGTCCGCGCCGACCTCAAAGCCCTGTACGCGGTTAACCTCCTCGCCCTTCGCCGTCAGCATCAGCACAGGCGTCGCCTTCTGCTGGCGCAGACGCGTGCATACCTCGATGCCGTCAATGCCCGGCAGCATCAAATCAAGCACGATCAAATCAAAATCCTCATCCTGGGCTTTGCGCAAAGCGGTTTCTCCATCCTCCGCCTCTTCAATCTCATAGCCCTCTTTTTCGAGATACATTCTAAGCAAACGGCGAATTCTCTCTTCGTCGTCTACGACCAATATCCGATTGCCCGTGTTCATGCATAACGCCCCTCTCGGTTAATATCCTCTGCGCCGTTATTATTCTGCGCCCGCGTAGGAATGCAATCCGGCAATAATAAGATTAACCCCGACCAATGTAAACATCACGACGAGGAATCCGATTACCGCAAGCCAGGCCGATCGCGTGCCTTGCCAGCCTCGGGAGAGGCGAAGGTGCAGATAAGCGCTGTAGAACAGCCAGGTAATGAGCGCCCATACCTCTTTCGGGTCCCATCCCCAGAACCTCGACCAGGCGATCTCCGCCCAGATCATCGCGAAGATCAGCGCGCCAAGCGTGAAGATCGGGAAGCCGATCGCAATCGCACGATAGCTGATTTCCTCGAGATCATCCGGATCGATATCGGACAGATGAGGATGAATTGCAGCAGTAAGCTTCTTGCGTACAAGAAGGCGGAGTAAGCCATACAGTACCAAGCCCGCAATTACGGACCAGATGACGGTATTGAGCTTGCGCCCCGCGTTGACCCCGTTCATCCAGGCCGGCGCCTCGAACAGCGGCTCCTTCATTCCCAGGAACGCCTGGAACTTAACCGTCTCGCTATTGTAAGGAGCCACGATCGGCGGAAGGCTGTACTTCACTTCCTTCACCGAAGTATACTCCGTCCCGCTGTCGTCGATCGTCGTCTTCTCTTGCGAGAAGGAAGCTTCGTAGCCCGATCCGCGGAAGGCGAAGACGGCTACGAGAAAGCCTACCAGCACGATAATAACAAAGAGGGAAAACTCCGTCCAGAACTGCGAGCGCTTGGCCGCTTTGTCCGTGCCGTTGAAGTCCACAACGCGGATCAGCTGCACGAGCGCCGCCGCGAAGCCGATGGCGAAGAACGCTTCTCCCGCTGCGGCTGTCGTTACGTGAATCTTAAGCCAGACGTTGTTCAGCGCGGGAATCAGCGGCTGCACCTCGGAAGGAAAGACCGAGGCGTAGGCAACGATTATAATGACCAGCGGAAGCGCGAAAGCCCCCAGCAGCATATTGCGATAAATCAAATGAATGACAATAAAAGCCAGCATGATCGCCATGCCCAGGAAGGTCATGAACTCGTACATGTTGCTCGTCGGGATATGCCCTCCTCCATACCAGCGGGTAAAGAAGAAGGTTAAGTGCGCCAGCCAACCGGTGACCGCAAGACCAAACCCGATTTTGCCCCAGCGCCTCGTATGGTCTTCCGGCTTGCGATTGCTCCAGCGCTTGCCTCCTACGGCAATCGCGTAGGTGATGAACGAGGCGCAATATAAGTAAAAGGCAACCATAAATGCGTCACTGCTGAAATCAAGCCACCACTTCAACGTGCATTCCTCCTGTTATCGAGCGCTTTGGGATCGACCTCTATGCCGCTTGCTCCCAACGCTCCTGCGACATCTGCTCTTAATCCGTAGCTGTTCTTGTTCGTATGTCCGCCCAAAGACAGCTTGTCTCCGTCAATTCTGAGCCAGATCCGCCTATGCTGCCAATAGAAGCCCATCACGAGGCCGATCATGGATATGGCGGCGCCGACCCAAATATAAGGCATCGCTTTATCTACGCGAATGTTCAAATACGTCGTATACTCGGAATACTTGATATTGTTCATTTTACCATCGACAAGCGCGTTTTCCACCTTCAAGGCAAATCGTCCGGTGCTGTCGCCGCGCTGCTTGAAGCTCTCGTTCAAGATCTGCTCGTAATACTTGCTCGTCTCGTTCGGCAGCGGGAAGTAAATATACACCTCGCCCTGCTTCTGCACGTCGGGGCCTTCGATGCGGAACACGAATGCCGGGTTGTTCGGCTCCCTAGTCTTCGTCATCGGGCGCTTCTGCCCGTCGAGACTGAAATCCGGGTAGTAATCGTTCAGCTTAAGCGTATATTCGCCCAGCGCGTATGTTTCCTCCGGATGATCCATCAGCAGATCGAAGCTCCCGATCGTCTTCCCGGTTTCCGAATCGCTCAGCGTCGGGTGCACGGAAATCAGACGAACCCTCTCCTGAAAGCTGTTCTGATACAGCTTGAGCCCCTTGTATGACAATGCGCTGTTCACGCGGATGTCGTGGCTCTTCACCTCGGTCAAGACCGGCTCGGCAAGCGGTTCGTCGCAGGCATCCGTGCATTCGAACAGCCGCGCCTTCGTTTCGTACAGCTTAACGACCTTGGTCCCCTTCTGATTGGCCGCAAGCTCGTCGTCGGAGTAGTAATCCAGGGTGAACTTATCGTTCGTCACATAGTAGTTGGTTCCGGGAATTTGCCGCGTTTCGCCTTCGTACAGAGCCAGATACTGGTCCATGTGCCAGGCCGGCACGCTGCGTCCCAGCACCGCCAACAGAAAAATAATCAATCCGATATGGTTGATATACGGCCCCCAGCGGCTGAAGCGGTTTTTCTCGGCGAGCAAGGCTCCATCCTCTTGCCAGACCCGATAACGCTTACGTTTCATCGCCTTGCCGAACTTCTCCAGCCAGTCCTTCGCAGGCTCTGTCAGATCGGCGGAGTATATCACCTGCTGTCGATTGATGAATTGCAAATGCTTGCGGATCTGTTGCTTGGACAGCGCGCGATACAGCGGCAGCACCCGATCCAGACTGCAAACCACAAGCGAGGTCCCGATCATGACAAGCAGGGTGATGAACCACCACGACTCGAACGTCCGGGATAAGCCGAGCGCATGATAGACAATGCCGATCGTGCCGTACTTCTCCTTATAGAAGGCCGCGAACTCGGAGCGCTCGGTTAAGTTGATCAGTGTGCTTTCCTGCTGGAAGATAGTGCCCAGAGACGCGCCGATCAATGTGATTATGATCAAGTAAACGGCAATCTTGACAGAGGAAAAAAAGTTCCATATGCGATCAACAAGATGCGGGTTCGCCTTCTGCGATCTGCGCGCTACCCCGTCATATCTCATCTCCAGCAGGGCTTTCTCGTCCTTAAGCAGCGCCTCGTCAAGCGGCTTGCCGCAGGACTCGCAGAGAACCGTTCCGACGGGATTCTGATGACCGCACTCGCATTTGGTATTCTGAAACAACGCTTAGGCCCCCTTGATAGACTTTACGACTTCGCTTGCATAAGCCGATTCACGCGTTGGTCGATCTCTTCCTCGGTCAGCAAGCCGCCAATGACGACTTCCTGAATTTTCCCGCCAGGGGTAATGAAGAACGTCGTCGGATATTGTTTGAGCCCGTATTTCTTTTCCGTCTTTCTATCCTTGTCCATTAATATAGGAAAGTCTACGCCGATCTGGCGGATGAAGCTTTCGACCGTCAGCTTGTCCTCGCTAAGGTTGATTCCGATCAGTTCCAGCCCTTCGCCCTTCCACTTCTCGTATTGCTTCTGCAGCGCAGGCATCTCGTCGCGACACGGCGGACAGAAGGTGCCCCAGAAGTTGACGATCAGCGGCTTGCCCTCGTAGTCCTTCATATCGTGAACCCGGTTGTCCAGGTCGGCCAGACGAAAGCTCGGCGGCTTGTCTCCCTTCGTAAGCACGACGCTCTTCGTAAACAGCGAATTGCCGATCGCGTAACCTCCCACAAGGAGCACGACGGCTAGAATGAAGTATTGAATCGGTTTTCGATAACGCCCCATATTGATTATTCACACCACCTATACGGCAATAACTCCATTGTAACGGAACGTTTGTCCGTCAGCAATCGACCCCTTCAAGTATACGTTGATTTTGCCGAATTTTTAGCGATTTTGTTTGTCTAAATTGGTACAATGTCACGGCATGCGCGAGGACAAGCAAAAACGCTTTCGGCGTCCTCCGACAGCCGGGGAAACTTTGCGGAGACGACACAGCGAAGCAGAACGTGATACATATAAAGTCTGTATCGTGAACAAAGAAGCCGGAAAACGGGGCTGCCCGTTCGCCGGCTCTGACGTTCGCGTAAAAGCTTCGTCTATTCCTTGTCCTGCGCAGAGGGCAGCTTGATCCCCTCCGCCATCTCCCGCAGCTTCTCCAGCTCGTCCTTCGTAAGCTTGCGATGCTTGCCTCTCTGCAGGTTGTTCAGGAACAGCCCGCCGAAGGAAATGCGCTTAAGCCTCGTCACCGGATGATGAATGGCGTCAAACATCCGTCGCACCTGTCGGTTGCGGCCTTCGTGAATCGTAATCGCGATGGTCGCGAATTTGCCTTCCGGATCAATGTCGTGATATTCGACCTCCGCCGGGGCGGTTATCCCGTCCTCCAGCTTGATTCCCTTGGCCAGCTTTTCCAGAGCGCTGCCGTGAGGCACTCTCTCCACGGTCGCGTGATACGTTTTCGGGACGTGATGGCTTGGATGGGTCAGCTTGTGCGCCAGATCTCCGTCGTTGGTCAGAAGCAGCAAGCCCTCGGAGTCGTAGTCCAGCCGACCGACCGGGTAGAGCCTTTCCTTGACCTCCTTCAGGTAATCGGTGACTACGCTTCTCCCCTTCGGATCGGAGACGCTCGTAATGACGCCTTTCGGCTTATTGAACATCATATAAATCTTCGTTTCCTGCTTAATCGCTTTGCCGGATACCGTGATTACATCGACGGCGGGATCGGCCTTGATGCCAAGCTCGGTGACTACCTTTCCATTCACGGTAACCTTGCCGGCCGTAATTAAATCCTCGCATTTGCGTCTCGAAGCCACGCCGGCGTTCGCGAGAATCTTCTGCAATCGTTCCTCCACGCTTCGTTCACCTCAACCCCATCATACCAAGCCGAACAATAACCAGCAAGCGGCAACGGCGGCGAAAAAGCCCACCAGATCCGAAAGCAGCCCGACCTTCAGGGCATATCGGGCTTGGCGAATGCCAACCGCCCCGAAATAAACGGTCAGCACGTACAAGGTCGTATCGGTGCTGCCCTGAATGGTCGAGGCGATACGAGCGGCGAAGGAATCTGGTCCCTGCTCCTTGATTAAGTCGGTAACGAAGGCAAGCGATCCCGCCCCGGTGATCGGGCGAAGCAAGGCGAGCGGCAGCACATCCCCCGGAATGCCGATACTCTCCATGAAGGGCTTGATCCACCCGATCAGCGCATCCATCGCGCCCGAGGCTCTGAACATGCTGATGGCGGTCATCATGCCGACCAAATGAGGAATAATGCTGATCGCCGTGCCGAAGCCGTCCTTCGCCCCATCGACGAACGATTCATATACGGGCACCTTGCGGAACGAAGCGTATAAGGGAATAAAAGCGATAAGAACCGGGATTGTCCAGGTGGATACCAGTTGAATAAACGCAATCACCGCGTTCAGCCTCCTCCTGCGGACGCGGGAGGCTGGATGGGCTTAGCCGTTGTTCGGGCTCCTGCGTTCGGGATTGTTCGTGCGGGAGGCGTCTTGCTCCTGCCGCGGTACCATCTGTCGATGAGGATAGCCGCTCCGGTCGAGATCAGCGTCGCCAGCAAGGTGGGAGCGACGATATCCGCGGGATGGACGGAGCCGAAATTCATTCGAATGGCGATGATCGTCGTCGGAACGAGCGTAATGCTCGCCGTATTCAGCGCCAGCAGCGTACACATCGCCGGCGTGGCGACGGTAGGCTCGGGATTCAGCTTCTGCAGCTCTTGCATCGCCTTGATTCCCATCGGCGTTGCGGCATTGCCGAGTCCCAGCAGGTTGGCGCTCATGTTGGACAAGATATACCCCATGGCCGGGTGGTCTCGGGGCACGTCGGGAAACAGCTTCCGGACCAGCGGAGCCATCAGGACCGACAGCTTGCGCACCAGACCGGACTCCTCCGCGATTCTCATCAGTCCCATCCAGAATACGAGAATGCTGACCAGCCCGAAGCATACCGTAACGCCAGTCTGGGCGCCGCCGAAGGCCGCTTCCGCCACCTTCTCCATCTTGCCGTTCGCCGCGCCGAACAAGACGCTCACGACAATCATGCCCATCCATATCCAGTTCACCATCGGTTATGTCCCTCCTTGCAGCAGCAGCGCTCGGATAGCGGTCCGAATCGCATTCGCCATTGTCGCCGTTCGCGCGGATGTCCCGGAAGCCAACGTGCCGATCGACGGATTCGGCTCATTCGCCTGTCCAGGCTTCTCCCGGTTCGGGTCCGCTGCCAGCGGTACGGAACCGATCTTTCGGTCATGCAGAACGAAGCTCAACTGCCCCCGATAGCCTAGCTGATAGTGCACGGTTCCTTCCTTAAGGGGAATAAGTCGAACTTCAAGCTGCTCTCTTTCGCCCTTGGCGAAAGGATAGAAAAAGCTTCCCTTCGTCTCGTAAGGATAGCCTTTGACCGGATCGTCGGCCTTGACTACCTGCGCGAGCGGAAAGTTGGCGAAGCCATAGTCGAGCAGCCGGGCGTGATCGACCCAGTCGTTGCGGTCGTTCAGCGTCACGGCTACCAGCTGCTGACCGCTGCGAGTTGCCGAGCTGACAAGCGTCCGCAGCGCCTGCTTCGTATACCCCGTCTTCACGCCGTCCGCCCCATCGTACATCGTCAGCATTTTATTTTTGTTAACCCATTTATAATCCCATTCCTCATTCGCTTTCGGCGCCGACTTGACCTTCGTTGAAACAATCTCTTTGAAGTCCGGCTGTTGAAGAGCATATATGGCGAGCTTGGCCAGATCGTTCGCCGAGGAGTAATGGCCGGGCTCGTCCAGTCCGTGCGGATTCATGAAATGGCTGTGGGTCAGCCCGATTTCCTCCGCCTTGCGGTTCATTAAGAACGCGAAGCCCTCTGTAGAACCTCCGACATGCTCCGCGATCGCCACCGCCGCATCGTTGCCGGAGCGCAGCATAAGTCCGTACAAAGCATTGCGCAAGGTGATCTTCTCTCCGGCTTGCAAATACAACGAAGAGCCCTCCTTGCCTGCCGCCCGCGCGCTGACTTTAATCGTACTGTCCAGATTTCCATGTTCGATTGCAACGATTGCTGTCATAATCTTCGTCAAGCTGGCGATTTTCATCGGCTCGTCCCCGTGCTGGCTGAAAAGGATACGGCCTGAGGCGACATCGGCCAATGCGGCTGCCTTGGCTTGATTCGCCGGCGGAGCGGGCAGTTGAAAGTCCGCTTGCCCGATCCGATCGGACGTTGAAGGTGCCGCATTCGCGCCCGAGACAAAGATCAGCAGCGCAAGCAGCGCGATCGCTATGGTGCGGCTGTAACGATACGATTGGCTAATGGTGAACATACGTTCCTCCTCGGGCGGCGCCGCCTGGGCGGGATGAGCCCTTCGCGAAAGTCATGTCACCATTTTATGTGCGCATGTCCCAAAGTATGTAGCCCAGCTTGTTCGCCGATTGTGCCCAGGCCAAATGGACTCAACTAGAAAAGCCGACCTTCAGGCCGGCTTGGTGTGCATTTACATGAGATTATTAGACGAATTTTTGCCGACGGTCCGTATCGATTCCGACGCGTCTCCGCTTCGCTGAAATACACTCTTCAGCTTATCGACCCATTCAGGGGCAGCATCGATAAGCCGCTCCAGAATATGGGTCTGACTATCCAGCGGTACGACTTTGACTCCTTGCGTTCCGACGACCAGGAAAGCGATCGGCGTGATCGATACGCCTCCGCCGCTGCCTCCGCCGAACGGGAGCGCTACCGAAGCGTTCTTGGCGTCTTGCCCGTTGGCATGAGAGCCTGAGCCGCCCCCCGAGGTCTCCTCCGCCGAACTGAACTCGCTGCCGCCTGCCGCGAAGCCGAAGCCGACCTTGGAGATCGGCATAATCACGCTGCCGTCCGGCGTCTGAACGGGTTCTCCAACGATGGTGTTCACGTCCACCATATCCTTGATGTTCTCCATTGCCGTTTGCATCAAACCATTGATTGGATGTTGAGACATGTTCCCACTCCTTTTATTCGTCAATTACTGAAATTTAGTTTGCGCACAAGACGGACTTTTTATGATTTGGTTTCTCGGCCCGAGAAGAGGGTAATCATGAAAAAAACCAGTTGTTATCCACTGGTATCGGGCGTACATTCTGTGATTTATCCCCATTTTAAAATGAGTTGCCGCACATAATGCGCTAATCAAAACCAGGTCAATGCCACCTGTTCCTTCTGTACCATAGACAAGGTAAGCGATAGTGGCTGCCATAGAAAGGCCGAATAGAATAAAAGCTCCGATCCATACAAACCAACGCTAAAGGCGAGCACCTATAGCGTTGATTGTATGTTCAGGGGTTAAGCCCCGCATATGCGCTCATTTACAGATTCATCCGTCCAGCATCCGCACCGGTTCGCCGACGATTGAATTCGCCTCACCCTGCCGTCAGCCCGCCGTTTCGCCGGGCGGCGTCATCCAGCTGCGCCATGCGCGAATCGCGGAGCGGATTCGAATCGTGCTTGTTCCCAGCCTGGCCAACGCCCACAGTGCGGTGATGACGCGAATGTGAAAATCCGCTTCCCATACGACCGCAAACTCGGCTGCGGAATAGTTCGGCTTGACCTCCCCATGCGGTGAAGTGCGGAAGTTGACTATCCTGCTTGCCATTCCTGTCGCGCAGCCCGATACCGCCCATAGCAGACCGGCGATCATCGCCGTAGAGGCGGCATCTCCCGTCCCGATGCGAAAATCGAGCCGCCAGCGGGTGCATTCTACCTTTTTCAGCGTACGCCTCGCCCATAATCTGAATTTGCGCGTGGAAGCAAGCAAGGTGCGGTAAGCTCTCGAATATCGGGCAATCGTCCTTCTTCCAACTGCGCGTTCATTGCCCTGCGCCTTGTCCTGACCGCTCAATCCGCCTTGCCTTTTCTCCCGATAGACGACTTGCCATCCCCGAATCACAATGGAGGGCAGAATAATCTGATAGTGAAAAAGGCCGTTCAGCGCTTGAAAGAAAATCACGAGCTGATCCAATCGGCCGCTTCGGGAATACCGAATGCGAACGCTTAGGCGCGATCCTAAACCTAAGACTACGAGTACCGTAACGATCGCCAGCGCGATCCACAGCCAGAAGGCCATACTTCCCCCGCCTTTCCTAGGGGTAGTATGGCCTTCTGGTCCATCTTCATTCTTCTGGATATTCGTTCATTCGGAATCCAGCTCGCGATCCAGATCCTCCATGGAAAGCTGACGACCCTCAATGCGGTCGAACAGCATTTTCGTCCGTTCCTCGAGCTCGTCGTCGCCGTCCGCAACCGACGGTTCCGGCAGGCTCTGAATGCTGGCCAAGCCGAAATAATCCAGAAACGATTTCGTCGTTCCGTACAGGATCGGTCTGCCTACGGCATCCGATCGGCCTTTGTCCTCGATCAGGTCCTTGCTTACTAACCGATGAATCGCCCGATCCGCCTTTACTCCCCGAATCTCCTCGATCTCGATGCGGGTAATCGGCTGTCTGTAGGCAATAATGGCCAACGTCTCCAGTGAGGATTGCGAGAGAGACGAACGGGAAGGAGAGTAAGCCAGCTTCTCGAAATAAGGCGCATGTTCAATGACCGTCGTCAACCGGTATCCGCCCGCAACCTCGGCGACACGGATGCCCCGGTTTTTCTTGGACATTTCCTTCTGAAGATCCTTCAGCACGTCCTTGACGACCTCGATGTCCGTCTCGACCACCTCGGCGGCCGTCTTCGCGCTGATTCCCTCATCCCCGGATACGAACAGCAGGCCTTCAAGTACTGATTTCAATGTCGAGTAATTCATCGCTCTCTTCTCTCCCCGTCCACGACAACACGATTTCATCGAATAAAGCGGTCTGATGGCAGGAAATCCATCTGCGCTTCATCAGCTCCAGAACGGCCAGGAAGGTAACGACGATTTCTTCCCGGTCATCCGTCTCCCTAAGCAGCTGCGAGAACAACAGTCTTCCTTCGCCGCCGGATCGATGCTTTAGCGTATCAATAATGTCAAAAATCCGGTCCTTGACCGAGATTTCGTCCTTGCGAATCGAGGACACCCGCTGCCGGCCGGCCAGACGCCTCATCGCTTTCCGAAAGGCGTTAACCAGGTCGTCCACATGCAGCCCTTCCACCGGGTTCGTCTGAACCGCCTTCTCGAACGGGGAAAGATCCGCAGGCTCCCGCGTGTACACTTGGCTGCGATCCCATTCCTTCTCCCGCAATTGACCTGCGACCGATTTGAATTTGCGATATTCGATCAGCTTGCGGATCAATTCCTCGCGCGGATCCAGACCCTCGTCTTCGTCAACCGTCAGCCAAGGCTCATCGGTCACCGGCGGCTTGGGCAGCAGCTGCCTGCTTTTCATGGAAAGCAGCGTTGCCGCCATAACGAGAAACTCGCTGGTGATATCAAGCTCAAGCTCCTGCATGGCCGCCAGGTATTCCATATATTGATCGGTAATATCGCTGATTGAAATATCCTGAATATCGATCTCCGCTTTATCAATTAGATGCAGCAGCAAATCGAGCGGCCCTTCGAACGTTTCCAGCTTGTACAGCATTGCCACGCGAGTTTCTCCTCCTGCCTTCGTCCCTAATCCGAGTCACACGCTAGAAGCAAATTTTATCAGCCCGAGATCGCCCGCGTCAAATTCGCCATCTCGATCGCCGTGACGGCCGCCTCCCAGCCTTTGTTGCCGGCCTTCGTCCCTGCGCGCTCCACCGCTTGCTCGATGCTGTCCGTCGTAAGCACGCCGAAAATCGTCGGAACGCCCGTCTTCAGCGAGATGGCGGCTACACCCTTGGCTGCTTCGTTGCATACGTAATCGAAGTGCGGCGTAGAGCCGCGAATAACGGCGCCGAGGGTAATGACTGCATCGTACTTCCCGCTCTCTGCAAGCTTCTGGGCGATGAAGGGAATTTCGAATGCGCCCGGCACCCAGGCGGTTTCGATCTCGCTCTCTTCCGCTCCGTGGCGCTTAAGCGCGTCAAGCGCGCCTCCGAGCAGCTTGGACGTAATAAACTCGTTGAACCTTCCGACGACAATCGCGTATTTTAACCCCTTGGAAACTAAGTGACCCTCATATACGATAGACATATTTGTCATCCTCTCATTGTGTATGTGGCATTCATTCATTCATTCATTCAGGCAGTGCGCCAGTGCCTTTAAATATTGTAATCCGGGTCGCCCTTGAAGGAGAGCAGATGCCCCAGCTTCGCTTTCTTCGTATGCAGATAACCGGTATTGTCCTCGTTCTCCGCCATCTGAATCGGCACGCGCTCGACGACGTTCAGCCCGTAGCCTTCCAGTCCTTTGATCTTGCGCGGATTGTTCGTCAGCAAGCGGATATCGCGTATGCCGAGATCCTTCAGAATCTGCGCCCCGATTCCGTAGTCGCGCAAGTCGGGAGCAAACCCCAATTGAATATTCGCGTCCACGGTGTCCAATCCCTTCTCCTGAAGCTCATAGGCGCGCAATTTGTTGATCAAGCCGATTCCCCGGCCTTCCTGGCGCATATACAGCAGCACTCCGCTGCCCGCTTCGTCGATCTGCCTGAGCGCGGCTTCCAATTGCGGTCCGCAATCGCAGCGATGAGAATGGAAGACATCGCCCGTCAGGCACTCGGAATGCACGCGGACAAGCACCGGCGACGACCCGTCGATCTCGCCTTTAACGAAAGCGACATGCTCCTTATTGTCGACCTCGTTCGTGTATGCGACAGCCTGGAAAGTGCCGAAGTCGGTAGGCATACGGACCGCGACCTCCCGCTTGACGAGATTCTCCTTCTCGTTGCGGTAATGAATGAGGTCCTTAATGGTGATGAGCTTCAGCCCATGCTGCTTGGCGAATACCTGGAGGTCGGGCAGACGAGCCATCGAGCCGTCTTCCTTAATGACCTCGCAGATGACTGCCGCAGGAACGGATCCGGACATCTTCGCGAGATCGACCGCCGCTTCGGTATGTCCTGCGCGCCTAAGCACGCCGCCGTCCTTGGCGATCAGCGGGAAAATATGGCCCGGTCTGCGAAAATCTTCCGGCCTGGCTTCAGGATCGATCAACGCTTTGACGGAATACGCTCTTTCGTGAGCGGATATCCCCGTAGTCGTTGACACATGATCGATGGAGACGGTGAACGCCGTGCCGTGATAATCCGTATTGTGACTGACCATCGGCGGCAGGTCAAGCGCTTCCGCCCGCTCCTGGGTAATCGGAACGCACAGCAGCCCGCGCGCCTCCTTGATCATGAAGTTGATAACCTCCGGCGTCGTCTTATCGGCCAGCGCGATAAGATCCCCTTCATTCTCGCGGTCTTCGTCGTCTACGACGATGATGACCCGCCCTTTCTTTAATTCGTCGATTGCGTCCTCAATGCGATCGAAGTGATCTTCCTGATGCTCCATCTTTATCGCTCCCTTCAAATAAATCCATTGTCGCGCAGCATGGCCTCCGACAGTCCTCCGGCCTTCGCAACGGTCGGCCCCTGCTCCCGCAAGCTCAGCAGATGATCGATATACTTCCCGAGAATGTCGCATTCGATATTTAATGTAGCTCCGGGATGCTTGTGCTGCAGCACTGTCTCCCGCAAGGTGTGCGGGATGATCGAAACCGTGAACTGCCCGGCCTCCCGATCGACGGAAACGACGGTTAAGCTGATTCCATCCAGCGTGATCGAGCCTTGCGGCACAATATGCCTGAGCATCGCCGCATCATCGGGCTCGATCGAGAACACAACCGCATTAGCCTCCGTCGTCCTTCCCCGAATCGTCCCAGTGCCGTCTACGTGCCCTTGCACCATGTGGCCGCCGAATCTTCCGCCCGCCTGCATCGCCCGCTCCAGATTCAGCGGCGTTCCCGGCTTGTAAGCATGGAGATTCGTATGGCGATAGGTTTCCGGCATCACGTCGACAGAGAAACCTCCGCGATCATATTCGACTACGGTCAAACAGACGCCGTTGACGGCTATGCTGTCCCCAAGTTTGACATCCTCAAGCACCTTGGCGGCGGAAATGCCCAGAATCATCGCTTCCCCCCGCCGCTGAACGGAGCGCAAGACACCCATTTCCTCTATGAGTCCCGTGAACATGATCCTTCCTCCTTCCAACCCCCGGCTTATGTGTGCGCCTGCGCTCATGCAGACGCGCCTCCTTCCGGATATCCCGTAACGCACCAATCCTCGCCGAAGCGGTTGATCTCGATGCGGGATAATCTCAGCGCTGAGGACATGTCCTCATGTCCCTCGAAGGCAAATGCGGAGGGCGCGCCTTCGCCGCCGACGATAATCGGGGCATAGAACAGCATCGCCTTGTCCACAAGCCCTGCCTGCAGCATCGCGCCGTTAAGCACACCCCCGCCTTCCAGCAGCACCGAGCTGATTCCTCTCTGCCCCAGTGCGCGCATCGCTTCATGCAGATCGACCCGTTCGCCGCTGCCGCAGATCACAACCTCCGCTCCAAGCTCCCGAAGCCGTTCGGCCTGAGCCTTATCCGCACCTTGCGTTGTTAGAATGATCGCTGGCGCGGTTCCGCCCAGCACTCTGGACGTTAACGGAATTCTCAGCTTGGAGTCGACGATGATTTTGGCCGGTTGCAAGCCGGGAACGCTTAGCCGGGTCGACAGCTCCGGATCGTCGGCAAGCACCGTCGATATGCCCGCCATGATACCCGCGTGACGGTGTCTTAGCGTATGCACCGCCTCCCGCGAGGCTGCGCCGGTAATCCACCGGCTATGGCCCGTGCGCGTCGCGATCCGACCATCTAGTGACATGGCCGTCTTGAGCGTCACGAATGGAATGCCGGTACGAATAAATTTGTTGAAGGCCTCGTTCAGACTCGCGGCCTCGGCTTCCAGCACGCCGACCTTCACTTCGATTCCGGCCTCCTGGAGTCTCTCAATTCCCCGACCTCCCACGACCGGATTCGGATCCACTGCAGCGACTACGACTCGGGTTACACCGTCCCGGATCAGCCTTTCGCAGCACGGCGGCGTCTGGCCCTGATGGCTGCACGGCTCAAGCGTCACATACGCCGTGGCCCCCCGCGCCTGCTCGCCGGCCATGTTCAGGGCGTGAACCTCGGCATGGCCTTCGCCCCGTTTCAGATGCGCGCCCATCCCGACGATGCGCCCTTCCTTGACGAGAACGCAGCCCACGACCGGATTGATCCCAGTCTGGCCGGAAGCCCCTTCAGCCATACTCAAGGCCAGCCGCATGTAATAATCGTCGTTTAACAGCTCCATTCAGGTCCTCCATTCCGTAAAGCCATATAAAACGCAGAAAACCCCCAGGATAAAATCATCCCGGGGGCGTTAAATGCACAGCGATAAACAGGCCTTCAAGACAGGTCTAGAAAAGCCGGATATGCAGCAGCTTCCAGTCAGCCGGATATTGACGTCCCTGAAAGGGCCGTCGTCGTCGTCGGACATCATCGAACAAAAGCATGAATTTCATGCCATAAGCTCTTCCTGTAACCGATCGGCGGGTTACCTCTTCACGAGCGCAACCTAGCGATGCTGGAGTATGCTGAATAACCCATCGCAGCCTGCAGAATTGTGAAAAAATGAACAAACCTGCCCAAAAACGGGAGATATGCCTCTGCTGCTACGACTTTTAAGCGATTTCTAAGACACGGCATGGCCGCTGCGCTTCCTTCTCCCATCCAGACTGTTACTGTCGGTCCCGGATTTGCACCAGGTCCACCGCGCCGCAGCCGCCGGAAATCCGGTAGACGCGACGACGGGTCACGGACTGACGACAGCGAGCCCGGCTTCGATTCGATCGATGGCCGTTCCCCTCTGCCGATCACCGTCGGTGGGGAATTGCACCCCGCCCCGAAGGATAAGCAACTTATTGTATGAAAGTGTATCATCCTGTGAAGCAAATTGCAAGTGCTAGACTAGGAATTAAATCCGTCAGCTTACGCGGACCGAAGCCATCTTCTCCTGGCCCTTCAAGGCGTCGACATGCTCCATGCCGGAAGAGACCTTGCCGAAAACGGTATGTACGCCGTCCAGATGAGGCTGCGGATTATAGCAAATATAAAATTGGCTGCCGCCGGTATTCGGACCGCGGTGAGCCATCGCCAAGCTTCCCCGCTCATGCCTGTTCTTGTTGTGCTCGCAGTTAATGGAGTAGCCGGGACCTCCGGTGCCATTGCCGTTAGGGCATCCGCCCTGCGCGACGAACCCGGGAATGACGCGATGGAACGGAATTCCGTCGTAGAAGCCTTCATTCGCAAGCTTCTCGAAATTCGCCACCGTGTTCGGAGCGTCTTGATCGAACAGCTCGAGAACGACTTCGTTGCCGTCCGCCAATGTGATAGTTGCTTGTTTTGCCATGGGGTAATCCTCCTTCGTTGCGTTTCGAAATCTATTGTACAATAACTTCGCCGCAATCACCATGCGAAGTCTTGCGGCTTTTCCGGCGTCGAATTGCCTTCCCCCTCCTGCCCAGCAGACGGCTTGAACAGGACATAGGCTTGCTTGGACAAATCGTAGACCACGATCCCCTTCTGCAAATGTCCGTCATTGTCCGTAATGGAATAGGAAAGCAGCGCCCGGCTTCCCTCGGGACTCCATTCCACCAGACGGAAATACGGGTCCGGACGAGGCTGCCGATCAGCTTGAAACGCGTTGCGGCTTACCAAATACTCATAGAGATTGTCTGCCAGGACAGAGCGTCCCGCATCGACGTCGACCAGATCGATACCGCCGGATATCCTCCCGCCGTACTCAATCGCCAGACCTTTTCCGTCAGGAGACCACACAAGCCTTTCGACGCTAAGCCACTCTCCGTCCAGCCGATACGTGATGCCTCTCTCCAGCTCGTGTATCCATACCCTTCCATCGTTATAGCGGGCTTCATTGAATAAGTGAAAAGCGGCGAATTTGCCGTCGGGGGAACGCGAGAACGTGTCGGCCGCGAAGTCGCGTTGGAAGACGTCAAGCGCAAATTGCGCCGCGTCCTTCACCGCAGCTTGCCCGGATTCCGCCACTCGTCCCAGAGCCTCGATCGCCTGGCTTCTGCCCGGATGCTCCGCATAGGGTACGATCTGGTTGCTGGCGTACCACTGGACGTATGCGTTCGGATAGATCAGTCCGTCAAGATACAACCAGAACAAGTCCGGAGCTTCGGGGGAATCGGGCGCCATGAAGTTGGGTCCGGTGGAATCCGGGTGCTTGGCGGCCAGCTCGTCCCAGATCGAGGGGTTGTGCCCAGAATCGGCGAGCCGCTCGCTTGAAACCGCGGATGCCGACGGGCTCGTACTGCCGATTGCTGCGCTTGCAGACGGCGCAATTCCGGATTCGCTTGGCGCCCCCTCCCTCGCTTGTCCGAACTGGCAGCCTCCCGTTACTAGAACCCCGGTCAGCACCAGCAGTTGCAGCGCTTGCTTCGAACGTGGATGATATCGCATAAATTCTCCTTTCCCTGCTCTTTTCCAATGTTCTTCGCTTCACGTCCAGCTTTTTCCTTCCTGCTTGCTGCAACCAACGCAAGTAAAAACGACTCCGCCGTCCTTAGGTACGGCGGCAGACGTTTTGTATCGAGCTATCAGATGGGTCTAAAATGACTAAATTGTATACTTTCTGATAGGGTAAAATAGGCCGCCTCATAAGCGACCTTATGAGCAGCCTTGGCTTCATTTCGGAGTCACAGCAAAAGACCGCAAATATACAATGGCGGCACAGGAATAGAATCCCTCATGCCGCCATCTCTTTTACTTCGCGATCGCTTGCTTTTGCAGTCTTTGCGGAATAATGTCGTTGCCGACAATATTGTCATAGGTTTCGCGTGCGACAACCAGATCCGCTTGGCCATCCTTCACGAAGACGACGGCCGGACGGCGAATCCGGTTATAGTTGCTCGCCATGGCATAGTTGTAAGCGCCGGTGCAGAATACGGCAAGCAGATCGCCGGATTGTACGGAAGGCAGCTTCAAATCCCAGATGAGCATATCGCCGCTTTCGCAGCATTTGCCGGCTACGGACACAACCTCGTCGGCCGAGTCGTTCGCGCGATTGGCAAGAACCGCCTCGTATTTGGATTCGTACAGCGCCGGACGCGGGTTGTCCGTCATGCCTCCGTCCACCGCAACATATTTGCGCACTCCGGGAATGTCCTTGCTCGTCCCTACCGTGTACAGGGTCGTACCCGCGTCGCCCACGATGCTGCGTCCCGGCTCGATCCAGATTTCCGGCAGCGGGAAGCTTGCGCTTTCGCACGTCTTGCGAACCGCTTCGGAAATAGCTTCCACATACACGCCGACTGGCAGCGGTTGATCGCCTTCGACGTAACGAATGCCGAAGCCTCCGCCCAGATTGAGCACCGTAAAGGTATGATTTAGCTTATCGCGAATTTCTACCGCAAAGGCGGATACTTTCTCGACCGCCATCCGGAAGCCTTCCACCTCGAAAATCTGGGAGCCGATATGGGAATGAACGCCCAGAACCTTCAGGTTAGGCAGGCCGATCGCCGTTTCGATCGCTTGGAACGCTGTGCCGTTGCCCAGATCGAAGCCGAACTTCGAATCCTGCTGGCCGGTCGAAATATAATCGTGCGTATGCGCCTCAACCCCGGGAGTGATGCGAAGCAGCACGTTCACGCGCTTGCCCTTGTCTCCCGCCAATGCGTTCAACAGGTGCAGCTCGCTGAAGTTGTCGACCACGAAGCAGCCGATGCCTGCGTCCAGCGCCATCACGATCTCTTCCGGCGTCTTGTTGTTGCCGTGAAAGTGAATGCGCTCCGCCGGGAAGCCCGCTTGAAGCGCAGTGTACAATTCGCCGTCCGAGACGACATCCAGGCTCATTCCCTCTTCCTCCGCGATGCGGCACATGGCCATCACGCAGAAGGCTTTGGAGGCGTAAGCGACCTGATGGCGCATGCCGGTCTCGCGGAAGGCTTCCATGAATTCGCGGGCGCGCTGGCGAACCAGTGCCTCGTCTACGATGTACAGGGGCGTTCCGAACTCCTTCGCCAGATCGGTAACGTCGCAGCCTCCGATTTCCAGATGACCTTTGCTATTTATTTTGCTTGTACCATGCAAGAACATATTGTTTTCCCCTTTGGTGAATTTTCCGGCCTGCGGTCGTCTCTGACTTCATCCGGTTCTTTTGCACTTTAAGACTCAGTATAACGGAAAAGCATCAAAGGGGAAATGGAGGATTTGCCACATGATTTGCACTATTGCCTTGCTCATACCGGCTGTTTGCGGTTTTTTTTCGTGCGATAGATCGACAGACGCTTCTTGTTGCTGGAGAGCGGCATCCGGAACAGGATATCGCGGAAGGCCGCTGCGTTGAACGGCAGGAAAGGCCACAAGTAAGGCGTATTGAAGGAGCGCTCCATCGCCAGGAAGAGGAACATCAGCGTCGTCCCGACAACAAAGCCGATCTCTCCGAAAAAAAACACCGCGAGCAGCAGCCCTAGTCGAATAATCCGGTTGGCTAATCCAAGCTCGTAGCTGGGCGTTGCGAACATGCCGATAGCGGACACTGCCATATATAAAATGACCTCATTGACGAACAGTCCCGTCTTCACTGCGATATCTCCGATCAGAATCGCCGACAGGAGCGTCATCGCGGTGACAAGGGGAGCAGGCGTATGGACGGCGGCAAGCCTGAGCAGATCGACGCCGATCTCCGCAATGAGGAACTGGAGGATCAACGGGATTTCCCCCGTTTTCTCCGTGCCTACAAACCATAGCCAGTCCGGACGCAGCGACGCTTTCACGTTGTACAGAAACCAGAGCGGCATCAGAAACAGGGAGGTAAAAATCCCTAAGTATCTCACCCATCTCATATAGGAGCCCATGAACGGATTCTGCCGGTTCTCTTCGGCATGCTGAACCAGATCGAAGTAGGTTGTCGGCAGCAAGATCGCGCTGGGAGAGGTGTCCACGATAACCGTGACGCTTCCGTCCAGCAGTTGCGCCGCCACAACGTCCGGCCTCTCCGTGTAGCGCACCAGCGGGAACGGGCTCCAGCTACCGCCGCTCACCGTCATTTCCTCCAACTGCTTGTCCGCCAAGGGCAAGCCGTCGATATCGATCGCTTTGATCTTGTCCCGGATGGATTCGACCAGCTCGGTATTGGCGATATCCTCGACGTATCCGATGCAGACGTCGGTCTGCGTCCGGCGCCCGACTCTTATGACCTCGAAGCGCAGATTCGGGTCGCGCAGCCTTCTGCGGATAAGCGCCACATTCACGATCAGCGTCTCCGTAAAGCCGTCCTGGCTGCCCCGGACGACCTTCTCCAGCGATGGCTGCTCCGGATTGCGCGCAGGAAAACTTTTCGCGTCGATCATCAATGCCGCCGGCTGTCCCTCCACGTAGAAAGCCGTGTTGCCCATCAACACCTCGTCGATCATCAGGGGAAACGAGGTTGTCCTCTTCACCTGCACGGCGGGCACGTACCGTTCGAGAAAGGCCTGAAGCGCGTCGGAATCAAGCTCGCTGTCCGGCTCCAGGTAGGTCAGCCGCTTGATGATCTCCGTCAGCGCCGTATCCTTGGCGAATACGCTCAGAAACAGAAGCGCCACTCTTCGCCCGCCGAAAGTCATCTCCCGAACCTGAACCTCGAAGCTTTTGTCCAGACCGATCGTATTGCGCAGCAGCTCCTTCCAGGAGTGCAGATCGTCGGGAATGCGCTGCTGCGGCTTACGCGCCGTCTCGGACGCCGTCGGCATGATCTTTTCCGCAGTCTCGCTCTCCTTGCCGGAGCGCCGATCACCCTCACCCGTCCGCGCGGCTCCGGTCTCTTCGTCGCGCTCCGGGCCGCGCGGCCAACGGCCGGCGTGGTTCAAATCCATGCTTCCGTGTTCGGTCGTTTCCATGCGTTCACGCTCCTTAAGGTTGCAGCCAAAGCCAATCGACAAGAGAACCGGTTACCTTGCCCAGCACCATAGCCGTTAACAGGGACAGCAAATACGGCTTAAGCTTCAGGCGCTTGGCCAGGATCGGCAGCACATTGAGCACCTCGGTAAGCGCAGCCGCGAACATTCCTACGAATAAGCCCTGAAACAAGGCCGGGATAAGCAGCACGACGGAAGAAATCCGATAGGCCCAATGGAACAGATCGGCGCTGCTCCAATATACCGCGCCCAGCAGCACCCCGGATTCGAACACGGCAGAGCGTCTGTGCGCCCGGGTGAATTGCACCAAGCGGGGGATTAGATCGAGGACGATCAGCAAGGCGACGAAGGCGCTCCCGACCGTAAAACCGCCTGCCAGCCCGACAACGGCCAGCAGCGCATTCCGGGCGAACTCAACCACCGCCGCGTCCCTCGTGTTTTTTCCGATACTCCTCGGTAATGACATAGTGGTTCACGTTTTCCTGATACATAAACATCTCCACCTCCAGCGGATTCGGTTCGTCGTTCAGGCGCTTGCGCAGCAGTCGGTTAAAGAAGAGCAGCATGCCCATCCCGATTCCGATCGAATAAGGAATTTGGAACACCCAGGGATGCGCGGCACTGCTTCCCGTGATCAGCTCGGTAATCCGGCGCTGCACCGCCGGCATGTTGACGTCGGCGTGAAAATTCATCATCGCCATCCCCGAGCCGAAAAACAACAGCAGCCATGCCATCGTCAAGATGAACCTGCGGGGCTTGATCTCGCCGCCGGAGGACACCTCCAGGAGGACATGAGGCTCTCCGAACGTCTCGATAACCATGCCCGGCTCCGCTTCGCGAATGGCTTTCACCACTTGAAGCATATCGATGAGAAGCAAGTTGCCGTCGCCTGACGTCACCCGATGAAGCGGCAGACGCTCCAATTTTGCCTGCAGCCCCGCTTCCGTGACCAGCCGGGCAACATCCCCGAGCGTGACGTTCGCTTCCGGGCTGATAACGGCTCTGCGGCGCAATCGAACGTATACGACTTTGGATTCCGCTTCAGCTCGATCCAACGGCCTCCCCTCCCTTAGCGCATTTCGCTTAGTATGAGGCACGGCTGCCCAATCTAACCGGACTTAAGCCAAAATGCCGATAAGCGGCAAAAAACAGGCTTTCCCACTTCTCGCGCGCTTCAGCCGACAGAACGGCGAGGCAATGCGAGAGGCAAGAAAGCCTGTTGGGAAGAGCTTCGACTGCTCACTGAGCGATCTGCTCCTTGATGTTCTGCAATATCTTTTTTTCCAATCTGCTGACCTGCACCTGCGAGATGCCGAGCCGTCCCGCTACCTCGGATTGGGTCTGATCGCGGAAATAACGAAGATAGATGATCAGCCTCTCCCGTTCGCTCAAGCCCTGTATAGCCTCCGTCAAAGCAAGCTTATCGAACCAGCGCTCCTGCGACTCATCCGCAATTTGGTCCATAAGCGTAATCGGATCGCCGTCGTTCTCGAACACCGTCTCATGAATCGACGACGGAGGCTTATTGGCTTCCTGGGCAAACACGATCTCCTCCGGCGTGACCCCGATTTCGGCGGCGATCTCGCTAATGGCAGGCGCTCGGCCGTAACGCTTGGACAATTCATCCTTCACCTTGCGGACGCGGTTGGCCATCTCCTTCAGCGAGCGGCTGACCTTTAGCGTCCCGTCGTCTCTCAGAAACCTCTGAATCTCGCCGATGATCATCGGTACCGCATAGGTCGAAAATTTGACGTCGTACGATAGATCGAACTTGTCCACCGACTTCAGCAAGCCGATACAGCCGATCTGAAACAGGTCGTCGCTGTCATAGCCGCGGTTCGAAAAGCGCTGCACGACCGACCATACCAGACGGATATTGCTGTTGACGAGCGTATCGCGCGCGGTCGTATCACCGGATTGACTCAGCGCAATCAAGCGCTTCACTTCGCTGTCATCCAAGTATGCCGGCGGAGACGTTCGTTTCCATTCTGCTTCCATGCCTCCAACCCCTGCCGCACGGTTTTAGTTAAACAACGCTTTTTTGGATTCTATCCGCTTCTTCATCCGCAAGGACGTGCCGCCCGATTCCGAGCTCGCGACGTCAAATTCGTCCATGAAGTTTTCCATGATCGTAAAGCCCATCCCCGAGCGTTCCAGTTCGGGCCGGGAGGTATAGAGAGGCTGCCGGGCCAAATCCAGATCCTCGATCCCTCTCCCCTGATCGCTGATCGCAAGAGATACCTGATCTCCGTCTATCTCCGCCTCCACGGTCACGAAGCCTTCGGCGGCGCCGTCATAGCCATGGATAATCGCGTTGGTGACCGCCTCCGAGACAACCGTTTTGATCTCGTCCAGCTGCTCCATCGTCGGATCCAATTGGGAGACGAATGCCGCTACGGACACTCTGGCAAATGCTTCATTCTCGGATCGACTCGCGAAAACAAGCTTCATATAGTTATGCCCGCTCATGAGACAACCTCCAGACTCGCAACCGCTGAACGCTCGGTGTCGTAGAACGATAGAATTTTGAACAGCCCCGACAGCTCGAACAGCCTCCTCACGCTGGACTGCGTATCGCAGACGACCATTTTCCCGCCGCGGCTTTTGATCAGCTTATACCGGCCAAGAACGACGCCAAGGCCCGAGCTGTCCATGAAGTGCAGCTCCTTCAGGCTGAGTACGACATGGTCGACTCGACCTCTCAGTATCGCATCCTCCATCTTGAATCGAACGATATCCGCCGTATGGTGGTCCAGCTCCCCTCTCAACCGGACGATCAGCACGTTGCGGTGCTGCTCCAGCTCGACCTGCAAGCTCATGTTCATTTCCCCTTCCCCATATCCTGTTTGCCTCGTCACCATTTCTACGAAGAGCTCTCCCATTCCTGCCCTCCGACAAAACTAGAAGCTACGTTGCCGAATTCGACATTTCGCGGCAAGAGGCGGCGGGCCTGATCGTCCTGCCGCCTCTGCAGACGCTATTCCGAATCCGAGAAGAACAGATGGCCTGTCGTCCTGCGAAGAAGCGTCCACCAATTCGCTCGACTGACCGCCATCGGGGATTCTACGGGAAACTCTGTCAGAACCTCGTCGCCGCGGTAAACGACGAGCTTGCCGATAGACTGCCCGATCTCGACCGGCGCTTTCACATTCGGCGCAAGCACGAGTTCATGACGAATGCCCTGGCCTGCGTCGCCCTTCTTCAGAAGCACGCTGTAGGAGCGCTTGGCGGTCAGCGGGATGCGATCGACCTTTCCCTTCTCCACCTTAAGCGTACCGATCGGATCGCCCTTCTTGTAGAGCGGCACGTTCGTGTACTGGGCGAACGCGTAATCGAACAGATGGGATACCTCGGCGTTGCGGATCTTCGTGTTCGGCTCGCCCATCACGACGGCGATCAGGCGCAGATTGTCTCTGCGGGCTGTCGCCGACAAGCAGAACTTCGCTTCGCTCGTGAAGCCGGTCTTTAATCCGTCGGCGCCGCTGTAGAACCGTACAAGCTTATTCGTATTCACGAGCCAGAACGGCTTGGGGCTGCCTTTGCGCAAGTAGTCCTGATACATCCCCGTGTATTTCGTAATATTCTCGTACTTGAGCAATTCCCGGGACATCAGCGCGATGTCGCGGGCCGAGGATACGTGACCTTCCGCGGGAAGACCGTTGCAGTTGACGAACCTGGTGTTCTTCATGCCAAGCTCGGCCGCTTTCTTGTTCATCATTTCCACGAAATGCGACTCGCTGCCTCCAAGCTTCTCGGCCAGAGCGACAGATGCGTCGTTGCCGGAAGCAAGGGCGACGCCTTTGAGCATGTCTTCTACCGTCATTTCCTCTCCAGGCTCAAGAAAGATCTGCGATCCGCCCATGGAGGAAGCGTATTCGCTTGCCCGGACTTTGTCGGTCCACTTCAAACGCCCTTCGTCGATGGCTTCCATTACAAGCAGCATCGTCATGATCTTCGTAATGCTCGCGGGCGGCAGAGATGCGGAGCTGTTCTTCTCGTAGATGACGGTCCCGCTGTCCGCATCCATGAGAATCGCCGACTTGGCATTGGATGCCATATCTGCGGCAGGCGACTTCCCCGCAGGCTCTTTTGCCTGAACCCCGGCAGGCATCGTCAAGGCAAAGATCAATACCCCGAACAAAATGCGAGGCAGAAGGCGAAACTTAAGTCGTTGCGTATCGCTGAAGGCCACTGGTGGCTCCCCCTCCTGAGACCGATAACGGCCAAAGTATGTTTTCCCACTAGTTTGTCCTTCCGCTATGGAATATATTCCCCCAAGTAAAAACGGCTTCGCCGTCCTTGGATTCGGGGGCAGACGTTTTGTATCGAGCTATCAGATGGGGATAAGCATGTCTAAATTTTATACTTTCTGTTATTGAAAAAAATAGAACGCGTCGGCATCGACGCGTTCTTCTTGACGCTATTCGGTTGTTCGCGCAGAGGAATCGAACAGATGAGCCCGCGACGGCTCGCTAAGCTCATCCAGCCTCCAAAACGCAATATTGTAGATTCCCTTCGCCTTCGCAGCTTGAATCCAATGATCGAGCGTCATCCCGTCGGCATACCAGACCGTGTGCTTCGCATTCGCCGAATCTGTGTACGAGAAGCTCATTCCGCCGCTCGCCTTATCCCGTGCGGGAGAAGCGGCATTCTGCCTAGCCAGCTCAGAGGCTTCAAGCTCGGTCAATGCTGTGGCTTTGCCAGTGCTTGCCTCCCAATCGAAGCCGCCGGTTGCCAGCGCGATATACGCCGTTCCGGGAACCCCTTTCATTCTCGCAGCCAGCTTCCCGACAAACGAGATATCTGCTTTAGGCCCCGGGCCGCTGTGTCCGCCATACAGATTGTAGGCCATCATCACGTAGATCGGGCCTTCCGGAAGGTCCAGGCTTTCAATCGGAGCCCGTGGCTCGAAGACCACTCTAAGAGACTTTCCTTCCGCCTTCAGACGAGGATGCAGCTCTTTGACAAGGCGAACGAAATTCGGCCAATCCTTGTCCTCGACTTTCTCATAATCCAGCTCGATTCCGCTAAAGCCGTAAGATTTCGTCGCTGCGACCATTTCGTCGATATGACGGCTGCGGCTTCCCGAATCGGCGACCAGATTGGAGACGAGAGCGGAATCCTTCTGCGATTGCTTGCCATCCGGATATACAATATCGTTGACCAGCGTCAAGTATAGTTCCTGTAACCCGTCGCGCTCGGCCACTCGTTTGATCTCGGGAAGCGCTTTGTGAAATTGATCCGTGAAATGCAAACGGCCGGAAGGCTCGAAATAGGCGGCAAACACTTGAAGACTCGTGAGGCCGGAGGAGACGAACTCCAGATCCGCCAGCCCTGCCTCCCATCGCCAATCCGCCAGCCAAGCCGATCTCTCCGTTTTATATTCGGTTATTTGCGGCTTCTTGGCCGCTCCGAACACGTCCTGTTTAAACAAATAGAGCAGGAAGGCGGCCAGAATCAAGACCGCCGACAGCCCTGTGACCATCATCACCCGTTTTCGCTTATAGGAATGAGAGGCTCTATACCTCATACGTCGTCCTCCCTCTTTGTGCCGTCAAAATGAATCGATCATCCAATCAATCGTCGAGTTGAATCTGCGCTTCGCTTGGCTGACAAGCTTCTCCATACCGGCGAAGCGATTGCTGTACAACTGCTCTCCGGTTTCTCCCTCTTGCTGAAGGGCATTGATCTTGACGTCCTCGAACACGCCGTCGTAGATGAGATCCTTCTTGTTCTGGTCGTTAAACCTCGACTCAAGTGCAACTGAACCGGAGGCAATGGAAGAATCGATTTCCTTGCCCTGCAGATGAGCTTTACCGTCTATCGTGACGGTGAGCTTATTTCCGCGAAAGAGCAGGCCTACCTTGCGCGTATTGCCGATATTGACCGGATATTGGCTCTCTTCCGTCAGATCCTTGGTGGACGTTTCCAACTGCGAATAGACGGTCGCCTTGTTAAGAGCGAGGTCCGTTTCCTTCCAGGAGACTTCGTCCAATTCCGATTGCAACAGCAGTTCAACCGCTTGCCCGGGTTTCTTCTGCTCTACCGACAACACGTTGTTATCGATGGCAACCCGGACGAAAGAATCCTTGCTTTTGTCGTATCTTGCGTATATCGCCTGACTTCCAACGACGTTTCCTTTCAAACTCGCTTTCAGCTCGATATCCCCGTATCGTTCGCTATCTTTGAGCACAAGCATTCCGTTGTCGGAGGGCTCGGAGGTTAATGCGATCCGATTCTCTATGAATTCGGCTGCGCCTTTAACCGTCTCCCAGTCTGCTGCCCGCTTCTTGTCGCCGAGCACGAATTTCATTTCCTGACCGGTATCTCCGCGAATTTTCATCAGAAGATGGTTCGTATACCAATAAGCAGCCGGCTGCACTCTCGTCAAATCGTAAATATCGGCCGCTTTGTCGTTTAATGCAACGCCATCGCGGTTGAAATGCATTTTGAATATACGTTTGATATTCGTATTGTTCGCATCCGTGACCAGCCTGTTCATCCCTTGGCCAAGGGCATTCGCATGCATAATCATATAGACGTTGGGAACGAAGCCCAGCTTGTCCGTATAGATGGATTCCATCAGCTTGTAATCGGCGGAGATTCTCTCTTCCATCGCATCCCGGTCTTCCGAAGGAATCATATCCTTATCCCGAAGAAAATCCATTAAGTAGTGATTGTAATAATCGATTTTGATTTTATTGCGCAAGTCGTTCTCGTCTTTCACTCCAATAAAGTTGCCTTCGCTGTCGAAAATGTTAATGTACGTCAGACGGTAACCATTGCTCCCCAGCTCCCAGTACCCGTTTTTCATCATTTTCTTCATATCCTTGGGCTGCAGAAATTTACGGTCGCTGTTGCCCATCTTATTGGCATAGGAGAGAAACGTAGCTTTGAAATTGTACTTCTCCAGAAGCGGCTGGGCGAACAGGCCGGAATCGTTGCGGCCGTCTTCGAAGGACAGAAACAGCGCCTTCTCCGGCAGCTTCTTGCCTTTCCCGTAGTAGTCCAGCACATCCTGCTGCGAGATTGTCACATAGCCTTGATCCTTAAGCGCTCTGAGCTGCTTGTTTAACTCCGTCTTGGAGATCAGCTTGGGAGTCCCTGAGCGACTGACGCCGAAATAAGACAAGGCAATAAATCCCTTGTCCTCGTTCCACTTGGAACGATCCGGCTCGGCATAGTGCTTGACATCCACCAGCACATGGAACAGGATGTAGCCTAATACGAGCAGAATTGCAAACTGTACGACCGTTTTAATAACCTTAAATCGGTTCTTTTTCCGAGAGTCAAGGACAGAGCCGTTTTTTTCTCTCCTCATGTCTGCTCCCCTTCATGCGGGGAATCGACCGACGTCGCTAGGACGACATGCCGATTCCTTTTTTATTTTTTTGCTTGCGGGCTTCCTTCTTGTTCCGGGCTTCGATATCCTGCGGCGTCTCGCGGGTGCCCCAGGTCGACTTCCAGAAGGTCACCCAGGCGACGGGCATCTGCCAGAGCAGCACGAATTCGTAAAATACGCAAAAAACCAGTCCGAATATCCACAGCTTGCTCTTGCGATAGAAAAGATGCGCCAAGCTCATCAACAGCGCCATCATCAGCAGCCCCATCAGAAATGTTCCCGGAAACACCTGATGGACCAAGGGAACGTACACCAGATTATATAGCACGATAATCGGAGCGGCGATCGGAACAATGACTCCGATTAGGAAGAACAGAGCCATGAACGGCTCTTTACGCCACATAAACAAGCTTGCTCGCAGCGATTCCCTAAGCCAAGAACGCTTCCAGCGCATTTGCTGCTTAAGAAAGACGCCCATATCGGACGGTACGATCGTGGAACAGATCGCTTTGTCTTGATAGCCTGTACGATGGGTTTGCAAAATATAGTTGGTCATGCTTCGATCGTCGCCGAACGTGGCCGGCTGTCCGAGGAACTTCTGCGTCAGCCAGGCGTCGGCATGCTTCAATACGAGCTCCTTGCGATAGCAGGATAACGGTCCTGACAAACACGTAACGCTGTCGAACCAGGATTCGGCGGCTTTCATGATCCGGAACGCGATATAGTAACGAACGGTCTGCAGCTTCGTAATAGAGTTCGTATATTTGTTCTCCACGTCTGTACGCCCGGCTACGCCGCCCATCTTGCGATCCTGGAACGGCTGAACGAGATGCCGGATGGCATTAGGCTCAAGAAAGCTGTCCGAGTCGACGAATACGACCAGATTATGCTTGGCCATCTCCACTCCCTTCACCAGAGCGACGCGTTTGCCTCCATTCTCGGGAAGAACGTGCATCCTGACTCGTTCTTTGGTGCCGAAACGCTCGGCCTCCTTATGAATCATCTCAATCACTTCGCGAATTTTCTCCGCGGAATTGTCCGTGGAACGATCGTCTACGACGATAACCTCTAGCTTGTGAACCGGATAGTCTTGATTCACGCAGCTCAGAATGGTGCGGTGTATCCATTCCTCCTCGTTAAAACAAGGGATAATGATCGATACGCCTGGAGTAAAGTAGGGATTGATTGGCACGTCGCGATATAAGGCGCCGAACAAGTAACGGGACAGCAGAAAGGACGCGGCAATGAGACTGTAGAGGTACAGCACGAAATTATACTTGAAGTAAATGACGCTCTCCACTCGCATGAGCATGACGAACAGGGCGGCGACAAATAGAAAGCCGCTGGCCATGTAGACGGAATAGCCCCACCGTTTTCTTTGAAAGTACTCGGTCAGAGGCTTCTCGAATTCGAAGGCGAGCATCAGGCGTTCCTCGCCGTCAACCTCGCGGGTAAAGCTGCGGATTACGGTTGCTTGCGTGTTGACTCCCAGCTCAAAGCCTTCCGGCATAGCGCCTGGAGGAATCTGGAAGCGAATATTCACCTTGCCGCCCACTTTGAAGCTGTCGCTGGGTTTATCCAGCGTAACCAATATTCCTGTCGACGAGATATCGACGGAACGCCCTATGACGGCGTGCCGCTTTTTCCTTCGCGCAGGTACGATAAGCACCTCGAACTCCGCTACGTAACGCAAGCTGAGCATACGCATCTGTTCCTGTGCGTAAGCATCGGTGGCGGCGTGATCCATATCGCCCTTGATGCCTCTTCGGTCATTGGAAATACGAATATTATCCGGGTCCGGTACGTTCGATAACGTACGTCTGTCCCCTCTCTGAACCGTCAGCACTTCCTCGATTCGCTTCTTCTTTTTCTTGAACACGATTCGGTCTCCAATCCGTCAAACTGATCGTTAAAGGCTCCAGTAGTAGAAGCCGCTGTCCTCAAAATCCGCTCTGTCGTAAACCCCTTTAATATCGATCAGAATTTTCGTTCGGCCCGCCGCGAACATCTCCTCGTACTCTCGTTTGCTCATCTCGGCGAATTGCTGGTGAGGCACAGCGACGACAACTGCGCTAAGCTCCTTCATATCGCTTATATCGACAAGCTCAATGCCATATTCCTCATGCACTTGCTCGCGATCCACCAATGGATCGGCAACAATTGGCGTTACCCCGTAATCCTTCAATTCTTGAATGATATCCGTAACCTTTGTGTTGCGAATGTCCGCGCAGTTTTCCTTATACGCCAATCCGAGGAAGCCGATTCTTGCGCTTGATGCGTCGATCTTCAGCTTAACAAGCGTCTTGATGATGTTCTGGGCAACATATTTGCCCATCCCGTCATTGATATGTCTTCCGGCTAGGATGATTCTGGAACGGTAGCCGGCGTCTTCGGCCTTGTAAGTCAAGTAGTAAGGATCAATTCCGATGCAGTGCCCGCCGACCAGACCCGGCTTATAGGGAAGGAAGTTCCATTTGGTACCGGCCGCCTGAAGTACGGCTTTCGTTGGGATCCCCATCTGGTTAAACAGCATCGACAGCTCGTTCATGAACGCAATATTGATGTCTCGTTGCGCATTTTCGATCACCTTGGCCGCTTCAGCAACTTTGATGCTTTCAGCCCGATAGACACCGGCCTCGATGATAAGCTCGTAGACTCTCGCAATTGTATTGAGTGTATCCTCATCCATACCGGAAACGATCTTCACGATATTTTCCAGTCGATGCTCCCGATCTCCGGGATTGATTCGTTCAGGCGAGTAGCCCACCTTGAAGTCAATTCCGCAGCGTAGACCCGACTCCGCCTCCAAAATCGGAATGCAAAGCTCCTCCGTCACTCCGGGATATACGGTGGATTCGAAAACCACGATCGATCCTGCCCTTAGCTTGCCGCCAACAATTCGGCTTGCACTCTCGACAAAGTGCAAATCCGGCACATTGCCTCTTTGAATCGGTGTCGGAACGGCCACGATGAAAAAACGAGCCTTCTCCAGCTCTTCTGTCTCCGACGTAAAAAATGCCGTGCTGTTTCTTACCGCCGCATCGCCGATATCACCGGTCAGGTCAATTCCCTGGCGATATCCTTCGATTTTTTTCGTGTTCAAGTCGAACCCGATGACTTCCGCTCGTCTGGCGAAAGCGACTGCAAGAGGCAATCCGACGTAACCAAGGCCAACGACCGCGATCGGATCCAGCCGATCAGCAATCCGCTCATATAAGTCCATATCAACTTCACCCATTTCTCCGCTATTCCTTCAAACCGATAAGATCCGCCATTTTCACAAAGGTAAAGCCTTTCTGCTTTAATCGCTTGATTGCGATCGGCAAGGCTTCTATCGTATGAATATCGTCTAGCATATGGAGCAGGATAACACTTCCGTTCTCGGTCTGCTTCATGATTTTGTTGACGATATCCTCGGCGCTGTTTCGAACATCCCAGTCAAATGTAGTAACATCATATAAAGCAATATCGGGATAGCCGATTGCGGCTATGACCTTCGCGGTTGTATCGTCGATCTCCCCCGTAGGCGGACGGAAAAGCGTTGTCGGCTTTTGCTGAATTGCTTCTGTAATGACATGATGCGCTTTGACGACATCCTCTTGAAGCTCTTGAGGCGTAAGTGTCGTCACGACTGGGTGAGAATAGGAGTGATTCG
Organism: Cohnella boryungensis; assembly: GCF_042651945.1. Lineage (NCBI taxonomy): Bacteria > Bacillati > Bacillota > Bacilli > Caryophanales > Paenibacillaceae > Cohnella > Cohnella boryungensis. The sequence goes on along the minus strand of NZ_JBHSED010000005.1, from coordinate 15,154 downwards.
CGACGTCGTGCCCTTCCTCGATCATCGCTCTTGCCAGATTCGGATTGCCCTCGACTCCCTTGGCTCTCAGGAAAAATGTAGCCTTAACATCATTCTCCGCGAGAATGTCCAATATTTTCGTAATGGTATAATCTGTCCCCCAGTCATCGAAGGTCAGCGTAATTTTCTTCTCATCCGTTACCACATCGTAGATAAGATTGTACTTCTCGTTGGTGTAGTCCATATTCATTCTGATATCGTCGTAACCTGCGATCTGCTCCAGCGGCTTGCGCTCGCCGCCATGAGCTATCAATTCACTTAACGGAATGAGCGCATAACCGACATCCTTGGCAGCTTGTGCAACAATCGGGATCTCCTCGACAAGATCGCTGTTCTCCTCGGTGTCGATCGTAATAATTCCGCCGCGAGTTATGTATTTCCTTACGAAAGATAGCTTGTCTGCATCCGTCTCCCCCTGCCAATTGTGCAGGAACAGACTGTATACGACTACCGCCTCCATTCCCGTCTGGGCGGCCGCAAGCCTGACGTCGTCGGTATAATCCCCCGATCTGGTGCGCAAATAACGGGGCAGCTTCCCGGTTTCCTTCTTGATAATCTCATTGCTGAGCTGAATTTCCTTGTGAATTTGCGTGTAGCTAAGCTTCGACATGTCCAGTCGGCTTAATGTGTTGTTTTCAATCTCATGACCCCTGGATACGATGAATTGTGCGATATCCGGCTCTTCCGCCACGCGCATGCCCGGTACGAAAAAGGTAGCCTTAATGTTGAACTTGTCCAACTCATCCAGCAGTTTCTCCATCGTCTGCTTATCGGCCATTCCGTTAAAGGTAAGCGACAATTCCTTGCGGGCCGTGTATACGTAGGGGAGAACCTTGCTCATTGGGCCCTCGTAGCGAACGACTTCTGACTGGTTGCCAGCTTGCTCGTCCCCCTTCTTCTCCCCTCCAAAAAAGCCGCAGCCCGTAAGCATAGTCAATGATAGGCACACAACGATGCTCTTTCGGCAATATTTGCGAACGATTGACGATATTCTCATGAGAAAAAATACCCCTTTTCCAAAAAGCCAATCAAGATAATACAAAAGACCCATTAAACTAGTCTATGGGAACTATAGTTGAGTATATCGGTTCTGATCCAATATAACTATAGGTCTGAAACAAAAATAGTTTAACAAGACGCGCTGAACAAATTCTGTACAGCCGCCACGCATTATTTCTTACAAAGCCTATGTATAGTTTTTGTTCAGCTGCTACGAGTATTATTTCATGGATGAACCTCCCTGCATAGAAATACGTATATGGTAAATTATTGAAATGATACGGAGGAATAAAATGAAATTCAAAATCTTTGCCTATGTGTTAATTGTCGCAGGCGTTATTCTGCTTGCGTTCCCTTCAGTTCGTGAATATATTTACGATCGGGAGCAGCAGCAGCTTCTCGATTCTCTGGAGCAAAGCCCTGAACGGGCAGCCAAACAAACAAAAATACGCTCGGAGTACGACCGGCTCTCGGCTGTCTTCGACGGTAGCGCGGCAGGACAAGCGGCCGTCGCGAACGTTCCTGCGAATGCGGAAGAAGAGGAGACCGTCGACGAAGGCGCCATCGCCATTATTCAGATCGACAAGATCGATCTGAAGCTGCCCGTGCTGGAGGGCGCTACGATGCAGAATATGAAAGTCGGCGCCGGTCATCTCAAGGAAACGGCCGCGATCGGCGAAGTCGGCAATTCGGCCATCGCCGCACACAGGGCACGCACTACAGGCCGTCTCTTCAATCGTCTAAACGAAATGGAAATCGGAGATCGAATCGACATTCGGCTTAAAGACGGCAAAGCCGCTTATACCGTAACGGAAATCAAGGTCGTGGAGCCGACTGATCTTTCCGTATTGGAAAGCGACGGAAAGGATGCCATGCTTACGTTAATTACTTGCGAGCCGCTAGTTAACCCCACCCACAGATTGATCGTTCATGCCGTCAAAACCGAAGAATAGCTCATCTTTCATGAAACAAAAAGCCGGGATCAGAAAACGATCCCGGCTTTATTATTGCTATCATCCTAGCAGATTAATAGTATTTGATTGCATCATAATCGCTCGATTTTTTCTCGAAAGTTATTTTTTTGTTCCCTTTGGCGAGTCCTGCATCTACCGTCGTATCGACGATGACCCATTTGCCGTCCAGATAAATTTCGTTCCAAGCGTGATATTCGTCAACCAGCTTGCTGTTTCCCATGGCCAGCTTGGCTGGAATGCCGGAGCTGCGCAGCATTGCCGCATATAGCGTAGCATATCCGTAACAAATTGCTTTTCCCGATTTGAGCGTCGCGTCAATATCCGGTACATAATCTGAGGTTACGGTTCGTGCCAGCTCCTTGTCGTAACGAACGCTTTCGACGATGTAATTGTAGATGAGCTTAGCCTTCTGTTCATCCGATTCAATGCCGCGCGTTAATTCCTTCGCCTTGGCCTGGGCCTTGTCAGCGTCCTGCCAGTCGAGATTGAGCACTGAATTGAGGTAGACATCGGTAACCTTCGCTACCTTCACGGCGACTTTCTCCGAAAGAATGGCCCGATACTTATTGCCGCTGACATTCTCCAAGACGGCAATTTCGTATTCCCCGTCTCCCATCTGAGTAGGCAACCAGAACGTCCGTCCAGCCTGGTTCGGAGTCAAGGTGTATGTATAGCTTGCAGAGCCTTTTGTTACCTTGGCTTTCACGATTGCATCCGTCTTGCCCAACCGAATGCCGATCGAGCCTTTCTCTACAGCCGATTTATCGAGCTCAGCGCTCGTCTTTCCCGCATTCGCGGATGCCAGTGTTGGTAGTGCGGCCAGTAAAACCATCGCGGCCAATAACATTCTGCCTGTTTTTCTCAACATCGGGAAAACCCCTTTCGGTAGCTGGCTGCCATCTTCCGAGGAAGAAAAGGCCCTTTAGCTTTGCGTCCCTGCCTTTCAGCAGGTTTGCCGTTATCGTGAAGCTTTCGTATAAAACAAAAAAAGCCTAGACTTTCGGTAGCTGGCTGCCATCCTTCAAGAAGGGAAGGCCCTCTAGCTTTGCGTCCCTGCCTTTCGACAGGTTTGCCATTTATCGAGCTTGCTTTTCTATTAAAAGAATACCCCAAAAAGGCTCAAAATGCAAGGAAAAACCTGCCGAATCTCGGCAGGTTTCATAGATTTTTCTCTCTAATTTGGTTTATTTTTTGGAAGGAAACAATCTCTTGCGGTTGAGGAAGACGATCCCCAAGAGTACGAGACCTACGCCTGAAAGCTGCAGAGGCAGCGGGCTGTCTTCGCCTGTCTTAGGCAAGGTTTTGGCAGGAGATTTGCCGTCCGTGTCGACACCGCCGCGCGGCACGTCCTCGACATCGATCTCCACCAAGATTTCCTCTTCATTGCCGTCTTTGTCGATCACTTTAATTGTGAAGGAATCCTTGCCCTTATAGCCTTTGTCTGGCGTATAAGTCCACTTTCCGTCAGGCGTGACGGTTACTTTCCCATGCTCCGGCTGTTTGACAACCGTTGTTTTTCCGCCTTCCGGCACATCGACTTCGCCTTTAACCGGAGTGTCGATTGGCGTTTTTTCTTCAATTTCCTTGGACGGCGTTGGACTTGGCGTCGGCTCTGGGCTCGGCGTCGGTTCCGGACTTGATGTCGGTTCCGGGCTCGGCGTCGGCTCTGGGCTCGGCGTCGGTGTCGGTGTCGGTTCCGGGCTCGGAGATGGGCTCGGAGATGGTCCTGGTCCCGGATCTACCGGACCCGGAGTTCCACCGCCAGATATTCTGACGTTTGTTTTCTCAACGAGAACAGTTGTGGTTTGAGTTTTCTTAATCTCAAACTCAACCGGCGTCTTATCTAAATGGTAGCCGTTCGGCGCAAAGGTTTCGACCAACCGATACTTATTGACCGGCAGGTCCGGAAGGAACAGCTCGCCGTTCGCATCGGTCGTTAGCATGGACACATCGATGCCCGTTACAACTTCGTATACGAAGTTCATATTCGTATCCAGTTGCGTGGTTTGTGCTCTCAGCTCGAAGATCGCGCCTGGAAGAGCCAGTGTTTTGTTGTCATTGTACTTCGTTAATTTTACTGAGCGATCATTTTCCTTGTTCTCAATGATCACCATCGTTGTAGGCTGGTGAACGGAGACTTCCGTTTCGGCTTTCTCGATCACGTAGCCGTCCGCTTTTGTCTCTACCAACGTGTAGAGGCCGTAAGGCAGGTTTGTAAATTCGATGACGCCGTTGACATCCGTCGTTCCTTGATCGATCACAGCGTTCGTAGAATCACGAAGCTCGAATTCGATCCCGGACAATAGCGTGTTATGATCCTTGGCATCGACCTTGGTGAGAACCAGCTTGCCGCCGGTGCCCTGAACGTTTGTCTTGTTCAGCTTGACGATCTCAGTTTGGTTGGCCACAATCGTAAACGGAATCGGCGTTGCGTCCAATTCATAGAAGGTCGGAGCAGCCGTCTCGACCAAGGTATAATTGCCTGCCGGAAGATCGCCTTTCGCGATTCTACCGTCATCCCCCGTCGTCAGCACGTCAACGACATGATTACCGGAATCACGTAGCTCGAACGTCGCTCCCTTTAATTTTTTCGCTGCATTGGCAGCGTCCACCTTAACCAGCTCGAAGCCTTGGCGAATGACTTTGTTCACAATATTGAACGATACTGCAGGGTCCTGAAACAGAATGCTTTTGCCTGTTCCCGTCCCGTAATCCGGATCGATCAAGTATCCGCTTGGCGCCGACACTTCTTTAAGCTTGTAAGGCAATCCGCTCGTATTTTTGTTATAACGATAGTTTCTAGATGTTTCCGCTTCTCCGTTTGCATCGGTAACCAGCGTCTCTAGAAGGGTCGTCCCGCTCGAATTGTAGAGCTCAAATTTAACGCCGGCCAGCGGCTGATTCAAATCGTCCGTCTTGACGATCTTCAATTTCCCGCTACCGGTGGATGCTCCGCCACCAGCGCCAGCCAATACAACTTCAACGCCTTGCTGGTTGCCGCTGCCGATGACCGAAGAGGAATGTCCTGCAAACTCTACCTTGTTTTTGATCCGATCGCCACTATCGGCATTAATAAACGATTTGTACTCCAGAATGTAAGCCGTTTTAACAACGTTCGTGAACGTGATCGTAAAGGTATTCCCGGTTACCGTTAAATCGTACTCGGCACTATCAACCAAGCCACCCTTAACCGAAACGTTGCCCGAGTTGTCATCCGGCAATACAGTCTTGTAGAGTTTTAACGTATCCGCCAGCAGAATTTGATTGTCAGACAGCGTATCCGTCACAACCGAACCGGCTGCAATATAGGATTGGCTCGGATTTAGGGTAACCCTCCAGGAAGCAAGATCGGATTGACCTTCTTGAGTGCCCGTTTTGGTAACATACTCGCCACCATGCGCAGGCGTCACTGTAGCCGATTTTTCAAACAGGTAAGGCAATGTCGTACCGTTTTGCAAAGACGCATTGTTGGAGTAGTTACCTACAATCGGGTATGGCACATCCAGTGTCGTCTTGTATTCAATGCGATAAGCATTCGGGCCAATGTTGCCCAGCCTCAGTTCAAAGCCCTTGCGATCCGAATTCAACTGGAATTGTCCAGGAGTGATCGTAACCAGAGCCCCGAGTGTCGTAGCGTTATTCGATTCATTCAGCACGAGCTTGTTGACCTTCAGAGAGCCGTCTACGAAATCCTGGTTGCCCGTATAGGAATCTCTGATGATCGCTTCTTGAATATCGTGCAGATTGTAGTTGACGTCGATCGTCCAGGTAATCGTTTTGTCTGCAGCGCTGTATTCGCCCTTTTTGTTGCCGTTATTGAGCGTATAACTCTGTGGAACGACTTCCGCTTCTTTCATGATCGGAGTCTGAGCAACTCCGCCTTCCGTCCAGTCGATGGTCGCTTCGTTCTTATACACATTGCCTGTCGGCATGCCTCTTGTAGGATCAAACGTAGTCGTAAAAGTAATCACATGCTCTTTAGTAATTGTCACGCCTGGGTTCAGCTTGATCTTAAAGCCGCTCTCGTAATTGAGATCTCCCGTGTTGGGTTCGATTACAAATTGGGCGGCATCAGGACCGGTTACGTTGAAGGTAGTCGGGTCCAGCTTCATATGCCTTCCCGTGTAGTCGTCCGCAATGACGATATCCGCCATCGCCTTCTCATCCTTGTTTATGACAAGCTTCCATTCAATTGTCTTGTCCTTGAAGTTTTCCACGCTTACGCTTTTGTCGAAAATGACTTCTTTAATGTCCTTAGAGCCGCTTTTAGGTGTAGTGTTGGCCATTTCTACTGTGTTGGACACCGTTTCGTCCTTGTAAATACGATCTTGGGCTTGCGTCTTGTATTCGATATCGTAGGCCTTCGTAATCGGACCGTTGAAATGCAGGTTAAACCCGCCGTCGAAATCCGTCCCCAGTCCGGTCAGCGTGTAATTCGCCGGATCGACGACGCTTCCGCGCGTGCCATGACCGCTGCTGTCGATCAGCACTTCGTAGACGGTTACTATGCCGTCGACGACCTTCTGCGGAGTCTTATTGGCCGCATCGAAGGTATCTTTAACCCATGCGTTCGTTTGGGTTATTGCCTGCTGATTGTAGTTGTATTGAATATTCCAGGTGATCGTCTGCGTCTTCGAATCATACGCGCTGTCTTGTCCCGACTTGTTCAGCGGCTCGTTAAAGCTGATCGTCGCTTTGCCGATATCGCTTTGCTGCGGAACATTGTCTCCAGTCAGCTTGACCGCATTCGCGAACTCGACGTTCTTGAACGGCGCCGATGTCGGCGCTTTAACAGCCGTCGTATACGTGACCCGGAACGCCTTGTCGATATTGCCCAGATTAACCGGAAACGCTGCCGCCGTCGTACACGGCGCTGCTGCATCCACCTTCACCGTGCCGTCCAATTGGACTTCGAGCGGGCAAATCTGAATGTTGCCTTGCAGTGTCAGCTCGGGCGGAAGAGTATCCGTGAGCACCGCGTTCTGGATCGTTTTTTCTCCTTGGTTGAAATCGACCGTCCATACGATTTCATCCGAGTTGAAGTTATTTTTATTGGCTTGCGCCGTTTTCTTGAGCTTGTCCATAGCCGTATTGGCGAAGTTGACATCAATTATCCCTTGTCCGACGGAAGAGAAATTAATCTTTTGCTCCGTGCTACCTCCCATGTTAACCTTGTCGAAAAACACCCAAACATAGAAGCTGCCGCTCAACTGCTGGCCCAGAATACTATCGTTGAATGTAAAGGTAACCTTCCTGTCCGTCCCTACTTCGTATTCGCCAACACCACCGGTCAGCAACCCCGTCATTTTGCCCGGGATTGCGAACTCAGCCGGAAGGTTGAACGTATAGGTGGCACCATCGGTGTAAGAATGCGTGTCGTTGGGAAGTCCCCAGTCGAATACGATCGCAACCCGATTATTGATATTTGGCCGAATGTTCTGCAATTCGTTACCTCTTGTCTCAATGCTCCCATCGCTCTTTACTTCAGGTTCCTGATCATAAAGCTTCGCGCTTGTAATCAACGTTTCCGTAATTTCCTGACCGGCAATGCTCATTAGACTCATGCCAGGATCCCCGTATACGCTGTCTGTTACGCCGCCTTCTGCCCGGGTGAGCGAAGAAGAAGAGATCACGATGCTGAGCATTAATACAAACGCAAAAAACAAATAGAGCGGCTTTCTCAACTGTTTCATCTTACGAATTTCACCTCATCATTTTTAGTCAACGTCGGCGCGGTTATCGCGCTCAACTTTTTTCCGAAATTATGCGCTATGTCCCTCGCGGCTCGGCCTCCCCTATCGTGAATATCACAGCAAGATGTCTTACGCCAAGGATGATATGCCACGCTATCATATCATTGAGAAATGAACACATTCTGAAAAATAAAGCCAAGCTGTATCCCATGCAATTGCGACAACAAAAAAGAAGCCCGCACCCGAGGGGCAAGCTTCTTCCAAATGACAGACCTTGTTTTATATTTTCGTAATTACCGTCAGAACGAGCGACAAGAACTGTTCTTTCACGCGTTCCGTCGTCTCCATCACTTCTTCATGGGATAGCGGCTGGTCAAGTATTCCCGCCGCCGCGTTGCTAATGCACGAAATCCCGAGCACCTCGATCCCCGAATGCCGCGCCACGATGACCTCGGATACAGTGGACATGCCTACCGCGTCGGCGCCAAGCGTTCTGAACATGCGAATTTCGGCCGGCGTCTCGTAATTTGGGCCGAGCAGCCCTACGTACACGCCCTCCTTCAGCTCGAAGCCCAGCTCCTTGGCGGTTTCCTTGGCAATGCCGCGAAGCCGCTTGCTGTAGGCTTCCGACATGTCGGGGAAGCGCACGCCCAACGCGTTGTCGTTAGGACCGACGAGCGGATTTTTTCCCGTGAAGTTGATATGGTCGGAGATCAGCATCAGATTGCCCGCCGCGAAGTCCAGATTGATGCCGCCGGCGGCATTCGTAACCAGAAGCGTCGTTACGCCCAAAGCCTTCATGACCCTGACCGGCAAAGCCGTGCGTTCAGGCTCGTAGCCTTCGTACATATGGAATCGACCGCGCATGAGAATCACGTTCCGTCCTTGCAGCTTGCCGATTAGCAATTCCCCTGCATGGCCTTCCACGGTGGAAACCGGAAAATGGGGAATATCCTCGTACGGAATCGTTACCGCGTCCTCCAGCTCATCTCCCAGTACACCTAGCCCGGAGCCCAGAATCAATCCAATTTCCGGCTGGACGTCCGTCGTTCTGCGAATGAAGGATGCCGCTTCCTCGATCATCGGTTTTGTAATGGCTTGTACCAACTGAACCTCTCCTCTATCCCCTGAATTATTTCAGCAATTGCAAGAAGCTTGTGCCATGCGTTTTGAATTCCACGCCGAAGTTGTCCGCGACCGTCGCGGCAACATCCGCGAAGGTCGTCCGGTCGGCCAGAGCGCCCGCGCCCTTGAAGCCCGGGCTCCACGCCAGCAAGGGCACGTACTCGCGCGTATGATCCGTTCCGGCATGAGTCGGGTCGTTCCCGTGATCGGCCGTGATGATCAGCAGGTCGCTCTCTTTCATCGCGCCAAGAATGTCAGGCAGGGCGAGATCGAATTCCTCCAACGCTCGCCCGTACCCTTCGGGATCCCGGCGATGACCGTACAACGAATCGAAATCGACCAGATTTGTGAATAGGAATCCCGAGAAATCCTTTTGCAGCTCCCGGATCGTAACGGCAATTCCATCCGCGTTGCTCTTTGTCGAATTCGAACGGGCAATGCCTTCCCCGCTGAAAATATCGTTGATTTTGCCGACGGACACCACCTCGATGCCCTTCGCCTTGAGCCCATTCAGCACCGTCGGCTGCGGAGGCTTCACCGCGTAATCGTGCCGATTCGGCGTTCGCTGGAACGAGCCCGGCTTCCCGATATAAGGTCTGGCAATTACCCTTCCTACCGAGAACTCGTCCTTCATCGTCAGCCTGCGGGCAACCCGGCAAGCGTTGTACAGCTCCTCCAGAGGAATGATGTCTTCATGAGCAGCCAGCTGGAAGACGCTGTCCGCCGAGGTATAGACGATCCATGCCCCGCTTTTCATTTGTTCCTCGCCCAGCTCGTCGAGGATCTCGGTTCCGGAGGCCGGTTTGTTGCCGATAACCGATCGTCCCGTCTGGTCCTCGAATTCGCGAAGCAGAGCCTCGGGAAAGCCGTCGGGAAAGGTGCGGAAAGGCTTGTCGATGCGAAGTCCGGCCAGCTCCCAGTGTCCGGTCATCGTGTCCTTTCCGACTGAAACCTCCGCCATCTTGCCGTGATAGCCGGTAGGGTTCTCTTCTTGCTGCCACTGGCCCAAAGGCGCAATGTTGGCAAGGCCCATTCGCCGAAGGTTGGGAAGCTTTAATTCCGGCGACTTGTCCACGATATGTCCAAGCGTATGCGCGCCGGCGTCCCCGTAATCTTGGGCATCCGGCAATTCGCCGATGCCTACGCTATCCAGAACGATTACCGTCACTCGTTGATAAGCCATAAATGGATTCCTCTCCTCGATGCAAGTGTATTGTAAGGTCTTGGCTGTCAATTGTCCGCTCGTGCGCGAGGGTGATTGCGCTCATACACTTCCATTAGCTTCGGCTTGATCGCCGGCAGGTATTGCTGAACGGACGCCGAACCTGCATGCCCCAGCATTTCCTGAACGGCGCGAACATCGGCGCCGTTCTCAAGCAGGTGCCAGGCGAAGGAATGCCTGATTGAATGCGGCGTGATCTCCATGCCGATCTGGCCTGCGTACTTCCTTAGAATCTTCCAGAAGCCTTGACGGCTAAGCCGCGTGCCGAGGTGATTGAGAAACAAGGCCTCTTCATTGCTTCCCGGGTTCAGCAGCTCGGGCCTCGCACCTTGTATGTACTTCGCTGCCCAGGTCCGGCCGCCGGAGCCTATGGGCACCATTCTCTCCCGTCCCCCTGCTCCCAAGCATAGCAAAAATCCCATGTCCAGTCTAACATCAGCCACATTCAAAGCGACCAGCTCGGATACGCGCAGGCCGGTTGCGTACAGCAGCTCCAGCATCGCCCGGTCTCTCAGGCCCATGGATTGGCCGACATCCGGCTGCTCAAGCAGCTTGTCCAACTTAGCGGCGCTTATGGTCCTCGGGGTTTTCTTATCGGCTTTGGGTGCCTCCAGTTGCAAGGCGGGGTCGTAATCTATCGCTCGCTGAAGGACAAGATGCTTGCAGAAGGAACGAATCGCCGCGATTCTCCGCGAAATGGTCGCATTAGACCTGCCTTCTGTCCGCATCTTGCTCAAGTATGCGGTCAAGTGATGCGGCTTCATCTCCATGGCATGCCGCACGCCGCGCTCCTCCAGAAAAGCAAGAAAATCGTTGATATCTCCTAGATAGCTTTTCTCCGTCGTACGGGACACGCCCCTGACATCCGACAAATATTCGAGATAGGAGCGCAGCCCGTTCTTCAGTTCCATGATGAGTCCTTTCCCTTGCGCGTCGGCGCACGATCCGCAGCTTTCCGGACTCTATTCTACTTCAACGCGAGGGGCTTCATTTCCTTCCTTATTCGCCTTCATTCCCCTAACCAATAAAACAGACGCAAGCGATCCCCGGGAGAAGCCGTGGAATTTCCCGCCTCTCCGGCTTGGAATACTTTAGTCGCCCGCCCTGCCGGAATCTTGTAGGGATCGGAAGGGCTTAGCCATTCATGAAACCAGCCGAAGAAGCCATGCACAAATACGGCCAGCGCCAGAAAAAGAAGCGTAAACTGCAGTCGCTCCCACCATCTCTCCAAAGGGCCCTTCATCGACTCTTTTCCCCCTTTTGTCCATGCCTATACCCATCCGTATGTGCATAAGGGGGCTTTCATGTCACCATAAGCTTTCCAGCTTCGTGTAGGAAGCGCCAACGGCCTCCGCCACCTGAGGATGGGTAATCGCTCCCCGGTAAGCATTCACGCCGAGGGCCAGCATCGGATTGTGCTGAACCGCGCCCTGAAAGCCTTTCGCAGACAATTGCAGCACGTAATCGATGGTCACGTTCGTCAACGCGAGCGTAGAGGTGCGCGGAACGGCTCCGGGCATATTGGCTACCGCATAATGAATGACGCCATGCTTCTCATAGATCGGATTCTCATGCGTCGTGGCGCGGTCAATCGTCTCGATTGAACCTCCTTGATCGACGGCGACGTCTACGATCACCGCGCCCTTCTTCATCGTCCTGACCATCTCCTCCGTTACGATCCGGGGAGCGCGGGCCCCTGGAACAAGGACGGCGCCGATCAACAGATCCGCTCTGCGAACGGCGTTCGCGATATTATAAGGATTGCTCGTAAGCGTTCTGAGCCGCCCCTGAAAGACGTCGTCCAGGTAACGCATTCGGTCTCCGTTTTTCTCCAGCACGACGACCTCGGCTCCTAGCCCCAGCGCCATCTTGGCGGCGTTCGTTCCGACTATGCCGCCTCCGATAATGATGACCTCCGCAGGGGGCACACCCGGAACGCCTCCCAGCAGCACGCCCCGACCGCCCTGAAACGCCTCCAGATATTTGGCCCCCTCCTGGACGGACATGCGTCCGGCCACCTCGCTCATCGGCGTCAGCAAAGGCAGACCGCCTCCCGGAGACTGGATCGTCTCGTAGGCCAGTGCGGCAACTTGACGCTCCATGAGCGCGCGCGCCAGATTCGGAGCGGCCGCAAGATGAAGATAGGTAAACAATATTTGGTTCGGACGAAAATAATCGAATTCTTCAGGCAGCGGCTCTTTGACTTTTACAATCAGTTCGGCTGTCGACCAAACCTCCTGCGCGGTTTCCGCGAGCTGCGCTCCGGCCGCTTCATATTCCTGATCGGCGAACCCGCTGCCTTCTCCCGCTCCGCGCTGGACGACGACTTGGCAGCCTTGCTTTGCGAGCATCTCGCAGCCGGCTGGCGTAAGCGCAACTCGGTATTCCTGCTTCTTGACTTCCTTCGGCAATCCTACAATCATCTTTCCGCCTCCCGCCATCATTCCACATCCTTCCCTCTTACAATTTCCCCCGCATGAGAAAATATGTGCTTTGCTCCCTATGCACCTCATACCCAAATCCCCCATACCTTACAACAGAATAAGGGGCAAGACCCGCAAATGGAGGCATAAGATGAACGCGTTGGCAAGACAGCTAGCCCTTTCGGTCAAGCGAAAACCATCCATTCGCACCGAACGCAGAAACATCGTATTTCGCAGCCCGCACGACTATCGGCGCTGTCTGCGGCAGCTTTCCGCTGCAGGCGTTCGCCCTATTAAGAAAATCGACTCCCTGCGAATGATTTGCTGTCATGCCGACAGAGGCGATGATTGGAAGTCGTTAAGCGCCCACCCCCGCGTATCCCTCGTCGAGCGAGACCATAAGGTTAGGGCGCATGGCTTGCAGGAGGCTTCCGTATACGCCGCTTCAACGCAACAGTCGACCTTCGTCAAGTCGCGCGTACCCTGGAATATCAATCGCGTAAAGGCTCCCCGGATATGGCCGGCCGCAGCCTTCGGGAACGGCGTGAAGGTTGCCATTCTTGACACCGGGATTGCCCGGCATCCCGATCTCGATATCGCGGGAGGCGTCAATACGATAACCGGAAAATCCTATGCGGACGACAACGGACACGGCACTCATGTTGCCGGGATCGCTGCAGCGACGGGGCGTGGCAGAATATACGGCGTCGCTCCCAAGGTAAAGCTGTACGCCGTGAAAGTGCTGGACGCGTCCGGGTCGGGGTTCGTATCGGACATCGTGGAGGGAATAGAGTGGTGCCTGGCCCGGGGGGTACGGATCATGAACATGAGCTTCGGTCTCGGCGGCGACAGTCCGCTGCTGCGGAAAGCCATTCAGCAAGCCCGCCGCCGAGGCGCAGTCATCGTCGCATCCGCAGGCAACTTCGGAGCCTCGTTCCCGCTGATCGAAGCTCCCGCCCGTTATCCGGAGACCATCGCCGTTGCGGCAACGACAAGGAGCAATCGCGCAGCCAGCTTCTCCAGCAGGGGCAACGGCATCTCCTTATCCGCGCCCGGCGTCAGCATCTATTCCACCTGGCTGAACGGAACTTATCGCCGCGAGTCCGGCACCTCGATGTCCGCGCCTCATGTAACGGGCGCCGCAGCGCTGCTGCGAGCCATTCGGCCTAAGCTGACGGCGACCGAGGTTGGCATTCGCCTGCGCAAATCTGCCCTTCGTATTCCCGGAGGCAAGAAGGCCGTCGGCTCCGGGCTGCTGCAGATCGAGGCTGCGGCCCATTCTCTCTGAATGGTTTTCCGATATTTTATTGCGTACGATCAAAATAAGCGACATTCATCCACCTAATGGGCTTATTAATAAGTTTTCAAATGCCGATAAACAAATATATGTCGGCTGTTGTAACATTTCGACAGCATACCTTGCATTTCAATCAAGGAGAGAAAGCAAAGCCTTATGAGAGTGATACTAGTAGATGATGAAGGATTGGCGCTTAAGGATCTGGAACGGCAGCTAGATAAAATCGGCGGCATCGAAATCGTCGGCACCTTCCTCTGTGCGTCCGACGCTCTAGAGCGCATAGAAGAGTTAAAGCCCGATGCCGCTTTTCTCGACATCGACATGCCCGAGATTTCAGGCCTGGAAGCTGCAGAGCAGGTCCACCGTCTGAACGGAGACATCCAGATCGTATTCGTCACCGCTTACCACGAATATGCCATTAAAGCCTTCGAGCTGGCCGCCCTGGACTATATCCTCAAGCCGGTGAACGCGGACAGGCTTGCGCGAACGGTAGAACGGTTAAAGCTAACCGAGCCGTCCAGACCCACCTCCTCCGAGCCTCCGATGGCAAAGGTCAGCTGCTTCGAGCGGTTAACCATCGAGTATGGAAAATCGGAACCTTTCGCCTGGCGGACGGTTCGCGCTCAGGAGCTGTTCGCCTATATGGTGTACAAGCGGAATCAGCCCGTTCGCAAAGACATTTTGCTGGAACTGCTATGGCCGAACAGCGAATATAAGAAAGCCTTCACACAGCTCTACACTACGGTGTATCAGATTCGCAAATCGCTTGAAGCCGCCGGCCTGACGATTCGATTGACGAATAGCGGCAGCGATTACTATCTGGATCTGGGCGGCAATCGTTACGATGTGCAGGAGTGGGAGCTTGCCTACCAAGCCCTGCCGGAGCTGACGCCGGAAACCGCCGACGACCATGTGGCCTGGTTGAAGGAGTATACGGGAGATTTTCTCGCGGAGAACGATTACGCTTGGGCCGAGAACGAGCGGCAGAGGCTTCGGGATCTCTGGTACAATCATGCTCTGGCCATAAGCGAGATGTGGAAAGCAGCCGGCTTCCGCAAGGAGACGCTTGCGATTTACGGGCTGATGGAGCAGCGCTACCCCTTCTCCGAGGAAGTGTATTTTCTGACGATGCAATATCATGCGGACAACGGGGACAACGGCATGGCGGGAATCAAGTACGCCCAGCTCTGCGCCATGCTCAAGGAGGAGTATGACATTCAACCTTCCCTGGCGGTGCGCCAATGGGTTGAATCGTTGAAAAAAAGGGAGACCTGATGGGGTCGAGGCCACTGAAAAAGTCTTTCAACTAAAAGAAGGTAACGTTCCTCAATTACATTGAGAGAGCAGTACCTTCTTTGCTGTATAATTAAAGTATTACAGCG